>JABAZV010000014.1:43825-66591 GCA_018608435.1 Patescibacteria group bacterium | reverse complement strand
CGCGCCTTCTGGCGCGCTTTTTTATTTAACAAACCAATAGGTGTTTAAACAGAATAGATTAATTCATTCTGTCTTGGAGATCTTTAATCATCTCGTACTTCTTACTCCCTTCAAATCCAGAACCGGCAGGAATTAGTTTTCCGATGATAACGTTTTCCATCAAACCAGCCAGCTCATCGCGACTTCCCTTCACTGCAGCGTTGATCAAAACGCGAGTTGTGTTCTGGAAAGAAGCAGCCGAGAGGAAACTCCTTCGTGTGAGAGATGTTTCTGTAATTCCAAGAATGAGTCGATCACCCTTTGCTCCAGTTTTACCTTCAGCTTTGAGTTTTGCGTTTTCTTCTTCGACTACCCACTCTTCGATAACTTCACCCTTTGTAAACCTACTATCGCCTCCTTCAGTAATCTTAAGTCGTGACATCATCTGCTTCACAATAAGCTCAAGGTGCTTACGAGCAATTGTCACACCTTGCAGCTCGTAAATTTTGTTAACTTCAGAAATAATATAATCCTGAGTAACTTCACGACCGCCGAACTTAAACAGGTCTGGCAGTGTGGCAGAGCCATCAGTCAAGAGTTGTCCAGGAATAACATCATCACCCTTACTTACTGAAACTGATCGACGATAATCAACCTCGTATTCAACTGCATCTTTTTTCTTCGGCGCACCTTCAGCTGTCATGTCAGGAGTCACAACAATAACTTTTGACCTACCTTCTGTACGCACTGCAGTCACCAAGCCTTTGTACTTAGAAATAACTGCTGGCACCTTTGGAATTCGTTTTTCAAATACCTCCTCAACACGGGGCAAACCTGAGGTTACGTCTCCTCCGGCTGACGCTGCACCTCCGGCGTGCTTAGTGTTCATAGTAAGCTGAGTTCCCGGTTCTCCAATCGCCTGTGCTGCAATTGTTCCTACTGCTTCACCGATATCAATCAAGCTGTTTGTAGTAAGGTCAATTCCATAACACTGCTGACAAACACCGCGGAGAGTATCACAAGTCATTGGAGAACGTACTGAAACGCTCTCACAAGTAGTTTCTTCAACCGCAATTGCATCACGTCGTGAAAGCATGTGTCCTTTCTTGAAGATAACGTTATCTTTCTTGTCGACAGCATCTTCAGACAAAATACGTCCTTTAATCGCCTTTGAGAAAGCAATCTCAATTCCTGAAGCAGAAACACGACTAACATTTGTACCAGCCTTTGTTTTACAGTCAGATTCCGTAATGATCGCATCTTGCGCTACCACGAAAAGTCGTCTTGTAAGGTAACCAGCCTTCGCAGTCTGAAGCGCAGTATCGGCTAGACCTTTTCTAGAACCGTGAGTAGTGTTGAAGTATTCAAGCGGAGTAAGACCCTCTTTGAAAGAAGACATGACCGGAGTCTCAATTGTTTCACCCCGAGTGTTTACAATCAAACCTTTCATACCAACCATCTGAGAAATTTGTCTGATACTACCTCGAGCACCTGACTTCCACATAGTGTAAGCTGATCCGTCTTCATTCATGTCTAGTGGGATCAATTCCTCAATATCACTCTTGGCTTTGTGCCAAATTTCAACAATCATTCGACGACGTTCACCGCGAGAAAGCAAACCTTGCTCATAGTTCTCCATAACTTCACGCTCTGTCTCTCTAGCACCTTCAATGACCTTAGCTTTGCCTTCTGGCACAACCACATCGTCAATTCCCCAAGTCACACCTGAAATTGTTGCATATTTGAATCCGTTGCTCTTAATCTTGTCAACGATCTCAGGCACAATCTCAGTTCCTTGTTCGTCGATCAAATCAATGATAATGGCAAACAATTCACGCTGTCCCAATTGTTCGTTTACAAACGCGTGGTCACTCGGCAAAACTGCGTTGAAAAGCAGTCGTCCAACCGTAGTCTCAAACAATCCTCCTTCAAACTGAGAATACTTAGCTGAGTCTGTAGCCAAAACCTTTATTACAGCCCGCAGATCAACTACTCCATAATCATACGCGTTAATAGCATCGTTTGGTGAACTAAAGTACTTTCCTTCACCGAGTGCTCCTTCAGAAATCTTTGTCATCCAGAATGCACCAAGGGCAATATCCATAAATCCTTCTGACACCACTGGTTCACTCGAGCCTGGCTTAAGGATGTTTTTGTTGGCAGAAATGAACTCGCGCGCTTCAAGCTGAGCTTCATCAGAAAGTGGTACGTGAACAGCCATCTGGTCTCCATCGAAGTCGGCGTTAAACGCTTTACATACGAGCGGATGAACCTGAATCGCATTTCCTTCAATCAAAACTGGACGGAAGGCTTGAATACCTTGACGGTGAAGTGTCGGAGCTCGGTTAAGCAATACGTGCCGATTTTCGATCACATCTTCTAGAATCGCCCATACTTCTGGCACTCCGTCTTCAATCAATCGTCCAGCACCGCGGATGTTGTAAGCCAATTCTTGTTCGAGCAATTGCGCAATCACAAACGGTCGGAAAAGTTCCAGAGCCATGTGTTTAGGCAAACCACATTCATCGAGAGCAAGCTCAGGTCCGATAACAATCACAGAACGTCCAGAGTAGTCCACTCGCTTACCAAGCAAGTTTTGACGGAAATAACCCTGCTTGCTCTTGAGGTAATCAGACAATGACTTAAGCGGACGACGTTGCGCTGAGCTCATAGATGAATACGCTCCGCCACCGTGTCGAATACTGTTGTCGATCAGAGCGTCGACAGCTTCTTGCATAATACGCTTCTCGTTACGCAAGATTACGTCAGGTGCTTGAATATCAATCAGTTTCTTAAGACGATTGTTACGGTTGATTACCCGCCTGTAAAGGTCGTTAAGATCAGAAGACGCGTGTCGCCCACCTTCAAGCGCAACCATCGGACGAATCGCTGGTGGAATCACTGGAATACGAGTAAGGAAAAGCCATTCTGGTTTCACTCCAGCTTGCAGCATCCCTCGAATCAGAGCAAGTCGCTTGTCAATCTTTGCTCGCTCCATCGCTCCCGCTTCGGTGTAACGATCTTCTAGTTTTTCAACCAATTCAGCCAAATTAATTTCTTTGAACAGATCAAAGATTGCTTCAGCACCAATACGCGCTTCAAACAAAGTACTGTATTTGATAGAGAATTTATGGAAGTGAGCTTCGTCGAGCACTGTTCCTTGCTTAATACTTTCAACTTCTTTTTTAACCTCAGTCATTCGTGTCTTCAGTGCAGCACGAGCATCATCATTTTTGAGCTCTTTCATTTTAAGCTTAAACTCGCTGTCGAGATCATGCAAAATACGCACTCGGTCTTGCTCTGATACTTTAGTCACAATGTAACCAGCAAAGTAAATTACCTTTTCAACTGAAGAAGCTGTGATACCAAGAATCATCGCAATTCGACTTGGCACACCGCGCAAGAACCAGATGTGAGACACTGGCACACAAAGATCGATGTGACCCATACGGTCACGACGCACAATAGCGCGAGTAATCTCAACTCCACACTTTTCACAAGTAATTCCCTTGTAACGAATACCGCGGTACTTCTTACAACTACATTCGTAGTCTTCTGCCGGACCAAAAATACGTTCATCGAAAAGACCGTGCTTTTCTGGTCGTTGCGTACGGTAATTGATGGTTTCTGGCTTTGTTACTTCTCCCCATGACCACTCGAGCACCTGCTCAGGCGACGCAATTTTAATACCCACAGAAGTGTAGTTATTTGGCGTCGGTGCTGGCTTTTTGAAATCTGACTTTTTGTTTGTTGTTTCGTTAGACATACAAGAGAGGCTTATGCAGCGTTATTTTTATAATTGCGTCGCACTTCTTCTTTTTCCAAAGTAACATCGAGAGAGAGTCCACGAAGCTGATTTAGCATCACGTTAAACGATGCTGGCGTATGTGGATGTGAAATCCTTTCACCGCGTACAATCGCATCAAAAGCGGCTGAACGTCCGACAATATCATCAGACTTAATTGTGAGCATTTCTCGCAAAGTATAGGCAGCACCATAACCAAGGAGCGCCCACACTTCCATCTCTCCGAATCGCTGACCGCCGATCTGCGCCTTTCCGCCGAGTGGCTGCTGAGTAATAAGCGAGTACGGACCAATTGAACGCATGTGAATTTTGTCTTCCACCATGTGGTGAAGCTTCAAGATGTACATAAATCCAACCGCTGTCTTCTGGGCAAATTCTTCTCCAGTCAGACCGTCGCGCAGTTGAATCTTTCCGTCTTCCGGCAAACCGGCTTCTTTCAGCTCTGCTTTAACATCATCTTCTGATGCTCCAGCAAATGGAGGAACGATCGCTTGATAGCCAAGTGAATCAGCCGCCATTCCAAGGTGAAGCTCCAAAATCTGACCAAGGTTCATACGACTAGGTACACCAAGTGGTGTAAGCAGAACATCTACCGGCTTACCATCTTCTGTGTAAGGCATGTCTTCTTCAGGCAGAATGCGTGAAATAACACCCTTGTTTCCATGACGACCAGCCAGCTTATCTCCAACTGAAATGTTTCGTACCTGCGCCACAGTAATGTGAATACGCTTGATAACGCCGCTTTCTAGATTGTCTCCGTTTTCTCGTGAGAAGATTTTTACTCCAATTACTCGACCACGCTTTCCAGCCTCTAGTCGCAGTGATGTGTCTTTTACATCCTTAGCTTTCTCACCAAATATACTTCGGAGTAATCGCTCTTCTGGAGTAAGTTGAGTTTCACCTTTTGGAGTAACTTTACCAACGAGGATATCACCCGACCTCACTTCTGCTCCGATTCGGATCACACCTGTTTCGTCTAGGTTACGCAGCTTGAGTTCAGACACGTTTGGAATATCTGGAGTAGTAACTTCTGGACCAAGCTTGGTGTCGCGCACGGCAACATCAAGTTCGTCGAGGTGAATAGTTGAGAATTTTGCTTGCTTTACTAGTCTTTCTGAAATAATAATCGCATCTTCGTAGTTAGCTCCGCGCCAACTCATGAATGCCACCATAGCGTTTTGCCCAACGGCAATCTGGCCGTTGTCAGTAGCAGATGTATCAGCCAGCAAATCACCACGTTGAACTTTTTGCCCAAGCGATACTGCCGGTCGATGGTAGAAAGCTGAGAAATCGTTTGTGCGTTGCAGTTGAGTAAGTGGATATTCGTCTGTCTTGCCGTCTTTCTTCTTCACAACAATCATTTGAGCATCTACTTCAACTACTTCTCCAGCCTCTCTGGCATAGAGCACACGACCAACGTCACGCGCTACAATTCCTTCTACTCCAGTAGCAACAATCGGCGCCTCCTGCACGATACAAGGTGTCGACTGTTTCTGCATGTTACTTCCCATCAGAGTACGGTTAGCATCGTCGTGGTTCAAGAAAGGAATCATTGATGTCGCAACTGAGAAAGGCTGATTGGTAGCAATATCAATGTAATCAATCTCATCTCGAGAAACGATCTTTGGTCCTCCTTTGTGTCGTGCTTCTAGAAATTCTGGCTTAATCTTTACCTTGTCTTCAATCTCAATCGCGGCGTGGGCAATAGTATGCTGCTCTTCTTCATGAGCATTCATATAAGTAACTTCGTCCGTCAGCTTACCCTTATTTACCTTCATATAAGGCGTTTCGATAATACCAAAACGGTTAACTCTAGAATACATCGCAAGACGCAAGATCAAACCGATGTTTGGACCTTCTGGAGTTTGAATTGGGCAAAGTCGTCCGTAGTGACTCGGGTGAACGTCACGCACTTCAAAGCCAGCTCGCTCACGAGTAAGACCTCCCGGACCAAGCGCTGAAAGAGTACGAAGGTGCTCTACCTCAGACAGAATGTTCTGCTGTTGAGAAAACTGCGAAAGTTGGTTGGTGGTGAAAAACTCTTTAATCGCAGCTTGTAGTGGACGCGGGTTGATGATTTGCATCGGCAGAGAAGTTTCTGCTTCGATAGTACTCATTCGATCCTGAATATTACGCTTCATACGTGTCATTCCGACTCGAACACGCTGAGTCAACATCTCACCAAAGTAACGCACGCGACGGAAACCAAGGTGGTCGATATCGTCAGGCAAAGCAGTTACGTCGTGGTTTGATTCAATGATTTGTTTCAAGATTAGCTGTACGTCGCCAATGTCGATAGTACGCTTCTGAATCGACTTATCGTCGTTTGGCATACCGTAACGACCGTTGAAGTGCCACCGTCCAATTTCTGAAAGGTCGTAACGTTCAGGAGAAAAGATAGAATTTACAAAATCCTTAGCGTTATCAATAGTAGCCAAATCTCCGTCACGCAGACGCTTGTAGATTTCTAAGTAAGAATCATCTGTAGTTTTTGCCGGATCAGCTTCAAGAGCTGCCTTGATGTATTCTTCGCCACGCTCAACTCCCTTAACGAGTTTAAGCATAGCCTTCTCATCCTCTGCGCCGAGCGCGCGCAGTAGTGATGTTACTAAGAATTTCTTTTTGCGGTCTATCTTTACGTAGATGAGACCTTGGTTGTCTGACTCAAGCTCAATCCAAGCACCGCGGGCTGGAATAATCTTGGCACCAAAACAAGTGCTACCTTTCACATCTTGAGCAGTGAAAAAGATTCCGTAACTACGCGCCAACTGAGGCACAATAACTCGCTCAACGCCGTTTATGATAAACGTACCGTTGTCAGTCATAACCGGAATGTCGGTCATGAAAATCTCTTGAGTTTTCTCGCTTTCAAAAGTTTTGTTCTTAAGAATAACAGTCGCTCGAAGTGGAGCTTCGTAAGTACGACGTGTTTCTTTAGCAAATTCTGGTGAATACTTTGGTTCCCCGAGTTCGTATTTTTTAAACTGTAATTCAAACTTCTTGTCTGAATAGTCAGCAATCGGTGAAAACTCCTTGAAGATATCCTTCAGTGCTGTTTCTACAAACCACTTAAACGATTCACGTTGCGGCTCGATCAAATCGGGCAACGGAATGCGCGGTGCAGCCGCTTTTTCAAAACGTCGTTGCGGCAAGTGTCCGATCGAAACTTCTGTTTTGCTCATAGCTTTTGAAACTTATTAAAGTTTGCTGTTTAAACTGATGAGCTGCGCTCACCACCTTAAACAACTAGACATACAAACTGAAAACACAAAACCACGCCCTAGCGCTTTCGCATTTCTATTAAACTTGTATTATCTAATGAATAAAAACATCACGACATGTTTTACCTCCGCACTATGATAATCTCACCACCATAACTCACTCGAGATCGCATCACTGCGTTTGTGGAGGCAATTATACAGATATATTGCACATGCGCAAGGATATAATTAAACAACTAAGTTTATATTTTATAAATATGATCAAATAAAGGCCTTCAAACCTTCAAGTATCTAATTTTTACCCTCTAGTCAAAAATGACTACTTTATATTTTGACGACGTTTCTCTATCTCCGCATGATTACCGCCGAGAAAAACCGCTGGCACTTTAAGCTTTTTCTTTTTGTGTTCGATCACTTCTGGGCGCGTGTATGTTTCGCCTGTCGTTGCTCGTTCGTCTTCGAGTGAATCGTGATCTCCGAGGACGCCTTCTATCTGTCTTGAGGTGGAATCAATGATTGTGAGCGCAGGCAATTCTCCGCCGGTTAAAACATAATCCCCGACCGAAACTTCTTCGGCGTTAAGGGCTTTCTGAACACGCGCATCAATTCCTTCATAGCGTCCAGAAATAAGCACTAAATGATCGTATTGCTTAGCGTACTTTTTTGCTAAGTCTTGAGTAAACTCTTTGCCTCGTGGCGACATAATGAGAGTTTTTACTTTCTTTGCTGCCAGCGCTTCTTTCTTACGTCCGACGGCTTTTTGCCAAGCTTTAAGAATTGGCTCGGCTTTCATCACCATCCCCGGTCCGCCGCCATAGGGCTTGTCGTCGACTTTGCGATGCTTGTCTTTGGTGAAGTCGCGTGGATTGTAATAGCTTACAGAAATCTTCTTTCCGCGCTGCTTTGCCCCCTTCCCTTTCTCAGTTTTTTGAGCACGCCCAAGCACACTAGCGTCGGTGTATGTTTGGCAGACTTCGGGTAAAAGTGTAATAACGTGAAAATGCATACAAAAATCCTAGCATAAAAACAACACGACACCTAAAGGCGCCGTGTTGATTTCAGTTTTCTTTTGAATAATTTGAAAGTCTCCAACCGTGTCAAATGCAAGACCAATCATTCCAAACTAGTCTCCTCAAGATTTATGTTGAGGAAATTTCGAGGCGCGCAAAAAATTTTGAGGGAGACGTACTGGTTTGTACGTTGACCGAAAAATTTTGCAGCGCAACGAAGAAATTTTCCAGCACTAAATTTTGAGGTCGTCGATGGCTTGGTCTAGGGACTTGGGCTCTTCCACTGCCGGATTGTCTTCTTTCATTACTTCAGACATTTCTCCGTTCATTCCTTTGCCGCCTTCTGGTTCATTTATCTTTAAGTTCACCCGTGCGTCGTTTTTCATTCCAACTACTCGCAAAAGAGTACGAATCGCTTTGGCAGTATTACCACTACGACCGATAATCTTTCCCATGTCATCAGCATGCACATCCAATGTGAGCAATACTCCCATCTCATCAACCGTGCGGTTCACCACCACTACTTCTGGGTGGTCTACTAGAGATTTTACTAATGTTTCTAGAAATTGCTTGTCTTCGTGCGTATCCATATGACAATTAAACTATACTGTTAAGCAATCGTGTAACATGTTCAAACATATCAACGTGCTTTCTTAAGCATACGAGAGTTACGAGGTCGAGTCAACACAAAAACGTGCAGAACATCAGAAACTATTCCATTCGAATGGAATAGTCTTTACTTGCAGAGCGATTCTTATAGCTTGATTTACCTGCATTGGTTTTAGTTCAGCCTTGTTCTGAATGAGTGTCGCTCGGAGAAATGACAAAAGAGGCGCGCCCTACGGGCGCGCCTCTTTTGTCCTTTCTAACCTAAAAACAAACTACTTTTCTTCTTCGTCTGCTTTAGCTTCGTCTGTTGTTTCTACTTCTGCTTCTGCAGTAGGAGCTTCCTCAGTTTCAGTCGCTTGTTCAGCTTCAGCTTCTACCTCTTCAGCCGGAGCTTCTGCTGCTTTGGCTTCATCCTCTGCTTTTTTTGCTTCAGCTTCTGCTTTTGCAGCTGCTTCCTCTTCAGCCTTCTTTATTGCTTCTTCATCGATAATCGGAGACTTGCGAGGCAGAACATTAATTTTCTTACCTTCAATCACTTTTTGACTAATCAAAAGATTGTGCAAAGTGTCAGAAGGCTGAACTCCTTTACTCAACCAATCTTTTGCCTTGTCAGCATCAATCTGCACGTGATTCATCTTAGGATTATAAGATCCAATTCGATCGACGTGCTTGTTGCTTTTTGGGCCAGTTCTTTTGTTAGTTACCACAATCCTGTAAGAAGGATCGTTGCGGCGGCCAACTCGTTGTAAACGCATCATTAACATAGTGGCGGTAGCATACCAAACTGAACCAAAAGGTCAATAGGTAAAATAAAATAACAACACTTAGCCTACAATAAAACGATCTTTACAATGACTTCTTTGCTGACTTGAGCTTTAAACTTACTCTGTTGAAGTAGAAGTAAAACACGTCTTTTAACTTGAGATAAACTTCTGCTAAACTTTTTTAGTATTAATTTATAATACCTATGATTCTCTTTGCTAGAAATAATCTGCATATTGTAAGTAGATACGTATAGATACAAAATGTAAATTGGTAGCATTTTAGCTATAGAAATATCACCTGTTTGTGTTACACTTCGCCCATGAATAATACGCATGAAGGAACAATCATGGTACGCGGCAAAGGCACTGGCTTTGTGGTCGTGGAAGGTTTTGAGGAAGACATTGTTATCGAGCGCGAAGCCCTAGGCTTCGCGCTCGATGGCGATACTGTTACTATCGAACTAAACAAAAAAGTAGAAAATGAGCGACAAACTGGCCACGTAACGGCTGTATTAAAAAAAGCACACCGGGAGTTAATCGGCACAGTGCGCAACAAAACTGACCGCAACGACAATATTGTGAAGGATGAAAACGGACAGTCAATTGTATATTTGCATCCTGACAATCGTCGTATTCACATTCGACCACTACTACCCGACGCAACTGCTAATGACTTAGAAATGAAAGTTGCTGTTGAATTATCAAAATGGATTGACGCAAAACAAGAGCCGCAAGCAAAGATCATCGAGACTCTCGGACGAGCCGGTGATCACGAAACTGAAATGCAGGCAATCATTCGTTCTGGCGGATTTGCACAAGACTTCCCTGAAGCGGTGCAAGAAGCTGCTCAAAAACTGCACGACACAAAAGACCAAATCTTTGCCGACGCGATCAACGACCCCAAACGAAGAGATGTTAGAGGCACACCGACCATGACCATAGACCCGGCCGACGCTAAAGACTTTGATGATGCTTTGTCGGTTAAAAAGCTAGAGAATGGAAATACCGAGGTTGGTATTCACATTGCTGATGTTTCGCATTACGTGCGCGAGGGCGAATCACTTGACGATGAAGCGCAAGAACGAGGCACAAGTATCTATCTTGTCGACCGCGTAATTCCAATGCTTCCAGAAATACTCTCAAACGACCTCTGTTCCCTGCGACCAAATGAAGACAGGCTCGCCTTCTCAGCTATTTTTGAGCTTAACAGTCAAGCTGAAATTCAGTCAGCTTGGTACGGACAAACTATCATTCATTCAGACAAGCGCTTTTCTTATGAGGACGCTCAACAAGTACTTAATGACGGAAACGGAGAATACTTCGAGGAACTAACAGCAATGCTTACCCTCTCTCGCCAATTGCGCAAAAAACGCTATCAAAACGGAGCAATTGCTTTTGAGCAACCTGAAGTAAAATTTGAACTCGACGAACGCGGAGCGCCAGTCCGCGTATACAAAAAGCACCGTACCGAAACGATGTTGATGATTGAAGACTTTATGTTGCTGGCAAACCGTGAAGTTGCAACTTATATAAACAAGAAAGCCAAGAAAGAAGATCGAGAACTAGCTTTTGTCTACCGTATTCACGACGTGCCAAACCCTGACAGAATCGAGGAGTTAGCTACATTTGTAAATGCTCTTGGTTATGACTTCACTGTACAGAACGGAACTGTTCCAGCTGGCGAAATAAACAAGTTGCTCGAAGCTGTCGTAGGCAAACCAGAAGAAAACCTAATTAAAACCGCCAGCATACGGAGCATGTCTAAAGCGGTTTACTCCACCAAAAACATCGGGCACTTTGGTTTGGCGTTTGATTATTACACCCACTTCACCTCACCGATTCGTCGCTACCCTGACCTCATGTCTCACAAACTACTGCGACAACATCTTGATGGCGTAACTGTAGGCCAGAAAGAAACCGCTCAATACGAACATCTCTGTAAGCAATCTTCTGAGCGTGAGGGTGAAGCTGTTTCAGCGGAACGTGACTCAATCAAGTTTAAACAAGTTGAGTACATGCTAAACAAAGTTGGCGACGAATTTGACGCTGTCATTACCGGTGTAACTGACTGGGGAATTTACGTTCAAGATCAAGAATCAATGTCTGAAGGAATGGTACGACTAGCAACCATCAAGAGTGATTACTACGAACACGAAGCCAAAAAATACCGCATCAAAGGACGCCGAACAGGAAACACCTACAGGCTTGGTGACGCAATCAAAGTCAAGCTTGTACGCGCTAACGAAGAAGAACGGCAATTGGATTTTGAGTTGATTGAGAAGAAGTAAAAAATGTTTGAATAAGCAGAAAACAGTCGACACCTTGAGATTTCGACTGTTTTAATTGAATAGATTTAATAACAACATTCACTTGCCACAAAAAGAAAGACGTTTAGCGAGCTTCTTTACTAATCTAATTACCGCGCTGCCGCCACAGCCGCTTCGTCAAACTTTACTGACAAGAGCTTCGATGTGCCGTCAGCTCCCATTGTCACGCCGTAAAGAACACCAGCTCGACTCATTGTTTCTCGGTTGTGCGTAATGAGTATCAGCTGTGACTTTTTTGCCAACGCTTCAATCATGTCGCCGTAACGTCTACTGTTAGCCTCGTCGAGTGCTGCATCGGTTTCATCGAGAATAATAAACGGCGGTGGATTGACCTGACTCATGGCAAAAATAAGCGCAATCGAAGTCAGTGTGCGCTCGCCGCCTGAAAGCATATGCAGTCCTTTTACGCGCTTGTTTGGCAATGTAACATCAAGCTCAACTCCCTGCTCGACCTCTTTATTATTATCATTATCACTATCTTCGTCGTCATCGTTTGTTTTAAGATTAACCAGCTTCAGTTGAGCGCTGCCACCGCCAAACATCAAGGTAAAGAAAGTATTGAACTCTTTAGTTATACTGTCTAATCCGCCCACAAACTGCTCGTGCAGCTTAGTTTGCATCTCTACAGTCAACTGCTCTAAGTTACCAACAGACTGACTAAGGTCTTCTATTTCTTTAACTAAGAATTCGTCACGTTCGGACGCTTCTTTGTATTCTTTCAGCAAATCCTCGGTCGGTCCACCACCTAGTTCTTCCAAGCGTATCTTTAGCTTTTCAAGCTCCAGCGCTCGTTTTCTTTGCACTGCTCGATCTTCATTCACGATGTCAGTTTTTACCACTGTTTCGCCAACCTCGTTCAACACTTTGTATTCAAAATACTGCGCAGCACTGCGACCCAAAAGTGCAACAGCCTCTTGTAGCTGTAGCTTAAAATCAGACCGATCGCGCTCCAGATGCGCGAGCTCTGAATCCATATTACGCACAACGTGCTCAAGCTCGCGCTGATCGTTTAGTAATTTGAAAAGTTGTTGTTCAGCTGCATGATTATCTTTGAGGTTATTGACTCTGGCTGCGCGCAAAGACTCCAGCGCTTCTCTTTGCTCTTCTTCAGACCGCATCGCTTTCCCCAATTCTTCTTTGACCGGCAGGATTTTTTCTTGCAAGGCAGTAAGCTCAAGTTTATCTCCCTCAGTATTGTCTACCACAGCGGGCTTTTCCTTTTGCATGAAAGAACGCAACTGACGAACTAGGTCATTAAGGACTCGACTGAGGTTTTGTTCTCCACCGCGACTAAGAGCTTTCTCAGCAGCAGCTTCGATACTTACAACCAGCTTATCTAGCTTATCGTGCGAAACCACAGTCTGCTTACTCACCGCTGACTTTTGCGGCGTATTAATGCGTCGCTCCAAGAAAGCAATCTGACCTTCAAGCACATTGAGAGATCGCTCTGCCTCTTGCCGCACGCGCATTGCACTAGCCAAGCTGGCTTCTGCTTCAACCGAAGCATTATCTTCAGTCGGTTCAGATTCAGCGTCGATAGCAGCTTTTGCTGTTGCAATTGAAGCCTTTATTTCAGCCAGCCTGCTTACTGGTTCTTCTCGGTCTTTGGCTAAACGATCATGATTAAAAGCCACATACATGTCTTCTCGATACAGATATTCTGCATAACGCTCCTTTAGCTCTTTTTGCACCTCGAGCGAGCGCTCGGCTTTTTCAACCTGCCTTTTAAGGTATTTTACATGCGGAGCAGACTCGCGTCGCAAAGATTCTACTTGAGCAATGTTTTCTTCTGTCTTCTGGAGCTTGCGTTCAGTTTCTTTCTTTTTAAGCTGATACACCTTGAGACCAAGCGCATCTTCAATCATTTCACGACGCTCTTTAGGCGCAGCTGAAATTACCCGATCGGCTTCACCTTGTGAGATTATATGATGTCCAGTTGGACCAATGTTTGCATTGGACAAAAGCTCATGCACGTCTTTAAGACGAACATTTGAATCATTAATCTTATACTCATTCTGTCCATCTCGGTGGACAGTGCGCTCAATTTTTACTTCGTCAAAGTCGAGCGAAAATATTCTAGCTTTATTATCAAACAACATTTCAACCGAAGCGCGATTGCCGCGCGACACTTGTTCTGAACCGCCCCAAATCAAATCTTCGCCTTTTTTGCCGCGCATCGACTTAACCGACTGCTCACCAAGCACAAACCGAAAAGACTCAGCAATGTTACTCTTGCCAGAACCATTAGGCCCAACAATCGCAGTGACGGGCTGAGAAAACTCTAATTCACCCTTTTTCGCAAAGGACTTAAAGCCATTAATTGAAAGCTCTTTTAGGTACATGTTAAATTAATCTGCATTTTCGCACTGTCCATCAGGACTATAAACAGCCATTGATTCGTAAAAATTCGCATTTGTTTGTGAACGTGGACAACTTGCACAAGAAGTAGGACAGTAAGCTAAATCATCTCCACTTTGTGTACCAGTTGTTGCATCAACATTTTCGAGGCATTCAGATGCGACATACTTAAACCACTCTTGGCTAGGGCCAGGTTGATATTGAAAACTGCAACTGTCATTTGCAGCAGCATCTTCGTCTGGCAGCTGCGCAATAAAACCATCGGTGAATAACTCAGACACAACTGTAGGATATTCATTGTACTGAGCATAGTAAGATTCAAAAGCTAATTGCATAGATTTTACATCAGCCACTATAGCTCTGTTTTTTGCGTCAGTTCTGGCGTCATTTAGATTGGCAAAAATAACCGCTGATAAAATACCGATGATTGAAATTACTACTAATAGCTCAATAAGAGTAAAACCGTTTGTTCTTCGCAAGAATTTCATATGATTATTATAGCAGTATATTGAACTACATAAATGTCTGATACACACCACACTCTATGGCAGTGTACAGAGTATTCTTTCCGTTTCCTCTTCATACCTACTAGCGTGACTGGGGCGAGGCTCATCAGCAAAACCACCCCACAATCCATAAGAGTGGGTGAAAATTGCGTTGGTCCACTCGCATGATTGTGATTTAATCAAGGAAGGGCTAACTGCATCACAAATTCCACTTGAAGATCCAGCGGTAACATCACAACTTCTAAAAGGATGCTTAGGTCGTTCTACTAAATTGACTTCTGATTCTTCGCTTTCTATTGTATTACGTGCCCTTATTGTATAAACCGAACCTGCAGCATTAGTAGCATATAAATAGCCAGATTGATTACCATTCAACTTTGGGTCTTTTGGCAAAACCCTAATAAAATCTGGCGCTAAGCCCATAATATAATCTTCAGTCGCTGAGTCGCAGTCATAGCCTGAGCCCGGCTGACCTGACCACTGGTTAGCGCCACGACAGCCTGCTGGATAACGACCGATTTTGTTTTTGTATAACTCGATCGCGTTTTGCATATTACGCAAGTCGGCCTGCCTTTGGGCGTCGCGCGCTTGAGCTGTGCTCTCGTTGAAATTTGAGTATGTCACAGTCACTAAAACAGCAATGATTCCAACCACCACAATTATTTCAGTCAGCGTAAAACCAGCACGACTTTTAAACATACATTGAGTATATCATTCAAATAGATGTTATATGTAAACCTCTGTGCAAAGCTTGGAATGTTTTAGATGCAGAATATTCTTGAGCATTTCTGATGAACGCCAAAAGTGACATGAAAATCATCATAACAAAAAAACAACTCGATCAAGACGAGCTGCGCTTTCTCTTACAATCTACTTCTTTTCAATCCAGCCTTTTGCCTCAGCAGCTTGTTCGGCTGCTTGTTGCTCGGCTTCTTGTTTAGAACGACCTTTACCTTCAGCCACTAAGTCATTTTTTAAATAAACCCCAACTGTAAATACTCGATCATGATCAGGTCCTTCTTGACCAATTGTTTTGTAAGTTGGTGTAACTGAAGCGTTTTCTTGCGCCAGTTCTTGAAAGCTACTTTTTGGATCTTGCCAAAGGCGCTTCTGTACGATTTCATCTGTTTTTATAAACAAGCGATCGGCGATAAATTTTTGTGCTGCTCCGTATCCTTGATCAAGATAAATGGCGCCAATACAGGCCTCAAAAACATTAGCCAAAATATACTGTCTCGCTCGACCTGTGTCTTTAGCTTCTCCTTTAGACATCAGAAGATAATCATTAACCCCGAGCTTTTCTGACGCATTAGCCAGAGAGATAGTATTAACAAGTGCAGCTCGCACCGCCGTAAGTTCTCCTTCTGGTTTCTCTGGGTATTTATTAAACAAGTGATCTGTGACCACCAGCTCCAAAACAGCATCTCCCAAGAACTCAACCCTTTCATTATGATCCCAAGTTGCTTCCCTGTGCTCATTTAAATATGACCGGTGTGTCACCGCAGTCAGTAAATTAGTAACATCTGTAAATGTTACTCCAAGGATTATTTGTAGTTTTTCTAGACTTTGTTGAATATCTTGATCCATATAATATAAAATTCAGCGTAAACAGATTTAACGCATATCTTTAGTGAACTTATCGTACCGTGAAAAAAATTTTCTGCAAGAAACAAGCTTTTGAATTAATACCTACTTACTTCCACGTCCCACTAGCATAGTTACGGCTTTAGTAACAATCGGCAGAATATCTTCGTAAAAATTTAGCTCCAGTATCTCGGCTACCTTAAACCAGCGAGCATCATCAAGTCCTCCTTGCTTCATTAGCTGTATGTCTTGATAAGGTGCATGAGCAAGGAAATAGTGTACCTGCTTGCGTATTTTCCCTTTTTCAGGATTTGATGCAATGTACTCGTTGTTCCCAAGCTCTGCCTCAACTTTAACCGGCAAACCAACTTCTTCCAGTAACGCTCTGGTAGCACCTTCTTCTACAGTCTCTTCTTCTTTTACCTTACTCTTAGACAATGTCCAATGACCAAAGATATCATGCACAAGGGCAAAATACATTTGTCCTTCATGTTCGGCGTAAACTACAGCTCCAGAAAGACGCTCAATAGTCATCTGATCAAAAGGAACATCCTTTTTTCTGTTTTTGCTAATCTCGTCTTTACCAGGTTCGCCAATCTCCTTATACACAGCGCCAAGTACGCCGTTAACAAACCGACTGCTGTTATCGCCGCCAAATTGCTTTGCTAGCTCGATCGCTTCGTTAATAGCTACTTTTGCTGGCACTTCGCCACGATCAGAGAACAACAGTTCGTATAAACCGATACGAAGAATATTTCTGTCTATTGGGGCGATGCGGTCGATCGGCCACTCTGGTGCTGCTTTTTCTATCACTAGATCAAGTTCTGGTTTTTTGACCATAACTCCATCAAGTAGCTTGCCCATAAATGGCATATCAGTTTTGTTCGGTGCGAACTCAGAAACGTTACGCTCCAAAACTTCTTGCACGGCTTTTTTTTCCAGAGTATTTACATCCCACTCAAAGATGGTTTGAAGTACAATGCTGCGTGAAAGATGTCGATTTGCCATAAAATGAACAGTAAAAAACTAAGTTATTGCTACTTGTAGTGTAGCATTATGCCTTGATGAATTGTGGCACTAATCCACAAACAGTGGCGGACGCTTCGCGCCCGCCACTGTTAAAATCCTTACTTTGCTTCGTTTTTGTCTTCTTTTGTTTCTTCAGCTTTTTCTTCTATCTGATCTTCAGACGGAACCATGTTTTCTGCTTCTGACGCTTGAGCAGATATTGCTTCGCGCTTATTCTTGATACGTGTTTCGCGTGCTTGTTTTTTGGCAGCCATATCAACTACCATTCGGCCTTTATAATGACCACATTCAAGACACATGTGGTGGGGTCGGTGTTGCTCTCCACAATTTGAACACTTCGCCAAAGTCGGCGCTTTAAGTGCATGATGTGAGCGGCGGTTTTTTGTGTGTGACCGCGTGTGACGCATTCGAATTACCATAGTGGCGAAACTATAGCAGAATTGAGGAGGAATGCAATAGGCGCAAGCAGAACTTCTCATTACTTAAAAGAAAAGCAAATAAAATAAGAAAAAGGCCAGCCGTAGTATTAATTAGGCTAGCCTTAAATTGAATGATCAATTACACAAAAAATATTGTGTTCATAAAAAGAACATATTCCTCCTTGTTCTACAACACATGTTAACTAGACATTTCCAGTGACAAATCACTTTTAAGAATAATGCCTCATGTATCTAGGACAAGAGCGATACCCGCTCACCGTAGGAGAATTTTGTGGCTTTACATACCCACCACCACAAGCAATGCATTTGACCCTGACTTTACAAGTCTCTGCGGTAGTAGTAACTCCACAGCGTAACGGAGGAAGAACAGAAAAACCACTATCATCATACTTTTTATCCAGTAAGGGGCAATGGAGGCATATTTTACCTTTTTGCTCTATCGCGTCTTTAGCGATTTTTTCATCAGTCCTGCTGTTGCCAAAATGCATTTAAATTTCCTCTTTTTGTTGTGGGTTAAACTTGAAAGGATGTAGCTGCAGATCATTTTATACAACAATATCAATATTTTTGCAATAGGTAGCGCGGTGGATAGGACATTTTCCGCATTGCGCTATAGCGGCGCGGTGGTCTTTTGTACCATAGCCCATATGTTGCTCAAAGCCGTACTGTGTAAAGCGGCGGGCAATTCGCACCATATAACGATCACGAGTAACCTTGGCCATTATAGAAGCTAGTCCGATAGCAAGTTCTTTGTCATCACCTTTGATAATAGTTTCTTGACTAAATTCTTGCGGAGCGTGAAGCGAGCCATCAAGCTTAATAAAGCACTCCTCTGGTTTTAGCTTCAGCCTTTTAATACAACGTGAAATTGCGAGATTTATAGCAAAGGAAATTCCCTGCTTGTCGATAACCGACGGCCCGACCATCGCGACAGCAAAATCTAGCTTGCGGTGGTGGCGTAAATCCTGAGCCTGTTTAAAGATAAGTTCGCGCTTCGGTGGAGTAATTTTCTTTGAATCCCCCACTCCTTCAATCATCCCCCAATCAAAATCTGGCGCTACCTGAACCAAGCCTACAGACACCGGACCAGCCAAAGGACCACGGCCTGCTTCGTCGATTCCGATGATGTATTTGGTTTTCATGGAGGCAGTATAGCAAACCGAAAGAGTTCTTTGATTTCTTTCGTGAGCGGCAAACTTTGTGCTCCAACCACCGCAGATAATTTCCGGCTGTTTTGTTATACTATCTCCACACACGTATGTCCGACTCTAACTACCCACCAAGCACAGCCGACTTCGTGCATCTGCACGTACACTCGATGTACTCTCTGCTAAACGCTGTCCCAACTCCCAAAGAATTAGCGACTGTAGCAAAAGCAGACAATCAAGACGTACTCGCCATCACCGACGCCGGTTCGCTCTACGGGGCAATTGATTTCTATCAAGCTTGCATCGCGCAAGACATCAAGCCAATCATTGGCCTTGATGCTTATCTTTCGCCGCGCACTCGTTTTGATAAAGAAATGAAAGACCGACCATATTCACGCCTTGTCTTACTCGCCAAAACTTTCGCTGGTTACCAAAACCTGATCGAAATGGTTACACGCGCTTATGTCGACGGTTTCTACTACAAGCCGCGCATCGACGAAGAACTCATCGAAAAACACAAAGATGATCTCATTTGTATAATTCCATCTTTTGCCGGCGAAGTCGCTCAGGCACTCAAAGACAACAATCCTGACAAAGCCGCCGAGCGCCTAGATTGGTACAGAGGCGTTTATGGTGACAACTGTTATTTGGAAATATCAAATCATCAAGAAATATTCGGTCATAACGAAAACCAGCAACTCATAAAAGAACTGGCCAACAAAACAAACACTGCGCTCGTGGCTGCGCACGATGTGTATTACATAAACAAAGAAGACAGCCTCACACGCGAAACCATGATGAAAATCGGCACCGGCGGTGTGGTTGATACTACGAGCGAACACGTAAACTCTGAAGACTTTTCTTTCAAAACCCAAGCCGAAATGAAAGAGATGTTTGCCGATACTCCGGAAGCAATCAGTAATACTGTCAAAATAGCCAATGAATGCCACGTAGAAATAACCCTCGGCCAAGAAGCTTGGGTATTTCCAAACTTCATTATCGAAAGCGGACGGGAGCCAGACGACGAACTCAATCACCGCGCTTGGGAAGGTGTGAAGTGGCGAAGTCTCGACCCGGAAGATGAAGAGTTGAAAGATCGGCTCACCTTTGAGCTTGATGTAATTAAAATGAAAGGTTACGCCACGTACTTTTTGGCCGTAGCCGACTTACTGCGCGAAGCCCGCGAACGCAACATCTACACCACTATTCGAGGCTCGGTGGCCGGCTCTCTCGCTACTTATGTGCTCGGTATTACCAACGTTGATCCGCTCGAGTATCGACTTCCTTTCGAGCGTTTCCTGAACCCTGAACGTCCATCGGCGCCAGACATCGACATGGACTTTGCCGATAATCGCCGCGACGAAATAATCGCTTACGCTCGCGAAAAATACGGCGAAGATAAAGTAGCGCAAATCGGAACCTTTGGAACAATGATGGCCAAAGCGGCGGTGCGCGATGTTGCTCGCGCTCTTGGTCATAGCTATTCCACTGGTGATCGCATTTCCAAACTCATACCTCTCGGCAGCCAAGGCTTTGCTATGACCATCGACCGCGCACTAGAGATCGAACCAGAACTAGCGGCCCTATACAAAAAAGACGCCGAAAGCCGCGAAGTAATCGACCTCGCAAAAAAGATCGAAGGACGTGTACGCCACCTCGGTGTTCATGCGGCTGGAGTTGTGATAGCGCCGGTTCCTTTGAATAAATACGTCCCGATCCAAATCGATTCCAAAACTGGTAAGTCTATTACTCAATACGAAATGCATAGCGTGGGCGAAGACGGCGTCGGGCTTTTGAAGTTTGACTTTCTTGGTATTAAAAACCTCGCGATCTTGGCTGATGCTGTGAAGCGAGTGAAGAAAATTCGTGGCGTTGATGTCGACATCGAAAACATTCCACTCGACGACGCAAAGACTTTTAATATTCTCGCTCGCGGCGAAACGATGGGACTCTTTCAGCTCAACGGAACAGGCATGACGTCTTTCCTTAAGCAACTAAAACCCTCTACCATTCACGACATCAACGCGATGGTTGCACTCTACCGCCCAGGGCCGATGGAAATGATTCCGACCTATATCGAACGTAAACACAACCCAGCGTTAGTGACATATCTCGACCCGCGCCTCGAACCAATCATCGAGCGATCGTACGGCGTTATCACATATCAAGATGACGTGATGATGATCGCGATTAAGCTGGCCGGCTTCTCTTGGCTGGAAGCCGACAAACTACGTAAAGCGATGGGAAAGAAAATTCCTGAACTGATGGATGAACAAAAGAAAAAGCTCTTCGCCGGCTTCGCAGAACATGGTCTATCAGAGAATAAAGCCGAGCAACTCTGGAAGCTAATCGAGCCTTTTGCGGCGTACGGATTCAACAAAGCTCACGCCGCAAGCTATGGTCGCGTGGCTTACCAAACGGCTTATATGAAGGCTAATTTCCCGATCGAGTACATGTCTTCTGTACTAACAGCCGATTCAGGCGACACCGACAAAATCTCTGAAATTATCCATGAGTGTGAGCGCATGAACATCGAAGTGCTACCGCCGGACATCAACGAATCTTTTTCAGACTTTACAGTCATTCCTTTAAGCACTTCTGCTAAAGATGCTGACACAAACCCTGCTGAAGATGAAGAAGGTGAAGAGACGGAAGTGCCGGTCGTGCAAACCGGTCGCATTAGATTTGGACTGACAACAATCAAAAACTTTGGCGAAGGAATAGCTGACATCATAATCAAAGACCGCGAAGCCGACGGACCGTTTGTTTCGATGCAGGATTTTCTATCTCGGATTGGCGACCGCAGCCTAAACAAGAAATCAATGGAAGCCCTGATATCCACCGGCGCCTTTGACTACTTTGGTAAACGCGGCGACTTCTACCACAACTTGGATAATCTCCTTATCTACAACCGCGCTCAGGTCAGTAGTAAAGAAACTGGTCAAGACTCACTTTTTGGCGATATGGAAGAAGTGGCTGGACTCACTCTAGAATCCGCGGAAGAAATACCAGATGCACAAAGACTTTTGTGGGAAAAAGAACTGCTTGGTGTGTATGTTTCTGGTCACCCACTCAACGCTGCTAAAGCAGAAGTAGATAAACGTCCACGCATCAAACAAATCCTCAAAGCTCATCAGGGCACAACTGTTGTTACCACCGGCTTAGTGGAACTAACAAAAGAACTACTGACAAAAAAAGGCGATCGAATGGCCTTTATCAAGCTGGCTGATCAAACCGACGGAATAGAAATGGTTGCCTTCCCTGAAGCTTACAAAGATAACTACGAGTTACTCCAACCCGGCACCTGCATTGCAGTCAAAGGAAAATTTAATGTGCGCAACGACGAACCGTCGATCTTGATTGATAAGGTTAAACTAATCGGCACACCGCCGAGTGCATTATCGGCAGAAACGCCAGTTGCTTAAGTAATCCCCCGCGGTAAAACGACGAAACCATACGTTATAGGTAAAATAGAAAGCATGAATTATAAAACAATAATTACACACAGCTTATCTGCACTGTTTGTTCAACTAATAACTTTTTTAGTTTTAAGAAGCGATTTTTTTAGCAGTATATTTATGCCTAAATGTGAGGGCTATGAATGCATGGGCAACGCTATTATTATGATTGTATTATTTGTAGTAATTGCAATAACGGCAGCAACAGTAGCTGCTGTGGCCACTTACAAAAAGTCAGATGTGAGGAAGAAGGAAAGTTCTGCAATTGTTGTAGCAATAACTCTTTCTCCTTTGCTTTATATACTTCTTACAATCTTTGGCTAACCCAGTCGGTTGAGGTATAAATGATAAGATAGAGTGATTCGGCAAAAGGTTTTTCTTTGACACTATTTTTATATGCGTTAGGATTAAAGGATACAGAGATTGCAGCCACTACCAATGGTTGGGGTGGGGAGAAAATTTTAGATAAAATTTTCTCCCCACCCAAGACGAAACACACTTCCCTTCTAATCTGTGATAATTAAGTGT
>JABAZV010000014.1:31177-43815 GCA_018608435.1 Patescibacteria group bacterium | reverse complement strand
GCGCGGGCGCTTTACTTTTGAGAGCTGAAAAACTTTTAAATTTGCACAACGATCTGCAAAAACCTTATTATCAAACTCGAAACAATAATTTACCGACCATGTCACAAAACATCGAACACAAACGTCACACTCTAGCCCACTTATTAGCGGCGGCAGTTTTGGAAAAATATCCTAAAGCCAAACTCACTCTCGGACCAGCCGTGGACAATGGTTTTTACTATGACATCGACTTCTCGAACGGAGAGTCTCCAGGCGACAACGATCTGAAAGGCTTGCAAAAAGACATGAAGAAACTCATGAACAAGTGGAATGAGTTTACACACGAAGAAGTTGCACCCGACAAAGCACGTGAAATGTTTAAAGGTAACGAATTCAAACTCGAGCTCATCGACGAAATAGAGCAAAAAGGCGAAAAGATCAACCTCTACACTTGCGGCGGTTTTACCGATCTTTGTCGCGGCGGACACGTAGAAAATCCCAAAGAAGAAATTGCGACAGATGCTTTTAAACTCGATAAAATCGCCGGTGCTTACTGGCGCGGCAACGAAAAAAACCCAATGCTCACTCGCATCTATGGCTTAGCCTTTGATACCAGAGAAGAGCTTGCGGATTACGAAAAGCAAAGAGAAGAAGCTCGTGCGCGTGACCACAAAAAGCTCGGGGCAGAACTAGATTTGTACGTAATAGATGAAAAAGTCGGCAAGGGACTTCCGCTTTGGACTCCAAAAGGGACAGCAATTAAACAAACCCTAGAAAACTTCACGCTAAACCTCGAAAGAAAATACGGCTACGAACATGTTTCTACTCCTTACCTTGGTTCAGAAAAACTCTACCAAACATCTGGACACCTCGATCACTACAGCAGCAGCATGTACTCTCCAATCGACATGGACGGAGAGAAATATTATCTGCGACCAATGGCTTGCCCGCACCACATACGGATGTTTCAACGAAAGTCGTGGAGCTATAAAGACCTGCCTGTTCGTTACGCAGAAATAGCCGACTACAATCGCTTCGAAAAATCTGGTGAACTTATGGGCATGATCAGAGTTCGTAAGTTTGAGCTGACCGACGGACACATATTCGTCGCTCCTGACGGGCTGAAGGAAGAATTCAAGAATGTCTGCCGCATGATTGCTGAAGGGATGGAAGGTCTTGGATTATCCGAAATCGTGTCGTATCGCTTCTCTAAAAGAGATCCTGCCAATACAGAAAAGTATTTCCCAGACGACGATTTATGGAATAACGCTGAAGCTATTATGAAAGAAGCGTTGGACGAAATTGGATTTTCGTACATCGAAGCTGAAGACGAAGCGGCTTTCTACGGCCCAAAACTTGACGTGCAAGCCAAGAACGTAAACGGAAAAGAAGATACTTTGTTTACCGCTCAAATGGACTTCCTCCTACCAGAAAAATTTGAAATGGAATACGTCGACGCCGATGGAAAGAAAAAGCGTCCGGTGATGATTCATCGCTCAACCATCGGCAGCCTGGAAAGAGTGTTTGCTTTCTTGATCGAGCATTACGGCGGCAACTTCCCTCTCTGGCTCGCGCCAACCCAGCTCGCCATTATTCCCGTCGCCGAGGCACACAACGAATACGCCGAAGAAGTAGCTGAGGTTTTACGGAAGCAAAACCTCCGTATCGAACTCGATTCTTCCAACGAAAGCATGGGCAAGAAAATCCGTAACGCGAAAAAGATGAAGCTTCCATACTTCATCGTTATCGGCGACAAAGAAGTTGAGGGTAAAACTGTCACACTTGAAAGCCGAGACACTGACAGTTCAGAAAATATTGGCATCAAAGCTTTGATTGACAAGCTAGTAGCAGAAATCGAACGGTAATCAGAACTTAGAGTGACGAAACATAAACAAAAATGACTGGCGCCTTAAGGCGCCAGTCATTTTGTTCTTCTTGAGTAATGGACAATCAAGCCATTCTTCGCATTACATAGTTTGGAGTAAAAATACTTGCAACAATTTCTTTACTTGTCTTTCTTGCCACTACTAGGTAAGCAAGAAATAGCGACCAAAGTCCGAGCAGTGCGTAGAAACCAATTGTCAGAACAGCATCACCAGCACCAGTATGAGGCACTGCACTAAGTGCAATACCAGCAACAAGCGGTTGCTCAACAGCTCCTGCAGCAGCAAATGCTTCTGCAACTTCAACCTCTACAACACAAGTCCTTTCGCGTGATCCTCGAGTAGCAACAAGCTCATACTTTGTGTCAGCAGTTGGAGCAACTGTCATCGAACGATCCGCGTCATCATTTTCTTCTGACTCGAATACCATCACCCCGTTTGCGTAGAGAGCAACTTCGTCAGCTCGAGTAGTGTCCCATGTAAGAGTAGTTAGAGCACCAGCTGTAATAGAGTTATCAGTCACACCAAGCTCACATCGAACTGTTCTTGTACCTGATCCTCCTCCACTTGAAGTTGTAGAAACTGGAGCAGTCTCTTCTTCTACTTCTGGATAAATACATGAACTATCATCCACTTCAGCACCAACATCGTAGTTTGTAGCTTCTGTATCTGTACAACCTTCGATTGGGTCAACTGTTACTTCAGGGTAAGTACATGAGTTATCATCTACTTCAGCTTCAACAGTATAGTTTGTAGCATCAACATCTGTACAACCGTAAACCGGGTCTGGAGTTGGTTCAGGGTAAACACATGAACCATTATCCACTTCAGCACCAACATCGTAGTTTGCAGCTTCTGTATCTGTACATCCGTACACAGGATCAACTGTTGTTTCAGGATAAACACATGAATTGTCGTCTACTTCAGCTTCAACAGTATAGTTAGTTGCCTCAGAGTCTGTACATCCTGATATTGGTTCCACCTCAACTTCTGGGTAAGTGCATGAGCTATCTTCTGTGTCAGCACGAGCATTGTAGTTTGTAGCATCAACATCTGTACACCCGTAAAGTGGGTCTGGAGTTGGTTCAGGGTAAACACATGAACTGTCGTCTACCTCAGCTTCCGTATTGTAGTTTGTTGCTTCAGCATCAGTACAACCTTCGATTGGGTCAATTTCTATTTCAGAATGTGCACAAAAGATGATGTGACTGATAGCGTGCTTTCCAGGACCGATGTCTGACTTTGAAACTGTTCCTGATGTTCCAGCTGATTCTTCGTTCCAGTAAGTAGCTGCTTTTGAGATTACTCCGTCAACTGATTTTGAAGAGTTCCAGTTTACTGTATCAGCATTTCCGTTTACAGAGATACTGTATCCACTTTGCAAAACCCCAACGTCGTAGCTACCTCTTTCATGTTCTGCATTTGCAACTCGAATGTCGTATCCGAAGTCTTCACACTTTAGTGATTGCGGTCCGTGTACTCGAGCTTCAACAAGCACTGCGTTCGGCACCAATATTGAAATCATCATGGCTACAACTGCAATTCTTTTGAAAATAAATGTCATGGTGAATGTGACTATTTTTTAAAGCTCTGGGCTCTCTTTGATGGCAGTATATTATCATACTTATTGCTTTATGTCAAGTATTGTTGTGTAATCTTATTACTCTTACCTAAGCTCTATTTAAAGCCATTTAATTCACTTGCGCTTTGTTTTTAAGCTTATTTATCGCTAGTTTCATGTCTAATTGAATGGTTACTTTTGTTGCTTAAGGCTTATTAGATCGCAAAAAAGACCCTTTTCAGGGTCTTTTTTGCAGTCATTTCTGACTTTTATTTTAGCTTTATGTCTTAGACAACTTCCTTAATTGCCTTCATTATTGCCATTTTAACAGCTGAAGACTCATCACTGTAAGTACCATCAAGCGCACCAGTGAGCGAGCTGATCATCTTTTTAATCTGATCTTCAGAAAGATTGACTGAAGACTGTTCAAGCAGATCAGACACAACCGCTGCACTTCCCTGTCGCTTTCGATACAAAGAATCAAGATCAGCCGCAGCGTCAGCCAGTGCAAACATCGGTCGGTTTCCAACCATGTCGTAAGCAGCAACAATATTGCCAGACACTATAGCTTCAGCCAATGATCCAGTTCCTTCAGGCATCACAGTTGGAGTAAAGTCTTTGCCTCCCCCTATCGCTGAAGTAATTCCATTAGCACTGATCAAGCTTCGCAGTCGGTCTTCATTGATAACTACCCACCCCTCTTCCAAAGGATATGTCACTTTTGCTTCTGCAATAATACTATCTAGATTTTGCATTCGAGTTTCTGTATTTGTATTTCCTACGAAAAATCGCATTGCATCACTTGAAAGTAATGCTCGCTTTGTATGAGCATGATTTTCAATTACAGTCGTAGCTTCTACACCTAACTCATTATTAGATGAGGGAGCTTCGTTAGTGTCAGAAATACGATCTGAAGTTTCAGTGTTTACTGGCAAGTTTTCTACTAGAAAAGTTTTAACTGGTGCACTCACAGGAGCAAACACATCAGGACGAATCTGTTCAGCTTGACGCATAGATGCCATCGCAGACTGAGGTAGGATGCTTGCCGGTCCACCAGCATTCATAATTTTTTTACGAACTACAAGTAAGTAGGTTACATAAAGTGCCCAAGTAACTAACAAGACATAAAACACAATAGTAAGAGCAAGACCTGATTTAAATCCAGTATACGGTACTTCTGTCATAGAAATACCAGTTACTAGTGGTTGCTGATCACGAGTTTCAAGTACTATTACTTTATTACTACTTCCGCTTCCTCCGCCTCGTTCAACTTCAACTTCAACCGTACACTCACGATCACGCCTACCTCTTTCAGCCAAAAGTGTATACGTAGTATCACGAGTTGGCTTAACCTCAATTTCGTAATCATAGTATTTTCTCTTTTCAGTCGAAAGATAATCGTCAGTTGTGAAGATTACATTTCCACGATCATCAGTAACAGTAATTTCGTTTGTGTTTCGAGTTTCCCATTCGAGTGAAATTTTTTCACCAGCTGAGATTCTTGAGTCTGAAGCTTCAAACTCACAACGCGGAGTAGTACCGCCACCTCCACCTCCACCTCCACCGCCGGTAGAAACATTGATTGCAACTGGGCAGTTTATTGTCTCATCTCCTCTGTTAGCAGTTAGAACATAATTCGTATCTTGAGTTGGCGAAACTACAGTGCTGCCAGAAAGAGTATCTTCGTTGATTACACTAATACTTACACTGTCTGCATCAGCAGCATCCCAAGAAAGAGTTACGTCAGTACCTCGGTTGATTGAGAAAACACTAGCTGTGAAGGTTAGGTCGCCACAAGTATATGGAGCCTCTGTTTCCACTGCAACAGTTACAGAACATGAGTCTGAACCAAATGAATTATTAGTAGTCAAAGTGTAGGTTGTGTCAGCAGTTAGATTAGACACTGTAGTAGTACCTTGAATAGCAACCGCTCCAATTCCGTTATTCAATAGAACTTCTGTCGCATCGGTAGTTTCCCAAGTAAGAGTAATATCTCCTCCGGCCGCAACAGTATTTGGAGTAACAGTGAAAGTATCACAACTTGGTACTGGACTTTGTGTTTCGCAGTCGTAATCGATTGCAGTTTCTACTTTGTTGCTGTATGCCCAAGTGTTGAAGTTATCAAGCTCAAGAGCAGTCGCTTTTGCTTCGTTGTATACAGTGTAGTCTCCACAAGCAGCAGTTGCTTCTACTCGACCAGTCCAAGTAATAGTTCCGATTTCTCCAGGCACGAGAGTGTGACCATTGAAGTAAAGAGATCCGTTTTGATACACGTCACCATCGTAACCAGCAGTCAAGTTGCTTGAAATATCATAATTCAAGAAAGTCAGGTTTGGATTAATATGATCAACGATTTTTACGCCGCCGCCAGTACAATCAGCGTTACCTGTATTCTTGATAGTAATTGTGTAGGTGAGTTCTTCGCCTGGAATAGCAGTTATTTTGTTTACAGATTTATCCAAAGTCAGTTCACAAAACTGTGGTTCTGGAGCTGGTTCTGGGTAAACACATGAACTGTCATCTACTTCAGCTTCAGAGTCGTAGTTTGTAGCATCAGTGTCAGTACAACCTTCGATCGGTTCTGGAGTCGACACCAGGTCGAAAGCAGCACAGATTGGAACCACGCTATTGGCACTTGAAGTGTCTGGGTAGTATGAGTGAACTGCTCGTACAGAGTCAACCGTTTCACTCAAAACAAGACCATCATCTACCTTTTGGATCAACTGTGCTGAGACAACATTGTCTGCCAAGTCACGAGTAACACCTGAAGCAGCAATAACAGATCCGCTCTTAACAAAATCAACTTGCCACTGTTCGTTTGGTTGACTTGTGTTTACTCGATTTAGGTAACCGTCCCATGACATAAGAGTCACTTCGTAAGTACCCGCTTCAAGAGCAGCTGCCACATCGTTTGACACAGCATATCGCTCTGACTTGCTAGAAAACAAACGAGCATCCTTGAAGTCTACGATTGTACGATTAGCTGCAGGAGCAATCTTACACACTGGAGCAACAGGCTCAACAGCAGTTTCAAGACATTCTACAGACACTGTTTGTGTACAAGTATCTCCATTGTCGTTTGTTGCAACTAAGCGGTAAGACTGATCAGTCTGAATATTGGTGTATGTCTTGCTGTTCGCAGAAAAGTCTACCTGCTCACCATTAATTGTAACTTCGGTAAAACCTTCCACCGCCCATGTAAGCACGATGCTTCCGCCTTGATCTACAGCACTTGTATTAGCTGACACAGAACAAGTCATGTAAGTCGCCTCGGCTGTTGGCACAGTTGCAGCAAAAGCAACTAACAGAAAAAAGGCAACCATAGCACCGGCTACTATATTCTGAAATTTCTTCATAATAATTTCTAATTTATTCATAAGATTTATACTCTCACCTACAACATAAGACGCAAGAGTAACCAAGCTCACGAAGCTCTTTTACATTTTATTTTATGAGAACTGGCGCAACAACTAGCTGCTAGAGAGAACAATATTTCAATATTATACAAAAGAATCGTGTTTTGTCAATACTAAAACATGAATTGTTACTGTTTTTCACTCCAAACGTGCTTTGCTTCTACGATGTAACGATCGTCAACCGATCCAAAACTGTTACAAGTTGCGAGTGTGAGCATTTTTCCAGTGTCAGCAATTGGCACAGTTAGGTCTTGTGCAGTTGCTTTGTATACTTTTTCGACTCGATAAACATGCATTTCTTCAGCTGAATACACTTTAATTATGTCTCCCCATTGAAGTTTTTGAATGCCGTTGAAAGCCTGAAAGTTTCTATTGGTAACACTTGGCAAATAACTTGAATGACCAAGAATAAAAACATTTCCGTCTTGCTGCAAGTTGGCTGAGTCAGGATGACGCACAACTCCAGAAAGCAAAGCTTCGTCAAGATCTGCAATAGTTCGTGACTCAGGATTAAGCACCACGATTTCTTTGTCGAGACGATCGATCACTATCTTAGTCGGAAGCGTTATTGACTTGCCTAATTCTGAAGTAGGAACTGACTCAATATTTGGTTCAAAGATTTCTGACATAAAGTCAGCTTCTACCGGATCAGACTCACCAATAACTGAAAGTGGTTCAGTTTCATCTTCTGCCTCTTCTTCTATAGCTTCAGCCTCGATCACATTCTCAATTTGATCAACAGTAATCTCTGGGCTAATAACTTCTAAAGACTCTTCCTCAACCATTTCTGGCAACCAGTCTAGTGCAGCAAGAGCAACATAAGATAATGTAAACACAACGAAAAATGTACTGAAAAATACTATTCTGTATCGCGAAATTTGATCGAAGACTTCATTCATAAAAAGTATTTAAGTAAATGTAGCATTACTGTAACAGTTTTATTCTGTAATGTCAATACCCTAAATCAATATCACGTTTATGATAATCAAAATTTCAACCCTAATTTTAGGCTGCAATACAGAAAATAGCTTTATTTATAAACCTAATTTATTTAAGTATAAATACTTAGTCAATATAACGAAGAGTACTTCGCTCGCCCTGCTCTGCCATTAGTATATATACATTTCAAACATTTCTGATCAACAAATAATATTAACTAAATTTGATATTGACAATAAACATATAAAATTGTAGGTTTCATTTATCTAGAAACATGTAATCATTACTATATGCCAGAAAGCCCACAAAACCCAAGCGAAGAAGAACGAAGGCGACCAAGTATATTTTCTATACTACTCTTCTTTGTTGTTATTGGTGCCATTGCATTCTCGTCAGTGCAATTAGTAAAACTGGCTCCTAGTGGCTTTACTTCACTAGCAAGCTTGGTAGAAAGCGTGAATCCCAACCAAGCAAATTCAGAAAAAAATGAAAATACAACCGCTGCAGCACTTGCACCAATTGTCATTTCAGCCAACACTTCACTTGTTACCCCAGACGATGAAATAGAATTATCTTGGGACAACGCGAAAGTGCCAGGCAGCTATACTTTTTCTTACGAATGTTCTGACGGTGTAGCTATTAATCTTATTGATGAAGAAGGAGAACGCACAGTAGAATGTGACACCGTTTACAACTTAGGCAGCACAGATTCGCTCAAACTAGCCGTTGAGTCTGAAAAAAAACGCTACACCGATATAAAATACACAATAGCCTTCCTTGGTACTAACGACACTGAGGCCAGAGCAACTGGGACAGATTCTTTTACTGTTATGAATCCGAGTGTTCAAAACACACTTTTAGCAACCAACACTTCTGCTGAAAATGATGAAGATGTGGAAACAAGTAACGTGATTAAAGTTTTCCAGGATACGAGTGCAGAAAATCCGCAAGACGAATCGGAAGTCATAATCGAGGAGCCAGTGACAGAAGAACAGGAGGATTTGATGAATGATTCTGAAAACGGAGAAACTGACTTCATTGTAAACAAGAATACTGAAGAAGCACAAAAAACCGCTAGCACAGAAACAGAATGGGTGGCTGAATATTCTTACGAAATTCCTGTTTCAAACCCTAATGGACGCACAGACCTAGCAACACGTTATGTAGACACTGGCTCAATTATAGGCAATGTATTTTTTCCAGAAAATCTAATCAAGAACGAGGATGCTGCAATGCAGTTTGTGGTACAAAATTTTGGTACAAAAACCTCTGACAGATGGACATTCAGAGTAACTTTGCCCAGCGGAGATGTTTATGAATCACCACAACAAGCAGCATTAAAGCCAAATGAGAAGTCTACACTCACTATCGGATTTAGGACTTTTGACCAATCAAATTACACCTTCACTGTACAAGTAGAAGAAAGCAGTGATGAGAATATGATGAACGACAGCTTTGCTAAGACGGTGCAAATTATATAAGGCTATGGAACAAACGTAAAAAGCATGGACTCTTTGAGTCTGTGCTTTTATTATTTAAATTGATCTCTCCTACTTCCCTTCAATAAGATTCATAATCTTAATAATTTTACTAGCAATAATTAATATTTAGAATAATCTATGTCTGTATTTTATTTTCAGATTTAATGTAGGCTGTACTTATATTTAAACAAAAGGCGGGCTCGTAGCGCCCGCCTTTTGTTTACCCTACTTTTTACTCACCTGCTACACATCCAAACTAGCAAGCTTTGCATTTTGTTGAATAAATGATTTTCTACTAGAAACGTCAGTCCCCATCAAAACATCAAATACTCGGTCAGCCTCTTGCGCATCATCAATATTGACCTGTTTCAAAATACGATTGTTTTGATTCATTGTTGTTTCAGCTAGTTCATCGGCATTCATTTCACCCAAACCTTTATAACGCTGAATTCTAACTCTAGACTTCTTCTTTACAGCTGTGCCATCATCATCTTCATTTCCGTCAATAATTTCATCATCCTCATTTACTTCTTCACCCATTCCCTTAATGATTTCAAACTTCTCTTCATCGCTAAAGGCATAATGTACTTCCTTCCCTTTTTGGATCTTATACAAAGGCGGCTGAGCGATGTAAACATATCCACCATCGATCAGCGCTCGGAAATAACGAAAGAAAAGAGTAAGCAGCAAAGTTCTAATATGCTCGCCGTCTACGTCGGCATCAGTAGCGATAATGATTTTATGGTAACGCAATTTAGATATATCAAACACATCGCCAATTGCTGTTCCGAGTGCAATCACCAAGTTTTTGATTTGTTCACTTCCAAGCATACGGTCGATTCGCGCTCGCTCGACATTGAGGATCTTACCGCGCAATGGCAATATTGCTTGCGTCCTGCGGTCGCGACCCATCTTAGCCGAGCCGCCAGCAGAGTCTCCCTCCACGATAAAGAGCTCTGAATCAGACGCACTCTTGCTCTGACAGTCAGCCAGCTTGCCGGGCAGCGACATTCCTTCAAGCGCGCCTTTACGCAAAACCGAATCTTTTGCCGCCTTGGCAGCTTTACGCGCTTTAACTGCGATTGTCACTTTATTAATAATCGCCTTAGCGTCGTCTGGATTTTCCTCTAAGAATGACGCAAGAGACTCAGCGAATACCGTCTCAGTTGCGCCGCGCGCTTCAACCGAACCGAGCTTGGCTTTGGTTTGTCCTTCAAATTGAATCTCAGGCATCTTAACCGAAATCACAGCCGTGATTCCCTCCAAGACATCATCACCAGTAAAGCTACCGTCTTTGTCTTTAACCGAAAACATGTTGTTTTTCTTGGCGTAATTATTGAGCGTGCGAGTGAGAGCGGTTTTAAATCCAGTTACGTGTGTTCCGTGTTCTGGGTTGTAGGTATTGTTAGCAAAAGCGGTTAGCCGTGGTGAAATATCATCAACGTACTGCAAAGCAATTTCTACCGCCAGCACTTCTGATGTCACATCCCTTTTATCAACGTAAAAAATGTTCTTGTGTACTGGTTTTTGGTGATGATTATTAAAAGCAACCAAAGACTTGAGTCCACCTTCAAAGTAAAAGTGCTGATGAGGCACAGGCAAGTGATCGTCTGAGAGGTAGATTGTTTCGGCTAAAGATTCTGGGTTCAACTTTTCCTGCCATTTAATGACCCCTCCTTCTTCAGCCTCCTCTGTCCCGCGCGCATCGATAACACTGAGCTTCATACCCTTCACCAAGTACGCCTGCTGGCGCAAGTGCAAAACTACTTTTTTCCAGTCGAATTTGATTTCAGGGAAAATGTCAGGATCAGCCTGAAAGATTACAATCGAACCATTATGCTTGGTTTTGCCAAGCTTCTTCACCTTTGCTTTAGCTACGCCGATTTTATATTCCTGCATGTAATGGAAACCATCTTTGTGCACGTCCACTCGAGTGTGAGTAGAAAGTGCATTTACGACCGATACACCAACACCATGAAGACCACCCGAAACCTTATAGCCAGAGTCATCACCACCAAACTTTCCTCCAGCATGAAGTGTGGTCATGATAGTTTCAAGGGCTGAAACTTTGGTTTGTTTGTGCACATCAATTGGAATACCTCGACCGTTGTCGACCACACGAATGTAGTTGTTGGGGAGAAGTGCCACTTCAACCCGATTGGCAAAACCGCCCATAGCTTCGTCGCGAGCGTTGTCGAAGATTTCCCATATCATGTGGTGCAGACCTTCAGGACCAGTGGTTCCGATATACATTCCAGGACGCTTACGCACAGGCTCTAGTCCTTCAAGTACAGAAATGGAAGAAGCGTCGTAGCTTTTTTTCTTCGCAGTTTTTTTCGCAGGTTGATTAGCCGACATGAATACAGAATAAGTAAATAACCCTTGTATTATAACATAGTTTAGATATTTGAGTTATTCACACAGCTGCCAAAGTTGTTCCCTATTTATAACTAAACCAAACTCAATACAAACAAAAAACGCGCCGAAGCGCATTTTTTGTAATCTACTTGCCATGATAATACTGGCAAAGTGTTATCCAATTGGGTTAACTAAAGGAACTTGTTCAAGTACTCCACCATCTAGACCAGTACTACTTGTAAGCAAGTTAATAATACCCCAGAAGACGATAATCAAGACAAAGCCAACGACCGCCCACACCATCAAACTCTTTCCTTTTTCCTTCTTCTCTTCATTAGCACCACCAGCGATGAAGAACTGGAACATTCCCCAAACGAAAACTAGGAAGCCGATACCAAGGATGAATGGAATCAAAACGCCATTTGTAAAACCAAGAATATTTCCCAGCAAAGTACCAAACTCTCCTCCACCAGGATCAAACTGAGCGGATGCAATTACCGGCAGCGCTAGCAAGGTTCCGATACCAGTAAACGATGTAAATTTTTTCATATAATATTTTTGTAATTTATGTTCAACTAAACAAAACCTGTTTGTTACATTTATTATAGCTGAGATACAGCTTTTATTAAAACTAGTTATACACTAAGCGATTGTCTGCCGAACCCTGATCAATCTGAAAAGACAAACTATATTTTTGATACAAATTATGAACTAAGATAATATAACATTCAAACTGAGTTAACCATATATCAATTGAATCAGTTGCAAGGCTTTGTCTTTTGTCAAAGTTTTGACCATTGCTGTATGGCACATACATTTCAATCGATTTATTAATACATGTCGCATCAAGTTCCATTTGAACAGCAGTGTAAATTTGGGAAAGATTTTGTTTGAGTTTTTTGGAGACTCCAAACCGACTCCAAACAAAATCTGTCTATCTACACAATTACACACAGACGGTAAATCACTTAGCAAATCCGATTAAGTCAGAAGGTGTTTAAAAAAGCGCGAACCTAAGGTT
>JABAZV010000014.1:21572-31167 GCA_018608435.1 Patescibacteria group bacterium | reverse complement strand
CCTAAGGTTCGCGCTTTTTTAAATTATTTTCATCTTCTTTCTACCCGCTTTGTTTGTTTTCTGAAACCAGCTTCGCTTTGGTAAGTGTGACTATGGACAAAACGTGCAAATATAATTTTTGCAATGATAGTGTGTATCTGTTTTATTTTCTTGACACAAATGAAAAGTAAAAATGATATTGCACTTATTCTTTAGCTTTGTCTAGTGACACAAAAAGTTTAGCAGAACAGCTCACGGTTAAGGACCTAAATAAGAAGTGTGCCAATGTTGGCCATACTGGCCCACATTCAATATCTACTGCATCACATTCTGCAGCTGCCACAGACCACCAGTTTTAGGGTTGGCATTAGCGTTGCATTCTTTTGTTTTGCAACCACACTGCCAAGAACTGTTTCTGTAATGACAAGAATACGAGAGCACATCCATACCGTCTTCAACCATAATTTCCGATTCTGCGAATTCTTTTTTAGCCCCACCAATACACCAACCACTTACTTCTTCTTCACAGCTATAGGTGAAGGGTTTCCATCCGTTGTTTGCCCAGCGGTAGCCAGTTTTCCAAGTGATAAAATCAGTATCAGAAGGCTCTAATGTTAGTATTTCTCTCACACTTCCATCCTTGCAAATTGCGCGCAAATTAATCTTGAGGGTATACAGATTGTAAGGGACACCGAAACTAGCTGCTATTGAATCTCGGTTGGAATTTTTGTACATCTCACAACGTGTTCCTGTGTTTGTTCCTGTGTTTGATACTGTGCGTGATCCTATGTTTGAATCTGTGCGTGATCCTATGTTTGATATTGCGCGTGATTTTATGTTTTAACCTGTGTTTGATCCATCCGGGCAGTAGGTTAAATCAGCACTCGCGTTTTGAGCTCCGGCGTTGCTGTTGACGTAGTTTACAACTTGGGAAGCATCCATCTTATTGTAGCTGTAAGGAATTTTAAAAGGGCTTGGTGTTGAAAGATCTATGTTTCCCTTTGGTCGTGCATCACCAATAAATATATTTTTATTATCAGTATATATATAACCCATGGGTCCATTTGGAGTACTCCTAGTCACAAAAGAAGAGGATCCTCGTCCTGACTCTGATTTATTCTCATAAGATTTATTGTCATAAATAACGTTACTTTCAGCAATCATCTGTGAAGCATTGTTAATATCAACACCACCATACTTAAATCCGTGTACGTAATTATTAAACATGTGCCAGTTACCACCGTAGGTTATGCGTGGATTTCTGTCATCAGCATTTAAGTGGCTGTTAAATAATGTTCCTCGATGCAGAGGAAAATTCGGATAGTTATCATTACCTCCCGCCTGAACAGCATCGGTAGTGTTGTATGCGTGGTAATTTGAAATAGTAATTTTGTCAGCAGAATCTTCTTCGCTACCCTGCCCAATTGCTATCGCGTCGTCGCCAAACCACTGAGTAATAGTAAGTTGATCAAACCAATAGTCATTACCTTGTCTTGCCATCAAAGCAGTTCCAGCCGTGGCGTTTCCGTCAAGAGTAACACCATAAATAATAGCGTTACCACCACGGAGCTGAAGCATGGGAAAGGCTTCGTTTGCTTTAGGAGAAATGGTGATATTGTTCATTCTTCCGTCTGATCCTCTGCCGTCTATGGTTAGATTGCCGTTATGATCTTTGATTGGAGTATTCAGAGTAATTGTTTTACCTCGAAGGCTGTCGTCAAAAATAACCCACTTCGACCCAGAACGAGTCACGGCTTCACGCAAAGAACCTGAACCTCTGTCGTTTGTATTAGTAACTACAGTAAACTTTGAAGCGCTAGCACCGCCAGTAGTATCTGCACCAAAGCCAACCCGGCTTCCATTGTACAGAAGTGAATTTATTCGATCAGTTGTACAAGCTTGCGCGTTTGCTAATTCAGCCTGAAATGGGTATGAGATTAACAGCACAGGTATCATTACAGCAAAAGCCATAATTTTTTTATGCGATGAGTCATGAAAATTTAATAATTTATTAAATTATTAATTTATTAATTTATTAATTTATTTTACCACAGTCTTGTTTTATTAAATTCTAAATACACAGCTACAGTAATAAAATATTTCAACCCTTTACAACATCTTTAGCAACTAATTTGCACTGCGTGCTCCATAATAATCACGCGCATGTTTTATGAGAACCAATTGCTATATGTTTTATCTTTGTTCGGCTTACTTGGCCAATCTAGTCTTCACAAAAGGTTGTCGCTTTCGCACGTAAGAATTATAGAGTCTCGCCATCTTCTTTTTAGTATTTTTAGGAAGCTTATCTACTTGCCTGCAGTACCAAGCACAATAACCTTTCTTATTCTTAATACAGTCATCACAACCAATAAACAAAGCGTGACAGATTTGATTTTTGCAATGATAGTGTGTATCGCTTTTGTTTTCTTTACATAAATGGCAAGTCGAAATAACATCTTCGCTTATTCTCTCTCCTAGTCGCTCATCAAACACAAAGTTTTTACCGCGAAACTTATTGGGCAAATTTTGCTTTTCAACTTGATGCTTATAATCGATAATACCTCCCTTTAGATGTCGCACATCTTTAAAGCCATTATGCTTAAGCCAAGCACTAGCTTTCTCGCAGCGAATTCCTCCAGTACAGTAAATCGCTATCTTTTTGTCTTTGTGATCCTTAAGTAACTCAGGTGTTTTCTTAAGTTCATCTCTAAAGGTCACGGAATCATCAGAAGTAACAGCGCCCTCAAAGCGACCAACTTCTGCTTCGTAGTTATTGCGCATGTCAAACACTACAGCATCTTCGTCATCAATATAATCATTCATTTCAGACGCTGTAAGATACTTCCCAGTATCAGTAACATCAAACGATTCATCATCAAGTCCATCAGCCACAACTTTTGGCTTTTTTTTGATAGTTAGTTTGTAAAAAGATGGCATCTCACCTTCATCAACCGCTAGCTTATACGGAACTCCTTTGAGTTCAGGTTGGCTTTGTAACCAAGTGTCGAATTTATCCCAGTACACTAACGGGACATTCATTTGTGCATTAATCCCCTCTTTTGCAACGTAAATTCTACCCAAGGAATCAAGACTAGACAATTTGTCTAACAAACGATTTCTAAATTCATCTAGATCAACGATTTTTACATAGCGATAGAAAGATATCGTTTGGCGTGGTCGTGAATCAGAAGAGGCGACAGCACGCATTTCAGCCCGACTGCGAACTATACGCTTTCGGGGGTTTTTTGCTTTTTCTTCATTCTCTACTACAGGCTCGTTTGAGCCTTTTGGAGCAATTTTTAATGTATTCTCATCCTCGTTCATGAGCGTAATAATAGCGTAAAATAAGCGTTTTGTCTGTATTTTGCGGAGTGTAAGAGCGTTGGGAGGGGCGCTTCGCGCCCCTCCCAACGCTCTTACTTTAAGACAAGCAAAACAGCGCACACAAACAAAATAAACTCCAAACAGCCAATAACACAAGAATATTCATAATTAAATGCTCACTGCTTATTTCAATACTTTTTATGACCATTTAATGAAACTAGTAAAAAATCAGTAAAACTCTTTTAAATAAGCGTTTAATATAACAAGATTAGAATACCCAGACCTTGACTTTAGCTCTATTTTGTGCTATTCTAATATTTAGATGGTGATGCACTATTTCAGGGTCTTCCCTGCACTAAAACATCACTAAAATTGTTCGCGGCAAATTCGCCGCTTTGAAAACTTAGGAAGAAAAATGAATACACGAAAAAAGTTACTCTTAGCTGCTGCAGGGATTTGCCTTGTAGCACTACTGTTCGTTGCTGCGAAAATTTTTCCAGCGGCGGTTCCTTCAAGCGAGTGGTTAGCACTTATTGCTTTTTGGTACTTTATACTACCGATAGTACTACTTGTGGTATTATCCGCTATATCATTATTTGCAAAATTGACCGATTCTCTGACCGTTAAGCCAAACAGAAGAAGACCAAATACTTACAACCCCGAATCAGTAAACGGGACTGATCCAACATATCATTCTGACACTTTCGGCTTCTTTACCGAAGTTCAAGACGGTCAGGCTAAGGTAGCGGTCATAGGATCTACATTTGTCAAAGCCATCATGCATCATCCTGGATTTTCATTCAAGGGCGATCATGAAGAAATTGCACCTGAAGATGAGCACGGGTATTACGACGTAATCCGTACTCCTTCTGGAAGACGCGACACTTCACCCACACCAAACTACAATTGGACAAGCTGGGACATGGTCATTTTTGGACCATATAAGTTAATGTCGTGGATCTGGCAAAAGCTTACGTTTAAGTACGTTGGTCTTGCGTTTGTTGGAATTTGGCCTATTGTCAAACTTAAATTATATTCAATTGAATATTTTGACGAAGCAAAAAATGAAAAAGGCGAGTTCGCAGTAAAACGCAGACTTAACTACAGTGATCATTATCGACTAATGGACTTCCAGTTCATTATACCAATAGACTCCCTCGATACTGAAGATTTAATTCCTGTCAGTGTAGTACTGAGCCTTATAATGAGAACTGTAAATGTGTACAGAGCTGCGTTTAAAAGTGATGATAACTGGAGCGCTCGTTTTTTTGCTCGCATACCGAGCAGAGTCAATGAGCAAACAGGACAATTACCAGTAGTTAAAGTCATTGCACAAGGCAGTGGTGGAGACTCTGTTCCTTTAAGCGAAATACTAACTACGGACTTAAATCAGCTAGTAGAAGAAGGAGGGCCTATTCACTCTATCGGATTTACTTTCGTAGGTGATGATTATCTCACTATTCCAAATCGTTCAATTGCCGATAAAGAAGCCGAGCGAAAACTTGGTGACTTAGCAATAGCTGTTGTAGACAAAAAGGCTCGCATTACAAGAGCTGAAGGTGAAGCAGAGGCTATCAGATTATCAGCTGCTGCTGCAAATGAACCGGGTGGACAACAAGTCGCCGATATAGAAGGCCGAGTTCGCCAAGCCAAAGCTGCCGGAGAGTCTGGCGGAACAGTAATTCTTGGCGGAGGCGGAGGAAATAACCCTGGCATTATCGTAAACTCTACGAACAACAATACTGAAGGAGAAAATCAATGAGTATATTTGGGGCAGAAGTCAGCCTCGCTGGTCTATTATTTGGACTACTGATGCTAATCTTGTCGGTTGGAGGCTTGGCACTTGCAGGAGTTATCACTTTTGAGATTGCTCGTGGCAGAGGAAATCAAACCGATGCCACTAATTCAACCGGAAATCCTGGAGAATCAAAGCCATTTTGGAACAGGCCGAGTACGCTAATTGTAATCGGCATAATAACTGCCGCTGTGGTATACCTAAACTTAGAAGCAGCAAAAGCTTTCTTTGGCTGGGTAGGCGAAATTAACCATTTTTATTGGGCTGGGTTTATCGCTTTTATTATTGTCTTATCATTCGGAGCAATTAAGACGCACGAAAAAGGTGATCCAAAGGTAGTAATGAAATTATTTTCCATTACGGTAACGATTCTCATTACTGCGTTCTTGATAGCCCAATTGGCAGACTATATTCTGACTCCAGAAATTAGCGATCAGATCAGCGGTAGGACGAAGGGTTCTATCCGCCAATTTGCACAAGACTGGTTGGATGGTAAGGTAAATTTTGGTCTTCCCGACTGGAATTTTAGACAATGGTCTATCTTTATACTGGCTGCAACTGCTGTACTTGCCCTTGTCTTTTCGAAAGACGCTCGAGCAGCACTTGCTTTGCCAGCTGTACTTCTCTTTGTCGGTTTTATTGTATTATCGGCTTTGGGATATGTTTCACCGGAAAAGATGTGGAATTCTGATTCGGCAGCGAGTTCTATAACTGGCTCTACTCAAGTTGGTATGTTTGCCGAAGACCTCGAAGGGTGTCGAACTGCAGATGTTGACTTAAGGAAGACAACCAGCAAAGAGATTCCTGTTTGCAGGGTTGGGTCGAAAAAGTATCATGGCAATCGTTTGTTTAACGTAAAGCTGAGGTTTGGAGAAAGGCTTGCGATTGAATTACCTGGCTTTACACCACTCAACAGAGGAATCAAGTTTTTGGACGAAGCGACTGGAGAAGTAAGAAAGTTTGTTCTTACTGACTTTATAGAGGTGCTGGACAGCACTGAAGCACCAGGACTTGCATCTGACTGGAGAGCAATTGTAGTCAAGCCCGAAGCATTTAAATTGTTCTTCAAAAACTCAAAGCTGGCTTTAAAGGGTCAAGACGACTTTTTAAGGATGGAGTTTACTTCAACGCCTTGAACCAACCAAGCAAAATTGAGGATTTTGCTTACCACACAAAGGGGTGAATATTTCACCCCTAGATCTTCCTAAGTTTTAGTTCTTATTTGTTCTTATTTTTAAACGGCAACCTGCCGTTTTTTTGTTTGCCAATATTGAAATAAGGAATGAATATAAAGCTAGAATGCTTATGACCCTCGCTTTAAAAACTTTATTTAGGAACAGCTAAACCAAATGTTCCAGCGGCAATTCTGAGGATAGTAAAGGCAGAAATCATTATCACCAACCCGATAATACCAAAAGTTATATGTTTTACTCCTGTTTGCCTTGCTTGTTCGTTGGAAGCGTTAAAAAGATACTCAGACAATCCCCACAAAAAAACCAAGAAAGCCACCGCCATCAGAAGAGCGATGGTGGGAAACAAAATGACTTCGTTTAGCTTAGCAACAAAAGCACGCGCTTCAGCCTTCCCTTCTTCTTGTGCCCAAGCAATGCTGGCTGGCACAGACAACATAAGAGCAAATACGGTTGAAGCAATTTTATTCATATCATTATATTATCATGCAAAAAGACTGAGAGCTTGATGGATTCACAGTTGCTTGATCAAGTCAGGCTGTCTGCAGAATACTCTACCTCACTTCCCAGCCCTCTGCCTCAGCAACATCATTCACTACTTCCATCACTGCATTGACCTCTTCATCGGTGAGAGTTTTTTCGTTTGATTGAAAAACTAATCTGAAAGCATAACTAGTGCGATCGTCTTTAGTGAAGGTGTCGAAGAGGTCGTGCCGCACGAGTAGCGGGGCGGCGGCGAGGGCGAGCTTGTCGGCAATAGCTGAACTTTCTACGCCGCCGTCCACCCACAAAGCAATATCGCGCGCAATTGCTGGATACTGAGACGGGCGCTTGTACTTCACAGCAGGAGTATTTTGGTAAGGTTTGTATTGCTCTGGCTGTGGAAGTGTTTCAAGCAAAGCTGATAAATTTAATTCAGCCACACCTTTCTCAATACTCCATTCGATAGAAGTATTTAAAACACGCTCAACCTCATCTGTTCCCACTTTCAAAACAGCATCGTCTTTTTGGCTATAACCACTTCCTTTACAGCGAGCACCAATGGAAAGTGCTATATGTTCAGTCACACCATCCTCATTCTTTGCAAACACAGTACCAATCTCAAACACGCGCACGTCACTGCGACCAATTAAATCAGTATTGATGAAATTAGCATCGAGGACAGCAGAAATATTATTTTTCAGTGTATTACGAACATAGCTTTTGTCACTTGCCAGCGCGTTTTGCAATTGAATTTTTGCCTTCTTCAAAAACGAAGAAGTGATGACTTCAGAAAAACCAACTGCCATAAGAGCTTTTCTTATTTCTTCGCTGTAGTACTGCTTTTTGTTTACTTTAGTGAGAGGACGTTTTTCTGGCTCGACTGAAGTAATCTCGGACAGACCGTGAACCCTGCCCACTTCTTCGATATAATCAGCCTCTATATTTAAATCTTTTCTCTCCCATGGTGAAGTGACCTTAAAACCGGCTTCAGTTTCTTCAACCTTGTAAGCTACTCGCTTTAAAATCGCAGACATTTCTTCTTTTGATAACGACAAACCAAGCAAACTGTTTACCGCTTCTACGCGCACACTGGTAGTAACGGGAGCTTCGTCTTCAGAACCTACTTCAACCAAACCATCACATTCACCGCCAGCTAACTTAAGGATAAGCTCTACTGTTTCATTCAAACCGTACTTTGCCAACTTAACAGATGGTTGATTTTGAAAACGCTGCGACGCGTCAGTCACTACTTTTAGTCGCTGTGAAGTTTTACGCACAGAAGCATAATCGAAGTTTCCGCTGGTTACCACGATGTTAGTTGTTTCGTCAGTAAGCTCAGCGGCAGCGCCACCCTTAATGCCAGCCAAGTCGAGCAGTGCCTCAGAGTTTCCGTCGACCAAGTGCAGTATGTTTTCATTAGAATCTATCTGCTCGCCAGAAAGCAAAGTTAAAGACTCACCTTCTTTACCTAGACGGATAGTGATATTTGCTTGACCGTCAGCATTCTTTTCAAGCTTATCAAAATCAAAAGCGTGCGTTGGCTGTCCGAGCGCGAACATGACGTAATTAGTTGCATCTACAACATTATTGATCGAGCGCTGTCCAAGTGCTTCTAAACACTGCTTCAGCCAGTCTGGAGACTCGCCCACCTTTACTCCAGTCACAACCGCTGCTGTGAAGCACTTACACAGCGATTCTTCTTCAATGTTCAGAGTTATCTTTGAGCCTTTCAGCAGGTCTATTTTTTCTTGCAGCGGATCGTGCTTCATTTCTGTATCAAGCAAAGTTGCAAGTTCGCGCGCGATACCGCGATGAGACAAACAGTCACTAGCGCGATTTGGCAAGACATCAATATCGATAACAGTCTCTCCACTAACTACGTCCACTCCATCAATTTCAAAAGCATGGAAAGTAAGCAGTTCTTCCACTTCATTCGCACTCGGCAACGCATCGCCTAGATATTTTTTAAGCCAGCTGTGTACTACTTTCATATTTAAAATTGATTAACGAAACGCAAGTCACCGGTGTAGTAATCTCTAACATCTTCTACTCCATACTTCATTATTCCAAGCCGATCGATACCCATACCAAAAGCAAAGCCCGAGTAAACCTCTGGATCAACATCACAATTGCGCAACACGTTTGGATGCACCATTCCCGCGCCCATCACTTCAATCCAGCGACCGGCGAGTTTTCCCTCTCCTGACATACGCATATCAACTTCAACACCAGGCTCAACAAAGGGAAAGAAGCTTGGACGAAAACGCACTTCTGATTCTCCTTCAAAAAAACGCGAGAAGAAATGTTCCAGCACACCCTTTAAATGTCCGAGGTGAATTCCTTTATCAACGCAAAGTCCTTCTAGCTGATAAAACTGCGCTTCGTGAGTAGCGTCAGTTGTTTCGTTACGAAATACTTTTCCGGGAACAATGATGCGAATTGGCGGTTCATTGTCTTCCATGTAATGCACTTGAACTGCTGAGGTCTGAGTTCGCAAAACAGTAGGCGAAGAAACATCTTTGCTCTTGAACCAAAAAGTATCTTGCATATCACGCGAAGGATGATCTTTTGGCACATTGAGTTGATCAAAATTGTAGTACTCAGTTTCAGCTTCGGGACCTTCAGCAAACATAAATCCTATCTCAGCAAAAATACTGTTTATCTCTGCAATCATTTGCGTTAATGGATGCTGATGTCCGTCTGGATTCTGTGTCATGAATGAAGTTTATTCTGATAAGACTTTATATAAAATATAGTGTACACGCGATGATTAAAGTTGTCCAAACAGCGTGGGACGGAGGAGGGCGTGACGAAAGCAAAGCTT
>JABAZV010000014.1:17652-21562 GCA_018608435.1 Patescibacteria group bacterium | reverse complement strand
CCTCCTCCCACATCGGCTCCGTCCCTTATTACTCAATCTCAGTCACTAATTCGAAGTAGTAAATACCATCATTCACATAAATAGTATTGTTCTCAATCATTACTCGTATTTCTTCTCCTCCATAAATTTTTTGCACATTCTGCCACGAACGGTCGTCGATCTCAGTTACGTACAAGCCATCTTCTAGTTGCAGCAAAACCAAATCGTCGCTGTCTGGAAAGAAATCATAAAAATAAACATCTTGCCGCAATCGATCGAGTTTAATTTCAGACCGACACACACGATCGTTATCCATCATTAATCTTGAAGTAGTAGAAAAGGCTGATTTCATCAACTGTGTCGCTACATGCTGACCATAACGCAGAGCAGTCAAAGTGGCGTCTGAATCAACTACACAATAATAATAAGGAACATCATCGACTTCTCCTAGCCAGAGCGCATACAACTCGCCTTCCTTTTCAACCAAACGAGTACTTCCTCTCTCAATATAAACTGGCGTGGAAGTAGAAGTAATTACAATCGGTGAAGTTGAAGCGAAGCCAAACCTTTCCACCCCATCAAGCAAGCGATCAAAAACAGAACGAGTGCTGGTTGAGCTAGAGCTAAACAAACTTTCTATATAAGCAAATTCTTCGTTTTGTCGATACTCATTCGACATTAAGGTTGTGGTTGAAAAGGAAACAGGAACGGTAGTCGTTGCACCTTCCCAAAATGAACTAGTACTAGCTGACGACAAATAAGCTGGGTTTCCTTGGGGAGACAAGTATTCCGAGATAGGTCTTATGTGCGGCACTTCCGGCATGTTGAAAGCTGATGCTTCAGTTACAATATGAGAATAAACCGGAAGTTCTTTTACCCAAGTATAAAGACCTGGACTCTGCACCACTGTACGATGCTGTCCTGCAGCAATGTTTTGGATGTAGTACGCATTACGAAACAGTCGCGGACGCTCAATTTGTTCGTCATTCAGAAAAACATCAACTTCTAAATTATCGGTTGTAATGTAAATACCACCAGTTGTCACAATTGTTGTTTCATCACTATTAAAATCAATTCTGTATCCAGTGATATAAAAAATAAAAACTGGCAGCGCCACCATAAACACCAAGAACAAAAACCAAAAGAAGTGCGATCGGTGTGTATCAGAAAGAGATTTTACCTGCGGTTCCAACAAAGGCTGATTCTCATTTTCATTATTTTTTTCTTTAGATTTTACTTCTGACATATTTATGCTTTAGAAAGATATTATTTTTGCCGTTTTGGTGTTACCCAGAATCCCATATACCTTCCAAACATCAGTCGAGTCTGAGCATCAAGACCAGGAATAGCACTAAAGACAATCATTGTCATCGGCACCATTATCCACTGCAACGCCATTACCACATAACGAAAACGGCTGTGATGAGAAGGACGAGGTGGAGTAAGCGAAAGCGAAATCACTGATGATACAACTAATCCTAACATAGCTACGATCAGCAAGTTACGCACCATTATCGGCAGTTCGTAAGACAGCACTGTTTGATGAAACTCACGTGTTCCCAAAAAGATCGGCGCCCAACCAAGGATAAAGAGCATAATCGGATTTGTGACAAGAGACCAGTATCCTTCACCTTGTAGAAGCCCGATACTCCAGCGCTTTTTAAGTGGAATATTTTTGTTTTTGGTGAAGTGGTAAATGATATAAGACCAATTTTCAACACCATATGTCCAGCGCCTATGTTGCTTATAGATATTTTTTATTGTCCCCCACAGAGTTGAAGCTGTGGTCGCGTCCATCGCAATTGGATACGACAAAGAAACTACTTCAAAATTTCCGTCATTGGCAATAAGAAGATTCCAATAAATACGAGAGTCCTCACTCACCACATTGGCTTGACCATAACCGATTTCGTACAGAGCATGATAACTAACTGAATGAGAAGAAAATGTCGCAGCTTTGTCTGGGCGCTCTTGCATAATCATTTGCCAAAAAGTGCTAGACATTGCCATCACTCGCGACAATGCTGGTGCGTCCCAAAGGTTGTTTGTAAAAAGCGGCACAGGCTGAAAGGCGCTCTTGTATGGATTCTCTACTGTCATAAAATGCCAAATCAAACAATTGAAATAATCTGGATAAATAACAGTATCAACGTCAAAGATAGAAACCAAAATATCTTTATGCGGAATGTTGTTTGGCTCAATTACTTTGCGGTGCACTTCATGTAAAGCATGATGCGTATTTGAACCCTTTCCGGCCAATTCTCCAGGCGTATCAGCTGGGTGCACAGATACTAAAAAGTGTCCGAAGTAACCAGCGTATTTTTCTTCTAGCGTTTTACCAAGATTTACTGCCACTTCGCCAGCTCGTTCTTCCGCCGCCAAAACGACTATGAGACGTCTTGGGTCGTACTTCGAATCAGACAAACCTTTAATGGCCTCTTCAAGCACTTCGCGTGGCTCTTCATAATATGGCAATACAACAAGATGATAAAAACGATCGTATTTAAAACGAGAAACTAACTGCCCCCAATCAAGCTTCATGTGATGTCGGAGACGCTTCCAGTTATGGCGCACGTGGTAAGACAAAAAGATAGTCTTAAGTACCCAATAGATTGAGAAAGCAATAATAAAGTAAGCCGCAAAAAACGGAGCGTACATAGATGCCAGTACGATTCCAATAAGAGCTGTCCATGAGGCTACTCCAGGTACGATTTCAAGCAAGCGATAGAAGCGCCTATCCTTACCAGTAAGTTCGGTTGCTCTGGCTACTTTAAAATCTTCTCGACGTGCATAAGGCAGAAGATGTTCATCTCCGTCTGATTTAGAGGCTGACATGTTACTGGCGAGTATATACTGATTTTAAGTTAAAATAAAGCGTTTTTACGCAAAAACACTGAGCGACAAAACTTCAAAAATAAGAAGATGAATGCAGTTGCCAAATACTCTAATCTTAGCGAACTGGACCTTGCGGTGTTTATTCAATTATGAGCCAGTGCTAGACAGTAGCGTTATTTGGTAAAGTTTGATACGATATGCAGCGTTCGTACACAATAGTAAAAATAACTATTGAACACAGTTCCGCACGCCATCTTAGCTCAGCTGGCTAGAGTTCGAGAAGTCTGGGAGACTTATCGAAAGTTTTGTCACAAAACCGTTGCTCTAACTTTTGACCTACGCTGGTAATATCTTGAACAATTGAATACGCCATCTTAGCTCAGCTGGTTAGAGCAACGGTTTTGTAAACCGTAGGTCCTCGGTTCGAATCCGAGAGATGGCTCCAAAAAAAACTCACCACGACACATGTGTCGTGGTGAGTTTTTATAAAAAAGAGAACAATAAAAAATATATTCTGGATATTTATTACCACCTAGTCGTCCGATTCCAATTTCTTATCGCGCAGCTGTTCCTGCTGCTTAGGAGACAAAGCTGTATCACGCTGATGCTCTGCAACTTCTTCAAGATGTGTAGGTATTTTGTTCTTTCTTTTTTCAGCCCTAAGTTTTTTCGTGCGATATCTATTTTGTTCAAAAATGTTTTCGAAAAAAGTATAGACAGAAACCAAAACTCGCAACCACGTACGCAGTAAGGCGTGAATGCTGTAGTACCAATTGAGCTGTACGACATATTTTGAAAAATGTCCAAAGCCATTTGCAAAACCTCTAGTTACTTTATCGACAATATTATCAAACCATTGTCGTAAACCGATGGCAAAAAAACGTCGCTCGCGACGTCGCTCTTGCCTCTGCAAAAATATTAGCAAAATAAAAACAGCTAGACTGATTGAGAATGCTGTCAGTGCCGTATCTATCATGAGCGCCTATTATAACACTTAAGTACTAATCATCCCTATTGCAATACTTAATAATATACTGCTAACTACAGTTAAATAAATTTAAAGTAGTACTGAGTTTTAATATACAAAAAAGGCGGG
>JABAZV010000014.1:0-17642 GCA_018608435.1 Patescibacteria group bacterium | reverse complement strand
GAGCAAAGCTCCCGCCTTTTTTTGTATAAACATACTTACTTAACCGACACTCGAGAAATCTGAGCAATCGAAACATTTTCACCAAACTTTTGTACAGCTCCAGTTACCATCTCGCCAATTGTTTGTTCTGGATTCTTAACAAAATCTTGTTCAGAGAGAATCTGATCTTTGAAGTAAGAACTGAGCTTTCCTTCCATAATTTTCTCTTTCATGTCTTCCGGCTTTCCTTCTAGCTCTTCTACAAATACTTCCTTAGCTTTTTCGATAGCTGACTCTGGAAGCTCATCACGAGTGATGTATTTTGGATCAGTTGCAGCTACATGCATCGCGATATCATTTGCCAAAGCAATGAATTCTTCATTCTTTGAAACAAAGTCAGTTTCTGATGAAAGCAAAACCATCGCTGCTACTTCGTTTGTATTATGCAAATACATTCCAACAGCACCAGCACCAAGCTCACGGTCAGCTTTTTTGTCAGCTGCTTCGCTACGCTTTTTCTTCAAAATAATAACAGCCTTCTCCATATCTCCTTCAGCCTCTTCCAGTGCCCGCTTGCACTGCATCACTGAAATACCAGTTTTGTCTCGTAACTCTTTTATTTGCTCTGATGAAATTGCCATATTAATGAGTATCCAAAGGATATATTATGAATTTATGTCTTTGGCTTTGACGCTATATCGTCAGAAGCCAACAGACAAAACGGTTAAACTAATTCTTTATCTTACACTATCCTCTAGCTCGTGCGCGGGGAGTAGTTTTTGTTTCGGGAACTTTTGGAACGTAGGCTTCTTTTCCTTCACTGTAAGCAGAAGTTAGTTCGTCAAGCAAAACTGCGACACTTGTTTGCAAAGTATCGTTTGCAACAATTGGGTGTTCGACACCATCAGCATCACAGTCAGTACTCATGATTGCCATAACTGGAATGTTCTTGTCGTTAGCTTCAGTAATAGCAATCATATCAGCTCTTGGGTCGACCACCATCATAAGGTCAGGCATTTTTTGTAGTGATGCAATTCCAGCAAAGTTGAAATTTAGCTTATCGATTTCTCGACCAATTACCACACGTTCTTTTTTTGTGTACTTACGTTCAAGCTCACCCGATTCACGCTCGTTGTTGAGTGCTGCCAAGCGATTGATACGCTTTTTAATTTCACTGTAGTTTGTAAGCATTCCTCCAATCCAACGATTAGTTACGTAAGGTGCTTCAATTTTTTCAGCTGCATCACGCACTAGACGTGAAGCTTCATCTTTAGTACTAACAAACAGCACTGTCTTGCCGTGCAAACCAGCATCTTTAAGAACTTCTTTTGCCGCTTCCAAAGAAGCAGCAGTTTGCTCTAAATCAATAATGTCATTACCGTTCTTGGTACCAAAAAGGTAGTTGGTCACGGTTGGGTGTCGACGACTTTTTTTGAAGCCGAAATGAGCTCCCGCCTCAAACAATCGGCTGATGATCGCAGAATCTTTTGTTGTCATAATGTTATGGATGAGTTTCCCCGAACAATCTCACCGCGTTGCATTGCTCTAGGCAAATACAGGTAGTAAATTCGCGGCGGCCTGATTATCGACCCTCACGAGACTGTCAGTTTTCACTCGAAAGCGACTAGCGCTTACGAGGGCGATAGTAGCATAGAATAAATCACTTAACAACAGCTTCAGTCGATTTTTTTTCGTGAAAAGATTTAACAAAAAGATTAGTCAAATGTTTGAACCTGTACACCGCATACCAATCCGCAAGGTAACCATACTGGTATATATATCCTTCTAAGTTATACAAAAATATACCGTACCCCACTGTCTGAATTACTCCCACACGATACTCAACTGTTGTACCTGAAGCTAATTCATACCGGTTCAATAAAAGCTCATTCCACACAACACCGTTTAAATTTGTATTTCTATTGTAGTCTTTTGGATGAACATATACGTCTTCGCTTGACACCTTTCCTAAAAATACTCGCGTGCGGTCTTCAATGGTCTCTGTCTCTAGTTTGTATATCTCTGCATCTAAAGAAAAATTATCTAAATGTGGACGTATGGAAAACTCTACTTCCAGAGGTATTCCTTGCTCTCTCTTGAGCATAACTTTTGTAATCCCGTTGTTTTTGTATTCATTCGATACAACATAATCACTAGGGTATGAGAAAGACACAAATTCATTCTCATAAATTTTACTCTCAAGTGGGATAGTTATCCGCATCAACCAAGCTTGCCAAGCTAATGTTCCGATCACCACGATCAGAAACAAACCTATCAGGTACTTATAATTTTTTACCAAAATTCTCATCATAACATCCTATCATGACGCTGCCGCTGCCTGCATCGCTTTTACTATTGCTGAAAGATCGCCGGCCATTGTGGCTTCTACTGTATGCCAGCTTTCTTTGATGCGGTGATCGGTGATGCGGTTTTGCGGGAAGTTGTAAGTGCGGATTTTTTCACTCCGGTCTCCGGTACCGATTTGATTCTTTCTTGTTGCAGCGTGCTTTTTTGCTTCTTCCTCCTCATGTGCTGATTCCAATTTAGCTATCAGCATTGTCATGGCTGTCTCTCTATTCTTCAACTGTGAACGCCCGCTCTCGCAGCGAACATCAATACCGGTGGGCCGATGAATGAGCCGAACGGCTGTTTCAACCTTGTTTACATTTTGCCCTCCCGCTCCCCCAGAACGAGAAAACTCCATGTCGATATCGCTAGGATTGATATCAATTGTTGGTTTTTTACGCATGGGTAAAATTGCTACCGAGGCTGTTGAAGTATGAATTCTTCCCTGCTTTTCGGTTGCTGGAATTCTTTGCACGCGGTGAACTCCAGTTTCAAAACGTAGATGATCGTATACAGCGGGACTAAGGATTTCAAAAGCAGCTTCTTTATAGCCGCCAGCGTCAGTAGCTGAAACATGCGTTGTTGTACGATCCCACTTGTTAACCTCAGCGTAGCGTAAATACATATTCGCCAACTCAGCTGCAAAGAGAGAGGCTTCGTCGCCGCCGGCGCCAGCACGCACTTCAAGCACCACGCCAAACGGACGAGCTTCTTCTTCACGATTGGCTTCGATGATTCTATCCATTTCGTCCCACTGCCCTTGAAGCTGGTTAGTTAAAGTGGTTATTTCCTCCTCGGCTAGCTCGGCCATTTCAGGATCACTTTCAGCCAAACCTTCAGCCTCGCGCAACTTCAAAAGCTCGCTCTCGAACTGAGACGAAAGAAATTGTGTTTTTTGGTTTTCCTTAAACTCCTGTAATTTGTCTTGGTCGATATTCATGTGAATCAAGTGTACTTAATCTATGAGCGATAGCAAGGAAGTTGCAACAGTAGCAATCACTACTCCTGCAGGGCGCTGGTAGATTTAAAGAACGGCGGCCGATGGCCGCCGTTCTTTTTTCTTTTACTTGCTCTTCCGATCACCTGCCTTTGACATTCTCTGCTTGAAGCGATCAACACGACCAGCAGTGTCCATAACCTTGTCTTGTCCAGTGTAGAAAGGATGTGATGCACTTGAAATATCAACAAGCACAATCGGGTATTCTTTACCGTCAGTCCACTTGTCAGTTTTTTCTGTTTCTACAGTCGAACCAATTAACAACCTTTCTTCAGAAGAGTTGTCGTGGAAAATCACCATACGGTAATTATCTGGATGAATTTCTTTTTTCATATTTACAAATACTTCGGCGGGTTTGTTGGGTGGGAGGGAAATTTTTTAACAAAAATTTCCCTCCCACCACCAGAATATATTAAATAAACACACCTACTGCTTGTGCGCAATACTATAACAGAAGATACTCTTTACGCAACCAAATTACATCAATACAAAAATCTTACCAAGAAATGCTGTGTTAGCAGATAAACAATTGTAGACAGAGCCAAAACTGCAACTACCACTCTTTCTGTTTTTGACCTGCCTGTTTCCGAGCTTTTCAAATATTCGCGAACAAAAAAGATCGATACAATACTCAATATTATTACCAGCAAAAGAATTAAATCTGCCCAAGAAGAAGATGTCCTGATCTAACAGACCCTAAACTTAAACCTAAAAAATTTAAAACATTAAGTACAAACATTGGTACAAAAAACAAAAGCGGTGGCAAAAGTAAGAATATAGTTTTTCGGTTTATTTTCTTCATATAGCTATTGTCCCAAAATAGAAATCTGTTGCGCCAGACGTGACTACAGCATTATCATTCTCTTTACCTAACCACTAAGCGTATTTATTCCCACAATTGAATAAGCTGCAACGTATCCAAAAATAATAAACAGAGATGCTAAAAACAAATATTTTTTGCTAGTTTTAATTGCTAATTTTATTGACCACAAAAACCCTAATATCGCAATCGCAAGTTGTGCAAGAGACGCGCAGGAGAAAAGAACAACAGCATTCCGGCTACTTAGATCAAAACTATGGTTAAGTAAGGGTAATGAGATTAAAAAGAAAAAGATCACATTAAAATATAGTATTTTAATGTACATAAATTTATCAATTACTGACCCAAGATTCCAATCTCTTGCGCTAGGCGCGACTTTCTATTCATTACTTGATCACCATAAAACGAATTGGCAGGATTATTGGCTCCACCCCAGCCAGCGTAATAACGAAGGGCTGCCGTACGATCACCAGAATAAGAACCGTTTGCGCCATTGTCACGCATCAAAAGCGCAGTTGCAATAAAAGCATCTTGATTATTAAACGGGTTGGCTGGGCCACTGTTGCCGTTAATGACTCGGATGACGTCAGAGTTTTTGTCATAGACAAATTTGCCTCCACCATCATTTACAATACCGCCATACATCGCCCAAGTGGAAGGAATAAACTGTGAAGGACCCATCGCTCCACCCCAGCCGACACGACTACCGTTACGAATCAAAGGACAGGAAACTGTCCGAGTGTAAGGATCAAAACCGAGTATTTCAGCTATTGCCAAGAATACAGGCTCGTCGCGCGTCGGGTGCATAACTGGCCTGTCACTTGAACTATCAGTGAAAGTACAACTGCCGAGATTGGAACCAATGTTGGTTTCTTGCTCTAAGATCGCCAAAATGAGAGCATCATCAACTCCGGTCACTTGCGAAGCGTATTGCGCCAGTCTTACAGCTTCAGGAAAAGGAATACCACCGCCACCGCCAAGCAACTGGAAGAGAGCGTTACGCAATTGTGTTGCTGATTTTCGCTGTGAATCTAAAAGAGCTTGGTATTCCGCCTCTTCACCTCTGGTTACAGACAAGATCTGACTCTTCTGCTGCTCCTTAGCTTCGATGTCAGCTTTCTGCAATTCTTGAATATACTTCATCTCAGCTTCAGTTTGTTGCTTAGTCGACAGCTCATCTTTTTGATCTATCGTATCTTTGCGAATTTGATGCAAAGCTGATAAAGATTCATTAAGCGAATCTTTGATTGACCTAAAAGTTGCAACGTCGGTAAAAAAGTCAGAAAAATTTTCCCGACTTAAAACCACCTCAACCAAAGAATGGTCTTCCAAAAAAGCAGACTTCCTCACTAAGTCAGCTAGCGAATCTTGATGCTTTTTTAGACGTTCAGCCAAAATATCTAACACAACTTCCTTTTCTCCGATCTGGTCTGAAAGCTGAATAATTGCTACCGAGCGAGCCTGAATACCAAGCTGAGCTTTTTTTATTTCACTTTCAATAATAGTAATGTCGCGCTCGAGTGACTGTCTTTCGAGCTGCTTATCTTCGACCAACCTCTGCTGGGTAAGAATTTGGCGCTCAACATTCTGAAGTTCAGTTTCTAAACGAGTTCTTCTTTCAGATTCAGTTTCTGCACTAACGACAAATGGAGAGAGCAGTAACGTAAACATTAGAAAACCAGTGAGTGACTTTTGCATGTGCGTGCATTATAGCAAATATCTTATAATACTGACAACATTTAAAAAACTCCTGTTTAAAATTCATAAATAAAAAAAGCGTGACATGCACGCTTTTTTATTTATCTCTACGCTCCTTCTTCAGCCTTTTCTTCCCCACTGTCTTTTCCTTTCTGTTCAACTTCAATACTGTCCATACTAACCTCTTCAACTTCTTGCTCTACTTCTTCAGCGATAGCACTTACTCCAACCACCAAATCATCTGGTTCAGCTTCGATCCTTACTCCAGCTTCAAGCTTGATATCTTTAACGAGAATTTTATCTTCCAAATTAGTCAGAGAACTAATATTTACTACTAGCTCTGAAGGTAAGTTACGTGGCAAGCAAGTGACCTCAACTTCATGGAGTACTTTGTTGATAACACCAATTTTATTAGCCTCAGCATCTTCTTCTCCTTCGTAACGAATTGCTACCTTAGTTGTCATTTCTTTACCGCGCTCAATTGCGTAAAAGTCAACGTGATGGACAGTGTTCTTGAGCGTATCAAATTCTACTCTTTTAATAAGAACTTCAGTTTCCTCTGCCATTCCTTCTAGTGAAATGATAGTTGATTCACCAGCTTCGCTTAATGTTTTTGAAAACACTTTTGCATCAATAATAAGCGAAACTGCTTCTTGTTTCGGTCCATATACCACTGCTGGCACAGCACCATTAGCTCGTAAGTTTTTTAGATTTTGTGATTTGTCACGCAAAGTGACTGGCAATATCATAGTCATGCGGGTTAGCGTAACAAAACATGCGCCAGAGTGCAATAGAAACAATCTGACTTGGACCAAAATATGATTATAAATAAGTGTTTTACTTAAAATTTGTATCCAATTTTTATGAGTCCAAGAAGCCATTTAAGCGACTTCCCCACACACCGGCCAACACGATCGCACTGCAGTGTTATAATTTTGACATGTCACAACAATACGATTTCGTCGCCATTGGCGACATTCTTATAGACGCATTTATTCAATTAAACAAAGATCAAGCCACAGTGACGACTGAAGCAGATACTGGAAGGAAAACTTTACACATGCCTTTCGGCGGAAAACTTCCGTATGACGATGTTGTTGTGGTACCTGCTGTAGGAAACTCTCCAAACGCTGCTACTTCTTCGCATCGACTTGGATTAGAAACAGCACTGGTAACCAATCTTGGTCACGATAAATTTGGTAAAGAATGCATGGACGCACTTCGCCAAGAAGGTATTCATACAGACTTCGTGAAAGTGCACGAAGACAAAAAAACCAACTATCATTACGTTCTTCGTTACGGACCAGAGCGAACTATTCTTATTAACCACGAGCACTACCCATACTCTCTGCCCGACTTCCCAATCGCACCGAAGTTCTTTTACTTCTCTTCTGTCGGTGAACACGGCCTTCCTTATCACCACGAAATCGCTGAGTACATTAAGAACAACGACACCAAACTAGCCTTCCAGCCTGGAACATTCCAGATCAAAGTTGGATATGAAGCAATTCGTGATATTTACGAAAACACTGAAATATTCTTTTGTAACAAAGAAGAAGCCCAAGAGATTCTTGGCAGTGACGAACAAGACATCCCAACACTAGTGCGAGCTGTACGTGAACTAGGCCCAACTATTCCAGTAATTACAGACGGTCCAAACGGCGCCTTCACAGTAGACGCCGACGACCAAGCTTGGCACATGCCGATGTACCCGGATCCGGCTCCACCAGTTGATCGTACTGGTGCTGGCGACAGCTTCTCTTCAACCTTTACTGCCGCTATCATTCTTGGAAAAGATCCAGCTGAAGCACTTTCTTGGGGACCAATTAACTCAATGAACGTAGTGCAGCACATCGGAGCACAAGCCGGACTTTTGTCACGAGAAGAAATACTCAAGCACCTAGAGAACCGACCAGATGATTATGTAGCGAGTAAGATCTAAGAAATTATTTCTACTATAAATTAAAAAGATGGGCGCCGTATGGCGCCCATCTTTTTGTAAATTAACAACATTATAATAACCGTCAGGAGATAAATCCTCAGACGGTTATTAAAATAATTAAACTTAATCAATTTTAAAAACTGGACCAAAAACTTTAATTAATTCTCCATCACCCCAACTTATCTCTTTATAAAAATCATCACTTGCTTAAGTACCATTTATTCCAAAGCTCTCTTCCCTGCTGCTACTATCGCAGGAATATCCATTCCAAAGTGCGCTATTAGTTCATCTGGTTCGCCAGACTCTCCAAACGAATCCTTTACACCAACACGAACAATCTTGGTTGGTTTTGTTTCAGACAAATGTTCTGCCACAGCGCTTCCTAGTCCACCCGCTATCTGGTGCTCTTCTACCGTAACGAGCGCGTCGTGCTCAGCAGCAAATTCTTCAAGCGCAGCACCGTCCAACGGCTTGATGGTTGGCATGTGCAAAACAGAAGCTCCGATATTTTCTTTTTCTAGTTCCCCTGCTGCTTTAAGCGAATTGTATAAAAGAGAACCTGTCACTACAATTCCGACCTTTTGCTCTAGTGACTCATTGCGAGAAAACATTCGCTCTGATTTACCAATTTCAAAAGGAGACTCGGGCGTAGTCACGACAGGAGTGCCGCTGCGACCAAGACGAATGTATACCGGACCTTCGTACTGAGCAGCCGCTAAAGTTGCTTTACGAGCTTCGTGTACGTCAGCAGGAGCAATCACAACTGTGTTCGGAATAACGCGCATAATTGCAATGTCTTCAATCGCTTGATGAGTTGCGCCGTCTGGCCCAACTGACACTCCGGCATGAGCTCCGATTATCTTTACATTGCTGTTGTTATAGCAAATTGTTGTGCGCACTTGTTCCCAACTACGCCCTGGAGAGAACATTGCGTATGAAGCAATAAAAGGAATCTTTCCCATCGCAGCCATTCCCGAACCGACAGTTGCCATACTTTGTTCAGCAATTCCCATCTGAACAAAGCGCTCCGGAAACTCTTCAGCAAAAAGGTTGGTACGAGTCGATTCAGTGAGGTCACAGCAAAGCGCGACCACTCGATCATCACGCTTTCCAGCCTCGAGCAAACCTTCTCCGTACCCATTTCTGGTAGGAACTTTTTCAACTTCGCTTGAAGCAAGATTTGGTTGTAGATGTGATGCAAAAGACATATAAATAAAAGATTAATCAATATCAGCGGCTTCGATAGTACCGGCGAGTGAGCGCAGCTTCTTTAGTGCTACAGCCGCCTGCTCTGGTTTTTCAACTTTATCTTCAGGACCTTTACCGGGAGGATTTCCGTGCCATCTAAAATCTCGCTCAAAAACATCGACACCCTTAGCAGGAACAGTGTGCGCGATTATTACAGATGGCTGACTGTACACAGCCTGAGCTTTTCCGATCGCATCATTAACCGCTCGAATACTATGGCCGTCAACTTCCTGCACATCAAAATTGAAGGCTGCTAATTTCTCTGCTAACGGCTCAAGCGGCATTATATCTTTGGTGTAACCATCGATCTGAATTCCGTTGCGATCTATGATTACAATCAAATTATGCAGCTTCTCTTTGCCCGCATGCATTAGCGATTCCCATATCTGACCTTCGTTGAGCTCACCGTCACCAGTAAGGCAATAGAAAAACTTTGAAGAATAAGGATTGTCGATACGTTCTGCCAGCGCCATACCTAAAGCCTGTGAAATTCCTGAGCCGAGCGGACCGGAGCTTGTTTCAATCCCAGGAAGAGCGCCTTTGTGCGGATGACCCTGCAGGCGTGATCCGAGCTTACGCAAGGTAAGCAATTCTTCATTTGGAAAATAACCCGCGTGAGCAAGGGTGGCATACAAGACTGGACAAATATGTCCATTAGAAAGAACGACACGATCGCGTTCTTCCCAGTCCGGGTTTTCTGGGTCGTGCTTAAGAACACCAAAATACAGAAGAGTAAAAATATCAGCCATACCAAGCGGGCCGGCAGTGTGACCACTACCAGCTTCGCTAAGCATTTCAATAATGCTCTGACGAATCATGTTCGCCTTTTTTTCGAGAGATGTTATTTCGGCTGAGTTGAGATAATGCATATAAAAAATAGATAAATACAGACTAATTATACTAGGTGACAACTTGTTTTAGAGTAAGTGATGTTGAAAACTATTACGGTGTAATTTTGAAAAAAGAGCAAGAAACGCCCCATCTCATGGCGACACTAAATAATATTAAATTACCATCAACAAGCTCTTTACGCATTCACCAGATCAGATAAAGTCTTATGAGCCGCTTGTTTGTTTGTTTGCTTCACGATGGCTGAGCCGACCGCGAAGCGGTCGGCTCCAGCTGCTGCCAAGCGAGTGATAGTATCACTATTTACACTGCCATCAATCGAAATAAGTTTCATTGGAAAACGTTCTTTCAGGGCTTTTATTTTATCTAATACAGTCTCGTCAAAAGGCAGTCCTTGAGCACCGATTTGATTAATTCCCATGAGCTGAACATAGTGCGCCTGCTCAGCGTATTCGATGATTGTTTCGAGAGAAGTATCGCCATGTGCGCTTACCCCAATTAAACAAGTGGTGTTTTTTACGTATTTTTTAAGCTCACGGAGAGACAGTGTTTCAATGTGAAAAATGATCCGCTCAGCACCAGCCGCTTCCCACGCCTTGGCAGCAGCAGTAGGATTTTTAACCATAAGATCAAGCTCCAAGTCATAGCGAGACAATGCACCAGCTACTTCAGCTGGGTCACCTAAGGGGCTGTAAGGCCAAGAAACCGAGTTAACAAACTCACCGTCAACTAAATCAACCTGCAGTTCATCCGAGAAAGATAATTCTTCAGCGGCAGCAATTAATTCGCCTGCACTTTGTGGAATTACCGCTGGCACGACTGGTCGATATTTTTGAGCTGCTATTGAGCGGGCAAGTTTTTCAATCTTTTTATTGCGGCGGGCATATTTTTTGTCGTTAAGAGGCATTGTGTTTAGCCAACCATCTAATGCTTGCTCTACTTCTTTAATAGAAACAAAGCGCACTCCAATCGAAATAATATTAGCGTCATTATGTTGGCGAGATAAAGACGGAATACTTTTGTTTTCACCGTAATAAACAATCGCACGTACTCCAGGGTATCGATTGGCCACAATCGCTTCTCCTTGCCCTGAACCGCCAAATATAATACCGCGAGTTGTATGTGGACGGCGTCCAACGGCTGCCGCTGCCTTCGCTATATAATCTGGAAAATCGTCATCTTCGTCATACGCAGTTGCTCCATGATCAATTACTCGATAACCCCTTGCGCTCAACCACGCAGACACAACTTCTTTATACTCGAAGCCAGCATGATCTGTTGCAAGGTGAATTGTCATGTATTATTTAATTTACTTTTTGTCCGACATTGCTTTTGCTGCTGTAGCTACATGCTTCACAAGAGTTTGTGTGTAGCTGGTTTCGTTGTCATACCAAGCCAATACTTTAACTAAGTTTCCATCGACCACTTTAGTAAACGACAAGTCGGCCAAAGAACCGACCCTCGAACCAATAATGTCTGAAGACACAATTGGCGCATCTGTCGCTCCGAAAACCTGATCCCAACGATCTTCCTCAGCAGCTTTACGCAAAATTTCGTTTACTTCTTCTACCGTTGTGTTTCTGCTAGCCAAAAAAGTAACATCTACCATTGATCCGACAGGTACAGGAACTCGCATCGCCATACCATCGAATTTACCCACAAGCTCAGTATGCACTTGAGTAGTAGCAATAGCAGCGCCAGTGGTCGATGGAATAATGTTTAAAGCTGCAGCTCGACCTTTACGAACATCTTTCTTTGAAGGACTATCAACAAGAGATTGTGTAGAGGTGTAAGCATGGACAGTGTTTAGAATCGCTTTTTCGATTCCAATCGACTCTTTCAAAATAGCAATGAGTGGACTTGTAGCATTAGTAGTACAAGAACCATTAGAAGAAATGTTGCAAGTATTGAGAGCGTCTTCGTTTACTCCCATAAGAACTGTCGCGCCAGCTACACCGGCTGCTGCCGGATCATCTTTGGTTGGAGCTGAAATCACAACGTGCTTAGCGCCAGCTTCGAGATGTTTTTTTGATCCTTCATAAGTAGTGAAAAAACCAGTCGATTCAACGACTACATCTATATCCAAATCTTTCCATGGAAGCTTTTCTGGCTGGCGCTCTTGCACACATACAATATCCTTACCCCCAACTTTTAGTTTGCCGTCTACAACCTCGACCGGAAAAGGACTGCGTCCATAGACAGAGTCGTATTCCAGTAAGTAAGCTAGATTATCTAGGTCTCCAAGATCATTGATAGCCACCACCTCAAAATCTGGATGACCAAACGCTGTGCGCATAAACGTTCGTCCAATGCGTCCAAAACCGTTAATTGCTACTCGTACCATGAAGAAAAAATTATATGTTAAGTTACACTAACTATACAGATTTTTACTGAAAGCTTCAGCTTTGTTATCCTCAGGGTAATTTGTAGATAAATAAGAAAGAACGCTTTGGCGCTCTTTCTTATTCTACAAATAAACATATGTACTTAAACTATTTAATTCTCCCGCCGGCGCTGCCAAAAAAGCAGAAATAACAAAAACCATAAAGGAATTGTTATGACAAGGAGTGAAATTAATGGATTAGCGAGAAAAACGTCAGGAAACAAAACTTTCTCTTCTGCCTTTTCTGCAACAAACGATACCGGAACTTCGTACTTTGCCACTGTTAAAGCTTCATAGTCATAAATTGAAACGCTAACCTGCGACCTTCCGTCAAAAAGTACAGCTGGAATTATCGCCTCATAAGCAGACTTATCTTTATTTAATCGCAGTAAATAAGAGTAGGATTGAGTTAAGTCGTTCGGATCTACAACTGTAACTATCATAGTTTTTAAGTTTCCTGCTACTGCACTGTAGGGCAAGGAAACTTTAAAAGGGCTCAAACTATCAAGCACCACAGGATCATCACGCATTGTGTAGTCATTAACACCTTGAAAAATATTAATTTGTTCTAAGGTTGGTATTCTCATATCAACTGTCACACGATCAGTGTAAATGGTTGATGTAGGCGTATTAGTGGAACTTACTGTGTCAGGTGACAGAAGATCAATGTTATTTAAATCTTCTACTAAAAATGATCCTCCTTCTCCGCTTGAAGAATCAGTTTGATCCCAAGGCGCAGAATCTAAAAACGCTAATGCGACTGCACCGGAGGAAACATTACCTTTGTTGTCGTAAACAAAAGCCGTGTAATAAACTGGCGAATAGGAACTTAAAATTTCATCGTCTGCAAACTGTTCACCTCCTCCTTGATAAACCACTGCTCCATCTTGAGGATAAGCTGGAACACCCAAATGACTACGGACAATACGCACGTAAGAGAAATCATCAACATCTGGCAGCCCCCAAGTTAAAAGCACAGTTGTATCGTCGATTGTTGCTACAAATTGACTGACATTTGGCGGCGCCACATCAGACACAGTACCTAATGTAGTGAAGTTACCGATCTTTATAACAGAAGACACTCCAGACGGAGTAAATCCAATTAACTGATACTCATATCTCGTACTTGGCTCAAGCTCTCTTAAGAAAATAGAATGATCTCTGGTATACGCATCACGAACCACGTAGCCAAGTTCGTATGAACCAGTTCTTCCCCACCGCAATTCTACTCGTGCCGGTCGAGCAACTTCTAATGTAAAAGTGGTTGTAGAAATTCCAGTCTCCACAAACAAGCCTTCTGTCACAACCCGAGTGGCTGTACCGTCACCTGAGACTGGACTAGGTTCAGGATCAGGTGGAGGAGCTGGTGGAGCTGGTGTTGTAACCAAAAAACTATTTGAGCTTGAAGAATAATTATACCGCGAATCAAAAGCCCGCACTGTGTAAGCGTAAGTGGAGCTGGCACTCAAACCAGTATCAGAGTAATTAAGTAAAGTTGTAGTTGCTACTGGCGCACCATCTCTAAAAACAACATAGCCATCAAGCCTATAGTTATCTGTAGACTCCGACCAAGTAATATCTACCTGTGAATAAGCCACTGCTACTCCCGACAAGATTGTCGGTGTTGTAGGGGGAATAAGATCATCTCCTACCAATACTTTAATATTAAAATCACTTGTATCGGCTTGAGCCAAGGCGAAAATAGGCCCAAAAATAAAACATAGCGACAGCAGCAACAAGCACTTTTTCATCTTTCTATTATAACGGTAAGGCGGTCACAGTAGTAGTGGCGATATACACGCCTGCAATAACCCCAGCAGACCCCCCAACCCCGACTCTAAAGTGCAGCGTTGTGGTTGCACCAGCTGGATTATTAGCCCCTGATCCTTCAGCAACCAATAAAGCAGTCGTGGACAAACCTTCCCAACAGGCTAAAGAGACATTGCCAGATCCAACAGCACAAGAACTGCCATTATCTAAAAAATCAGAAACTATATCGACTCCTTCAGGTGTCAGCCCTAATAAAGCTTCGTTACTTGCATACACGAATGAAAAATCTGGTTCAGCTCCAGCATCGTAGTCAGCAATAGAATTGACACCGTTCTGCATAGCAGGATCGTTTTCAGCCTCAATGGTTAACTGGTATCCGGCAGGATTGTCTGTTATCACAGTGACTGTGGTTGAGCCGTTTGACTCACCTCCGCTGAGTCCAAAAATATCGTTATCCATTAACACATCACCGGTGGTGGATATACTCAAAAACGTAGACAAGGTTTGCTGATAACCAGCTTGTACTCCAAAATTGGTGCTAGCCGAAGGCCCTGTACCAACCTCACCCACAGTGCTCTCCTGAATAAATGAAGTAGAAGTTGAATAACCACCCCCTGCATTGATACTATCGCTTTGCAGCTGATAGTTAGTACTACTTCTAACTTGAGCAAATCCAATATGCAGAGAACTTAGAGTAACAGCTGTAAGAAGCACAGCTAGTATTAGAGATGTTTTGAAACTTTTTATATTCATATAACTTAGTCTCCTTTACGCTTAAATTCAAACGTTCTGAAGAAAGCACGAAGACTGAAGATTACTATGAACAATATCAAGAACATTCCACCCACCATTTTCCATGGTAGCACCCAAAAAGAAACAGACACTGTATCAATTATGCCATCGTAACCACGGTTAACTTCGGCAGTTACTGTATAACGTCCGAGCAAAAACTCTCGATCCCACGACAACTCACGCACTCGTAAAGATGAAGGCAAGACAAACCAAGGTTCAAGTTCTACATAACCCACCTCTTCGCCCAGCATATTAGAGATAGAAACTGTTGCTTCAGGATCGAGGTGAATAGAACCGGTATTTTCAAACAATATACCCAGATCAATTGGTCCAGTCTCAAACCACAACTTGCTATCAAGTGGACCAATAGACACCGCCCGTCCTTCTCGTGCAATATCGCCATCAACAGTTATGAAAAACAGAGATCCAATCCTTGGAATCAATGGCGATCCAGGTATACCTTGCTCATTTACAACAGATTTCCTGACCGTAGAAACTAGTACACTGCCGTAAAAACCACCTGGCTCTGCGTCTGGAGGAACTGTGATTGTCACCGGAATACGAGCTCTTTCACCTAGAGCTAATTCAAACTCATCCTCGGGGAAAGTAATATAATCTCGAATACTGTAAGGGCCCCGCTCTGCCCCAGTCAGGCTTACTGCACTACTACCATCAGCACTACCGGTAATATCTTCTACCTCAAGCCTGAAAGTTCGCTTATCACTAATGCGGTTTGTCACAGCGATTTCTTGCACTACTGTCTCCCCCGGCTTTATTTCTATCACCGCACGACCAGGACCTACTACAAAGTCTCCAACGTTAATGTTTCCTGAGATGCGCTCTGTTTTATACCAAAGCTCACCTTTGTCGTCTTTCACTATAGTAGATCCAGACTCTTCATCTTCTGCAGTTTCAGATGAATTCAAAACCTCTTCTCCGAATTGAGTGTTTTCTTCAATAGATTCCTCAGTAGAAGAACTCACTCCCTCTTGCGCAAACAACCCCTCAGAGAGGGGTGTTGCTATTAGGCACAATAGACAAATTGTGGACGTTAAAACTTTTTTGTTGCTAGTAGCATACATACGAAGCAACTATAGAATATATTACTTTGTGAAAAGTGACAATGTTGCAGTTGCTGTATATTGCTGTGCAGTTGGAGATGGAGTAGCGCCGCTTGGTACAGTCACGTTAAAGACAAGGGTTGAAGTTGCGCCAGTTGCAGCTGCTGTTGCAGTGTCGATAATTCGAACACCTGCTATTTCCGGTCCTTTCCAACAGTAATCACCTGACGGAAATTGGTTGCCTCCACTACCGCAAGCACTGCTTCCATCACTCTCAAATGCGTCATCCAAGTTAGCGGTTGTAGACGCTAGCACAGAGTATGCAAACTGTGCAGATGTACTTGAGTTGTAGCCATAAGTTGGCGCAGCGCCATCAGGGCCGTAGTCACGGATAGATTCACCATCATCATCGTCACCGCTCATTGCTTCGGTGGTACCGTTGCTAGTAAACGCAATCTCAACGTAATAACCTGACGCGTTGTTGGTTCTAACTGTAAACTGCGCTGTGCCAGTAGCCTGTCCACCAGTTACACCATATACAGTACCACTCATACTGACGTCGACTGGTTCTGCTGTAAATGAACTTTCGTCCAAAATAGTTGTCTGGATGAGAAACTCTGACGTGTCAGACTGACCATGGCTAATTACAGGCTCTGCTGCAAAGAAAGCTAATGTTAATAAAGAAAATACGAGGCTACTTGCTACTACTGAATAAGTAGCAGACTGACCAAGAATTTTTAATGTTAGATTGTTCATGTTTTTAGTAATTAATGTAATGTTCTAAATGTAGGTTTTGTCTATTGTGTAGATTTACACTCTTGTATTATAGCAAGTTGTAGTAAAGACTCGTACCGAAAGAAGACTGAAACTGTGTATAAAGTGCAAAATGTTTAGTGTGTGTCTTTACAAATTAAACGTTCCTCTGAGGCACTATGACAATTACCAAATCTATATAATGTCTATACTTTAACTACTCAACTTCAATACTTTCTACAGCTGTCTCATTTACTGCTGAAACTTCTGTTAAGACTTTGTCTGACTCAGGATCAGACTGAGTCAAAACTTCTTCCTCTTTTGTGTCCATAGTTTCTACAACATCCGTCATCACGGCAGTATCATTCTCTGCTGTATAATTTTCTACTGTAATTTCTGTAGTGGCTTCTGGCTCAGAATTAACCACTACAACCTCCTCCTCAGCTTCAACAAACTCAACTGTTGTGGAGGCTGTTGTGTCAGCAGTCTCCACAGGCTCATTTATTTCTAGTGCGGCTTCTGTGCTCGTTCCTACTACCTGTGCTTCTGATTCGATTTCACTTACCTCTGTAGTAGAGGGAGTTGAAGATAAATCAGTTACAGTATCGACACTGTTATCCAGTCCATCTGATTCTTCCACGCTTGCTTCAACTTCCTCTGCTGGAGCCACATCTTCTGCTTCACTTGCTTCATTCTGACTTGAATTTTGTTCTTCTGAACTTAGATCTTCCTGTTCTGGTGCACTTACGCCTGCTTCAAGCGCATCCAAGCGTAGTCTTAATTGCTCATTCTCTTCCTTCAGTCCAGCAATCTCTTCTTCGTTCCCTCTTACTTTATTCCAAAGTTCTTTAATTGAATTTAGAATAATTGGAATAAGTTCTGTCTTTTTAGCAGCAACAAATTCTTCACCTTCTTCTGCCTCAACACGAATCGCTTCCAAAGTATCTAACTGCTCCTCCCCAAACCACCGATAATCCCGATCAACAAACATCACCACTTGCCCG
>JABAZV010000004.1 GCA_018608435.1 Patescibacteria group bacterium | reverse complement strand
GTTAAGTAAAAACCATATTTTTTCAAATGGTCGAGGCAAGAAGATCAGCGTTTTAGGCAAAATAGCAAAGCCATAAGGCTTGAAAGTTACAGCAGAAAAGCCACCAAACATTTGCAATACTTCTCGCTTAAAGTAATAACGAACGGGACCGTTTTTTCGTGGCTTTCCAGTAAGATTAAGTAGAGCCTGATAAGCCAATCCTTGCAAACCCATTAAGCTAGCAGCTCTCGGAAAAGATGAATAAACCAATATTTTACCTCCCGGCTTCAAGACTCGGTGTAGCTCCGGCACGGTTTCTGTCACTACACTTTTATGATTGTGTAAGAATACAGCTGCGACAACGATTACATCAACCGAAGAATCTTTTAGCGGTAATGAGCTCATGTCAGAATTTACCAGCAAGAGAGGAGTTCTTTGTTCAACGTCTGTTTCATCATAACGATCGCGAAACAAAGAAAGCATTTCAAAAGCACTGTCTACACCAACATAACCACCAATTGGTTTTTGGGGCAAAAGATATTTTGCTACTCTTCCGTAACCTGTACCACAGTCAAGCAAAACGTCACCCGACTCTACATGAGAGGCAATGTCAGCAATCTGAGGGGCTGATTTTTCCGCAGCAGCTTCTTCGTTCTTGGCAGAAATCACCGCTTCTGTTGGGTTTTCTATTGCCAGAGTATCCCAAACTGTCTTGCCTACCAGTTCGTCAGCAACAAATATTCCCTTTTTATCAACAACCTTATCGGCCTGCAAAAGAGATTTTATATCGATAGATTCTGTCATATGTCGTGTATCATAACACGTTGATATTTATAGCAAACCCACTAATCTAATTTTTTATCGGATTTTTTAACACTTTCAGATCCCTCTGACACATCTTCGTCCACAAAAAAGGCCTGTTCAATGCTATTGCGATAAGCTTCTTGATATTCTTTTGGATCACTATGAAAATGCTCGCGAATGATACTTTGCCCAGCCTCAACAAACTGTTTTCGTAAATCCAGATCATTAAGTAAATCATTTATTCTGTTTGAAAAATTTTGAACATCACCTGCTTCACACAAAAACGCACTTTCTCCATCTGTGAATACATCTAGTCTTTTTTCGGTCTCGGACATTATCAAAGGAATTCCTGCTGCTGCTCCGCGCAAAACCATTTCTTCACTCAATTTGTCAGTGTCACTAACGATAAGTAAGTTGGCTGATTTCAGATAAGGCAAAATGTCTTCTGCTTTAGACTCAAAAATTACCTGAGCTTCAATACCTAATGTTTTTGCCCTACGCTCAAAATCAGAGCGAGCTGAACCATTGCCAAGCACAATGAGCGCCATTCTAGGATTCTGTAATGCAAAGCGAGCTGCATCAAGAACCTGATCCAGCGAGCTGTCTTCATCAAGACGCCCAATATACAACATGAAGAAAATATGGGGTTTGAATTTTGCTTTCAAATCAATTTTTTCCTCTTTCGAAATAAGCGCTTCGTAATCTTGAAAACGTGGCAGTGTTTCCAGATTGGAAATTTTAAATTGCTTGTGCAAGTTTTTTTCTAAAGTCTCAGTTCTTGTTCTCACGCTTGCGAATTTTTCTACAGTAAAACGAGTTAATTGTCTGCGCCAGAAGTTACCTGGCTCTGACTCGTCAAACTTAGGATCGAAATAATTTTCCACCACGTGAAGCTGGGTTGGCTTTTGGTACATCTTACCCAACTTTATTACTGTTAAAGCAGATTCAAATGGATCAAGAGAAATGATGAGGTCTGGACGAAACCCAGCAGCGAATTCAAGTTGATTTTGCATCAGCTCAATTCCAGCCGCTGGTGTTTGCCACCACAAATTAGCCGCCGCTGTATACATCCAAACGTTAGGAGAAACCCTGAGAACTGGTTGTTTTGGTTTAATTCCTTCGCGCAAAATAAGAATATGCACTTCTGCAAATAATCCAGAAACATCAAGATAACCATCGAGTGATTGCTGGTCTGGATTTAAAAGTTCTGTGTTGTGAGACACAAACAAAACACGAGTGACGTTGCGGTCAGATTCTATTTTAAGCAAACGCCGACCGGCCATTGCTTTTTGCACAGACACAGTACGAACCTCCTTTTTTGACCTATCCTTTCTAATGAGATTTGTCAGCTCAGCAGCAGCGTGTGTAGAAGCGTCGTAATTTGAAAGATCTCGCTTTGACATGTCTTAAGTATACAACAGTGTGAAGATGTTGCTTTAAGTTACCCCAGAGTTTTTACCCATGCTTGGCCGTATTTCAATGTTCCAACACCGGCTAAATTTTTTGCTTTAATTGCAGCCAGTTCTTCTTTGCATTTAGTATAAAAATCTTTATTTGTGGCCATTTGCAGAATAGCGTTTGACAAAGACTCATCGTCTGCAACAGGTGTTATTAGCCCATGCACTTCATGCTCAAACACCTCACCAGCGCAACCGACATCTGTAGTAATACAAGGCAATCCACTGACCATAGCTTCTATCAAAACCCTTCCCCAACCTTCGTAGTTTGAAGAAAGTATGTAAACATCAGCTGAACGCATTAGAGCCGCAACGTCGTCTGACCAGTCTTCTATAGAAACAGGCGACGCAGTGCTTGCTAATGGAAATCGTTTTGCTATTTCTTTCTTAAGCCAATCTTCCTTTTCTCCTCTTCCAACTATTCTCAAACGCAAATGGGGACATTTTTCGTAGGCTGAGAAAAATGCTTTTAGCAGCAGAGGGAAGTTTTTTTGTGGAACAAAGCGAGCGACTGTAAGCAAGGTGAAGGTGTCGGAAGAATTGGAAAGTGAAGGGCTGGCAAGCTGAGTTTGAAGTGGCGAGGCCTGTGGCCTCACCACTTCAAACTTCCCCAGTTCAATAGCAACCGGCAAACGTGTAATCTTATTTTTTACGCCAACTTTATCGCGCATCGTTTTTTCAATTCTTTTTGACACCACACGCACAACGTCAGCCCTTCTAAGCAACCATTTTCCGAGCAAAAAACGCACTTGATTTCCCCACGATTCATGTCTCCAAAAATCTAAACTAAAAACATCACCGTGTTCCTGAATCACAAGCTTCACTCCAAAGTGTAACTTTAAAGCGTAACCAATAAGAGCAGTTTCAAATGGATCTTGTGTAGTAACGATAATCTTTCTGCACTTACTTTTATCACTACTTTTGATTATTCCCGCAGCCAATCTATAAGCATCAAACAACATCGTAAACTTAGAAACCGAGTTTGTCGGATAAAGTGCGAGCTGTTCACCAATACTTTTTATCGCCAGAGAATCTTCTCTACGCGAAAAAATTACAACTGAAAGAGAAGCAGTTTCTGCAGCGCAAATTCTCATTCGTGCTTGTTCGTCATTACCATCAACAAACAAATGTCGACCGTAACCAATTGTTATCACTACAGGCTTAGTGTTTTCCATAGGCAAGTAAAACCTTTTCAATTTGATCTATCATCACCTTTTGTTCAAATTGCTGTGATTTTTCTTTCGCTGCTTTAACTATACGATCTCGCAAGGATGGGTTTTCTAATATTTTAGTAATTGAAGATTTTATTGCTGGTATATCATTATACGGAACAAGTAGTCCGCTTTCATTATCGGTTATCAATTCAGTATTCCCTCCAACCGCTGTTGTTACTATCGGAGTCTCAATATCCATAACTTCCAAAATCTGATGCGACAAACTTTCATGTGCAGTATTAAGAACAAACACATCAGCAGCTTTGATTGCCGCTCCCATCGCCTCTTTTGAAAGACGACCAAGCAACCTAACAGAGTCTTCCACGCCACATTCTCTAGCACACTGTCGCAACTCCTGCTCTTGTGGACCATCACCAACTATCACGAGCTGTGCCGCTGGATAATTTGTTTTGATTTCACTGAAGGCTTTAATTAAAACTACAAAACCTTTGTTAGGGACCAGTCTACCAGCTGAAATAAGCGTCGGAAAAACAAACTCTAGTTGTTTTTGTAAATCTTGTTTATTGCCCGAAACAGGAAGCGGGTGTAGTACGCTGTAAATAGTTTGAATATTGTCGGCCTGCACTCCCCACTTTTGAATAGCTACTCTCATGTACGCACTCGGAACAATTACTCGCTCCGCACGTTTAGAAACAAAGCTTTCAACCAAGCAAAGCATACTCACTCGCCAGCCGTAAGAAAAACGTTTTTCTATAAAATCTTTAAAGGTGTCTGTTACACCATAACGAAACTGACCCTGCTCCCAAGCATAATCACCTGGTACACGAAGTAAAAACCGCAACTTTCTTAAGCGAGAAACTATCAATGCTGGCAAACCAACACTAACCGGATCGAGCGCGTAAACTAATTGCGAGCCTTTGCTTTCACGCCAAAGCTTCCAGCTATACGCTAGATGGCGAAAAACTTTTGGATACCTGCGTACCCAACCATAAGGAACAACCACCACGGAAAAATTTCGACCAGGCAATTCCTTTTCTAGCATGGCAGTGTATGTGGCAGGGCCGCCAATATCTGGCGGATACAAACCAGTTGCAATAGTTATTTTCATAGTCATAGTATATTATCACTAATCACAAAGAGGAGAAGTTACTATCACTGTTAAAAATAACTCTATCAAACAAAATAAAAAGGAAGCAGCAAAGCTGCTTCTTTTTTATTTATCTACTACCAAACTAAATCTACTATCTTCCTCGCCAATTTACGAGGGTCATGCCGAATCAAACTGCGCTTTAAAGTATCGCCACTAATCGTTTGAACTTCTTCACGAGCCAATAAATCAAGCGCAACAACTTCATAAAGTGCTCCAGCTGGAACATTAAGTGCTACCGGGAATTCACTGCCTGTCTCATATTTTTTCAAAAGGTCAGACGGGAACTCTCCTGTGTTAGCCAAAACTACGTCTGGAGCACGCTCAACATAACGAGTAATTTCATCAGTCATCTCAGACACCCCTTTTCCAAGAGTCTGACCTGCTCTGGTCATAAGGTTAGCAACATAAACCAACTTTCCAGGAGAATGACGAATAGCCTCCGCTACTCCATCAACCACACAGTTTGCTAAAACACTAGTATACAAATCACCCGGACCAAGCACAATCACATCTGCGTCCAGAATAGTAGACTCAGCAGCGGAGGTAATAACAGCCTCGTTTGTAAGCGATAATTCTGTAATTGATTTATCAAAACGATCAGCAGTTGGCTCATCAATATCATGCTCACCAACAACGCGAACACCATCATCATAAACAGCCACCAAATCCACCTTTTCTTTTGTTACAGGAATTACACGACCATGTACACGCAAAACCTTCCCAGCTGCCTTGATAGCTTCCGCTTCGTTTCCTAAAATATCAATCAATGCAACGAGAAACAAATTTCCAAAGTTGTGTCCAGACAAACCGTTTCCACCTTTATCAAAACGATGCAAGAATAGTTTACGTAACAACTCCTCATTAGCATGAGTGTCGCTCGCAAGTGCTACAAGAGCTTGCCGCACATCTCCCACCGGCAAACAGCCAAATTCATCGCGCAAACGACCAGTTGAACCACCAGAGTCGGCCATTGTAACCACCGCTGAAATATTTATCTGACGATGGTATTGCTTGAGTCCACGCAACAAAGTAAACGTACCTGTTCCGCCGCCAATTACTACAACGTTTTTCTTTTCTGTTCTGTTCATAATAGAAAGTATTTAACCATAAAAATGACTATTCGGCAAGTATGTATTAAAACGCTTATTTCAAGCCGTGTTTAGTGCTTGTTGCCAAATAATTTAATCGTTAATCAAAGTGTATCTCAGTGGTTAAATAAGCTATACTAAAGTATGAAAACAGTAGTTACACATAGTGGCAAATTCCACCCTGACGACGTTTTTGCAATAGCAACCTTACAAATTGTGCACGGAGCTGACAACATTAAAGTTATACGCTCAAGAGATGAGGGAGACATTAAAGCAGCTGACATCGTAGTAGATGTTGGGCTTGAGTATGATGTTGCAAAACAAAGGTTTGATCATCACCAGTCAGACCCCTCTTTAGTACGTGCAAATAAAATACCCTACGCAGCGTTTGGGCTGATCTGGCGCGAATACGGAGCAAAGATATGTGGCGACAGTGAAATTGCAGATCGATTAGAAAGACACCTGGTTCTACCTATCGACGCAGGCGACAATGCTGTCAGATTGTATGATTTAAAAGAATACGGAGTTACTCCTTTCGAGTTATTTAATGTCATTAATTCTTTTCGTCCCAACAATCGCGACAGACAAGAATTGTACGATAGTTTTATGGAGGCTGTTGATTTTGCTCGCAAGCTTCTTTTAAGATTAATTAAACAAACAGAGGCTCAGATAGAAGCAGATCGATATGTAGAATCTGTATACAATTCAACAGAAGATAAAAGAATGCTAATTTTTGACCGCTCTATCAACAGACAAGCTATTTCTCGTTTTCCAGAAACGCTTTTAATAGTATACGAATCTAGTTCTGAGGGAGCTGCCAAATGGCGAGCTGAAACAGTGCCCAACGAAAACGACGCATTCAGTAACCGTGTACTTTTTCCAAGCAACTGGGCAGAAGACACTTCTGACACTCTTGAAAATGTATCGGGTATCAAAGGACTTGTGTTTTGTCATAAAGGTAGATTCTTATGTAGCGGACTGACAGAAGAATCTGTTTTAGCAGCAGCAAAACAGGCGCTGGAACAAAAGTAATAAAAGTCACTTAATACAAAAGAACGCGTTCAAGAGACGCGTTCTTTTGTATTAATATAATTTTCACCACTAAATTAAAACAACTTATCAAACACTTCTTCATCCATACGGCGGGCAATTAAATCCCAATCGTATTTTTGAATCACCATTTCTTTTGCTCGAGTTTTCACTTCAAACACTTTATCAGGCCTAGAAATAATGTCTTTAATTGCAACCGCAATCTGATCTGGACTATTTGCATCAACAGCCCAGCCGGTTGTTCCTTTGTTAGGATCACAATTTTCGTCAAACAAAAAATCTGCAATTCCACCCTCTTTGGTTGCAACGACCGGCAATTCAGCTGCCATCGCCTCAACAAAAGAATTTCCCATACCTTCAGACCTTGATGGTCTAATAAAAATATCGCAAGCCTTGATATATTTTGGCATTACGGCGTGTTCAATATAACCTCTAAATAAAACCCGATCACTTAGCCTTAGTTCAGCCACAAGATTACGCAACATTAAATCATCCGGACCTTCACCAAAAACTACAAACTTTACTCGCTCCGGTAAATGCGACAGGGCGCGAATAACATCATCGACAGCGTTTTTATGCACCAATCGAGAAGTCGTTACCAGCAATACATCTTCGCCACTGAAGCCTAGTTCTTTGCGCACAGCATGTAATTCTTCTTCACTATATTTTTGAGTGAAATGTTTTGTGTCTACAGCATTTGGAATCAAGACAGGCTCACCAGCAAATCCCTGTCTTTTTGCCCATTTACCAAGAAAACTTGAAATAACCTGAATCATGTCTGCACGCTCAAAACCTTCTCTGAAGGCTTTACCGAACCAACGCATTTTATATTCTATCTGTTCTGGAGGATCTCCTTCTTGCAGTGTGAGTAAATACTTAACTTCAGGAAATTGCTTCTTAAACTGTCCAGCCGGCACACCAGTTGAATGCGCCATCATCGCCCAAATACCAGCAAAATTTTCTTGCTTATGAAGCTTCTTTGCCACTTTAAGCGCTAACCATTGGTAGAGCAACTTATTTAGATGCAGAGGTAACTTGCGAAAATCTGCTACTTCTGGTTTGTAAGTTGTGATACCAATTCTATGCACAATCACGTTACCAATCTTTTCTTTCCTCAAAGAAGTTGAGTCATAACGATTGCACAAAAGATGGAATTCGTATTTATCCGTCGGCAACCGATCGATAATATCTTTAATCGCCCTTTCTGCTCCCCCGACTTTAACAGGATAGTAGGTTAAAGAAAATATGAGAATTTTTTTCATTAATATGAGTGTATCAAATAATTTAAAAAGCGCACAGAAGAACAATTTTATCCCTGTTCTTAATCAAAACAAAATAAGCGCATGAATCACTTATCTCTGTGCAAGATCGTCAAAACTCCTAATATGCCCATCAGTAAGACTAAAGCTAAAACGTAATAAGGCCAATTGTAACCATTACTGTTTTTAGTAGTCATGCTTGGTAAAGATTTGTTTGTAGAAGTAACACTGTCATCTAAAAGAGTTGTGTCTTCAAACTTTTCTGTTGTTTGCGGAGAAGGTTGCGGCTCTGAAGGAGTTGTAGTTGTTGCTGTACTGGTAGCTACTTGAGATAAAGTGGAAGAAGAAAAATCAGCAGCAGCTAAAGTACTCGCAAAACCAAAGCGCATTTTGTCTGACGGACTATTTATACTCTCTTTTCTATTAACAACTGCCACTGGCTCAATGTACTCCTCGACATAAAGTGGAGCAGACACAAGCGGGAGAGGTATAGGCTTAAGTGGATTCATCTCTGTTCCCTCTTGCTCATCACTAAAAGTTTCCAGAAAAACAACGACTTCTTCTTCCCTCTTGGTCACAACTTCGCCTTGCTCGTCATAAAGGATAAACAGTGTTATATTCCTTTCTTTTCCTATCAGTTTTTCTTGCGGGATAGTTATAGTCTGACTGTTAAGCAAAATTGTACGATCAGGAAAGACAAATGATTTTTCTCCAGACAACTTAAAGCCAGACAAATCAATCTCATACGGAGAATCATTATTAACCTGCACGTCTCCGTTTTTATTTTGAGTTAAAGAAACACTGATTGGCAAGATTGTAATTTCTTGACGAGCTGTCTGCTCTTTTTGCTTATAGCTAGCGAAAGTATTTACCACATAAGTTCCTGGATAGGAGAAGACATGCTTTGGGGTTTTGCCGCTTACAGCAAACCCATCTCCAAAATTCCATTCGTACTGCAAAGAACTAATCAGAGTCTTCCCAATTCCTGAAGGGGCCGGAGTAAATGATATTTCTTGATTAACATAACCAACTAATGGCGCAGAAATACTGAGCTTGAGTTCAGAGTCAGATTGTAATTCTTTGTTTTTTTCTCCAGTACGATTGGCAGGTGCGGCAACCCTCCCACCAGGCGCGCTGCTGGTCTTGGTTTGCACGGCATAGCCTGTTTCTTTTTTGTCGTCTTCGGTCGAAGAAGTTGATTTTAATCTATTTGTTTGACCGGCAGTCGCTTCTGCTGTGATCCAACCACTTTGCGTGTACTGAGCAGTTTCTTTTGTGGTGTTGTCACCACCAATGTTTTGCCAGTCTTCACCACCAGATACAACATCTGCCTGCGATCCATCTGCACGAAGCAAGCTTAGTGTCGCACCAGTATTTACAAGGGCACCAGTATATATAACAAGCGCTTCTGCTGGAGAACTCGCTTCGCTCGTACGCTCTAGAACAACGAACGAATTAGCAGGAATTGTTCCGACTAAATTTATAGTTAAATTTTGACCATCAGACAATGTCCAGCCAGTCACATCCACTTCATTTCCATCGTTATATAATTCAATCCATTCGTGACTAGATGATTCTGAAGAACCCATCCACGCCACTTCATTTATCGAAACTGCCGCTTCAGAAACAGCAGGAAAAAGTAAACACAAAATAAGAAGCAAACTTTTCCACATAAGAACTATCTTTCAAAAGGTGAACGCTCTCTATCGTTATGCTGCAGCATACGCTTTATTTCCGACACATCGAGCTTGTCATTTTCTCTAGACTTAATTGCTTGATTTCGCTGACCGCGCGCGTTTGAGTCTGGTGAAACTGGAGACGCGACTGACTGGTGTTTGTGCGACTCTTCAGCCGCGCGAGGTGTTGGCGCTGCTTGTTGAGCAACAGGTTTTACTGGTCGCTCGGCAGACGAAGTCAATTTGATTGGAAGTTCTTCTTTTTTATTTAGCTCTTTGTCTTTAATACGATGCGAAACCACAATCTTTTGCACTTCTACAGCAGTATCTAAAGCTGGTCTCCTAACCTTGTCTAAATTTTTCTTAGCCGACTGAAAATTATCTTTTTTAGCAACTTCGTCTTTAACATTATTTTCAACAGACGCTTCTGACTGCAATCTTGCCAACACTCCAGCTAAACTATTTTTCAGATCATTGTTTTCTTCTTTTATCTGCTCGTTACCTGACTGTTTATTCGCTGGTCGATCTTTCTGTTCAAACGGCTTCTTTGTTTGTGCTGGACGGTCGTTTTTAACAACTGGTTTTTGCACTGAAGCTACAGCATAATTAGAATGATTAGCAACAGACTTAGACTGCGGCGCAGAACTAGGAGCTGCAGCCTTTTCTACAACAGGCTCAGCTTTAACTGCTTTAGAATCTGTAGGCTGGCTCATTTTTGCCAAGACACTGCGTAAATCATCACCTGTTTTATTTTGCTCAGCTTGTCTATCTTTATTTTGTTCTTGTGGTTTTCGGTCCCCACTAACTGCCAATCCGTTTGCATGGCCTTTCTTCCAGTCAGGTTTTTCGTCTGGCTTGGTACGGTTGTTTGATCCATTGTTATTATTGTTCCATTGACCACCACCTTGCTTTCCTCCTTTCTTATTATTTTTATTATCAGACGGATCTTGCTTCTCTGGTGTGTGCAGCTCCTCAACAATCTTTTCTACTTCTATTCTTGGCCTGGCATAAATGGCCCGACTATCATTTACCACAACTTCCCTGTATGAAACTTTTGGCGTCTCGACTGGTGCTAAGGTGCGGGCAGAAAAAGGTTGCGAGCCAATTCCATCAATCATGAGAGTGAGATAAACTTGCGCAAAGCCGAGATTAACCAAATCCTTGGCTTCAAAACGTGGTGCAAAAACAGTCTCTAATACCTCAGCATCAAATGGACCAACACGAAACGAAACCGTTGTACCGACGTTTCCAAAAACAGCATTGCGTACTTCTTCTTCCATCTGACTGATGTACTGGTGAGCGATGATTAGATTGAGGTGGTACTTTCTAGCTTCAGATAGAATGTCAGCAAAAGTAGCGTTTGCAAACGACTGAAACTCATCTACGTAAAAATAAAAGTTCGGCATTGTTTTCATTTGCTCTACTGGCAACTCAGCCCGACTCATGGCAGCAAGATAAATACGAGTTGTAAGCATCGACCCGAGCAAACTGGCATTCGACTCGCCCACCATTCCCTTAGACAGATTCATCAAAAGGATCTTTTTGTTGTCCATCATCTCGCGAATGTCAAAACTTGATTTTGGCTGACCAATTATATTGCGGATCAACGGATTACCAGTAAACTGACCAATTTTGTTTTGAATAGCTGGCAGTGCTTCGGCAGCGAAGCGTTCGGTGTAGTTTGCAAATTCTTCAGTCCAGTAGGCTTTAACTGCTGGATCTTTACAATAATCAACTACTTTTTCTCTAAATTTTTTGTCAGTAAAAAGACGATTGACCGAGAGTAGTGTAGTGTCAGGATATTCAATCAATACCAACAGTGCATTGGTAAGAATATATTCCATACGCGCTGACCAAGCATCAACCCATATTTTCTTAAAGGTAGACATCAGCCCAGAAACAACCAGGTGACGCTTATCTGCACCGACGTCTTCCATGATATTAAAAGACACTGGATTCTCCATATCAAACGGAGCAAAGTAAACCACGTCTTTTGTGCGGTGCTCTGGTACATAATGAAGCAAGGTCTCTACCGCCGATCCATGGGGATCGATAAAAGCCATACCCTCACCATTCATAATGTCTTGCGCTGCCATGTTCTCGAGCAGAGTAGACTTGCCCATTCCAGTTTTCCCAATCACATACATGTGACGCTGGCGATCGCGCGCCTTTATTCCAAAAGTAACATCAGCATTACGCGCGTCTGTTTTCGCAAAATAAGTGATCTTTTCTGGATCAAACGGTCTCATAGAAGAAGTATAACCTGTCCTCAACTAGCCACACAACCTGCTTTTATGACAACCAAATTATTAGCGCGTGATAATAATTTATTTGGAAACAGTAAGACTTATTTCATAAAAAAGAAAGGGGTGTACCTTTAGGCACACCCCTTTCTTTATGTCTCTTAATCACCGTATCTGTTTTCGACAAATGACAGTAACTCCAAAATGTCTTCGGTGCGACTATTTGATCCAAGCAAGATGACCACAACCATGCGGTCAGTACCTTGAATATTTAATTCATGCAGCGAAATAGAAGTTTGTCCGGCAGCACGAGTTTCTCCCACTTTACCGCCTCTAAAATTATCCAAATCTTCAACTTCATTAAAGTTAACTAACCCAGCAAACTCATCTGACACGTAGGCTGTTTCGAGTTTATCTTTAACTGTAATTTCAAAAATAAAACTGCGCTGTTCCCTTATGTACTGCGTCAACCGGTACAAGTCATTGAGAGTTGAGATGTTATCTGCACTAAGTCCTGAAGGATCAGCAAAATTAGTATTAAGCATTCCTAGTTGTCTGGCCTTTGCATTCATGGCGTCGATAAATTCTTCTCGACCAAGTTCACCAGCGATTGTTTCAGCTGCTTCATTAGAAGACTCAACCAAAAGCAACTGCAACAAACTATACATAGAAACACTTCCTCTGCCCGAAAGACGAGGAATAAGAGAAGTGACAAAAGTAGGAGCAGTCACTCGCACTCGCCCGTCTAGATCTAAGCGCTCTGCAGCCACTACAGCCGTCATAAGCTTAGTAATTGAAGCAATTGGTACCGGAGTGTCTGGATCTGCCGTGGCGAGCATCGTGTTGTTTTCAATGTCGGCAATTAGATAATGCGGGGTTTTCAAATCAGGTACTTGTTGCTGATAAACAAAAACTTCCTTTTGTGGCGGAGACGCAGCATGAACTAGAATAGGTGTGTCTATTTTAATTTCTTTATACAAATCTTCAGCGGCTTCGTCACTCAGCCTTATTCCTCCGCCAGTAAAGTCCTCATCAACGGGAACACCATCAGGATAAACAGGCCAACCATGAATCACGTAATTACCACCAAAAGTAAGTTGCCAAGGTAAATAGACTTGCCCTAGACTCATAAACTCTCGCTCTTCCTTCTGACTTATCTGGTATAAACCGGAAGCAGTTTCCCACCATGATCCTGTTTCTCCTGCAGCAAGAATTTCGGCACTTTGGTACAACACACCGTTTTTGAAGTAATGAAACTGGCGCGTCTTCAAATCAACCTCTATAAAAGTTAAAGCTTCAGCAATAAATGCTTCTCTAGTTTCAACAAAGAAATCTGTTTGGGACAACGTGATCTGAGGACCATATTCAAGCGGAGTGGTTTGATTAGTTTGTTTATCAACAATCAAAACCGTTGGCGCAGAAGCCAAGTTTGAACGTGCTGCTAAGCCGTAACCCGACACACTCACAACCGCAAGCAAAAAAACTCCCGCAAAAACTGTCGCCAGCCTTAGTCCAAGATGCCACATCAGCGCTTTACGACCCGCTTCTTTCACCATTTGGCTAGCACGAGAATCGCCAGCGCGCGGAATCAACGAACCACGCCTTTCACTGGGTTGATCATCAGCATGAGAAAGCAAACGAATCGAAGATTCTTTCATATGCATTCTATAATACAGCACCAGCACTCAAAAAATATGACTACCTCACAGGTTGACTGGTGAAAATACGCTGTGCTGAATAACTGTTGAAAAAAATCTGCAAAGAGAGGTATGCCCTGCGTGCATACCTCTCTTTGCAGCTTTGTTTTTTATGACCACCGTTTCCCTTCACTACTCTTCTTCTCCAGCAAGTTCAAGCGCCGCTTTAGTGTAAATATTACTCGGAGCCCAAATCATCCAGCCATTAACTCCAGCGTCATAGCTCGCTTGAATCTGCGCACGAACATCGGCTGCGTCGTAGTTGCCACCGTAATCAAAGTCTTGAATCCAAGTACGAAGCTTGTCGGCGGTGAATGTAGGTTTATTATAAAGACCAGAAAAAGTTTCTGTGCCACTCGCATTAGTGTCCATTATCGGTGTGTGCAAAAAACCTTCCATCGGTGTGGTTGAACTCAGCATACGATCGACTCCTGCCTGCATAGCGTAATTTACGACTTTGTAAGGATAATCATTTGGATTACCTAGCCCTAGAAAATTGTTTGGATAATGTGACGGATAAACCATCGGTGCGATAAAATCAAAATACGGTGCAGCTCTGTCTTGTACTTGTCCGATTGATAAATCGTCGAAGTTGGTTGTCGTCATGCCAAAGAGATCGGCCGAAGTCCACGGTGTGTTTGATTCCCTGCCTGTGTTTTGATGACTATATTCGGCGAACAATTTCTCATCACTTAGTTGTTCGTTTAAGTATTTAAAGAAGGCTTCTAGATTTGCTTGCCGATCCATACCGTATTCCCCAGCTACACTCGCTGGGAAATAAATATCTGACATATTGCCATCAGACGGATAACGAACATAATCAAAATTAAGTTCATCGAAACCGAGATTGTACGAATCAATTGCTAAATCAATAATATGATCCCAGTAAGGCTTAGCGGCCACATCCACAAAAGACAAACCTTTATGATCTTTCCAGACAGTTACTTGATCGCTGCGCAAAACCGCCTGATCAGGATGTTTCGGTGCATAGAGCGGGTCTTGAAAGACTGTAATACGGCCAATAACAAAGATGTTTTGCTCATGTAATGAGGCGATAAATTCACGCATGTCGAGAGCGCCACAACGAGCTTCTTGCCAAGCCTCCTTCCAAGCTTCGTTTTCAGGCGCAAAAGAAATTGTGCCCGAATAATCTTTGATGTCAATAATAACCGAATTGATTTCAGTTTCACTCATTAGTTTGACCAACCTCTCACGAAACGGACGTGTGCCTGCAACACACGATGTCATGTAAATCGCTTTCACTGCTTTTGGCAGTGGTGCGTGCTCAACAATTTGGCGGGTGTCTGGAGGAGGCGGGGGTGGTGGCGGAGCTGGTGTGGGGGTGATGCTTTCTGCCGCCACTACACCAGTCTGATCAGCCGATCCAGTTTCCACATCAAACCACTGCAGAGGAACAAAACTCAACACGGCAAAAACCACGGCAGTAAGAATAATAGCTGTTCCAGCATGTCGCATATACTTAATTATATCACCTTCTCTTTTCAGTACTCAAACAGAAAACACTTGGATTAGAATAAGAAAAGTAAAAAGAGATGTGCCTTTCAGGCACATCTCTTTTAACAGCTCTGCCTCCCTTGCCATCACATAACTCTACTCAAACAAACTTTCAGTTGTTTCCATAAAAGAATCTTCTCCACGATCACCATTTCCTTTATCAATTCTTTCCAGATATAACTTTCGCCGCAATAAATAGCCAATTATAATCAGCAAAAATCCCATCCCAACCACCGTATATTGTCGCCATTGTTCTGGCACACCGAGCAGAGGAATAATAGTAAGCAGAATACCAAACGTAAATACCAGAGTTTCTTTCATGTCTCTGAGTATAGCGCACTGCGGCTAATCAAACCTGTGTATAAAAAACCGTTCCACAAAAAGGCTTTCTTGTCAGCAGCAAAACAAATTTATTACCTAGACTTGTTTAAGTATGAACAATGACCACAAATTCACCCTTTTGTTTAACTGGCTCATTCTCCAAAATTTCAATTATGTCTGCAGCCGATCCAGTCAAAAACTCTTCGTGCATTTTGGTAAGCTCACGCGCGACTGAAACATTTGCTTCAGGCCATGTTTCAACTAGCGCTGTCAGTGTTTTCATAATGCGATGAGTTGACTCAAAGAACACCGCTGGCTGATTACAATCTGGCAAGCTTTCAAAGAATGTCTGCCGTCCTTTCTTGTGTGGAACAAACCCTAAGAAAGTAAATTGATTACCAGCAATTCCGGCCAGCGACACGGCGGCAGTAACAGCCGATGCTCCAGGAACAACCTCAATCCGCACACCAGAGGCGCGTGCATGCGCCACAAGCAAAACCCCCGGGTCACTCACGCTTGGTGTTCCAGCATCACTCACCAGAGCAACGCTCATGCCAGAACCAATATCAGCAATGGTTTTTTCTTGCACCGACGCATTGGAGTGAGCGTCATAACGACGCAATTTTGCTTTAATTTCGTAATGCTTTAAAAGCTTTCCTGTCACTCTTGTGTCTTCACAAAGAACGTAATCAACTTCACTCAAAATACGCACCGCGCGATAAGTAATATCCTCTAAGTTTCCAATTGGAGTGGCTACTATGTACAGAACTCCTTCATCATTTTCAGTTGGCATAACCAACGATAACACTTGGAGCGAAAAAGAAAAGTGACTGGTGTTCTAACGCCAGGCAGACAATCGCAAAGTCAGTCACGCGTGACTTTCACCAAGTAAGAGTAAGGTTGTTTTGCTATGATATATTATAGTTGATGCAAAAAGAAAATATCACCACCAATCAGGAACCGTCACTAGAAAATAAGATCAAAAAGCAACTAACAACAGTTACTCCGTTTTCAAGATACCTTGCTCTGATTCTATTTATCGCTCTTCCTTTTATTGGTTTTTGGCTGGGAATGCAATACGGACAACAAAAGGAACAATCTATTATGCTTGAAGAAGATAATAATATTCCGAAATCCAATTCCCCAGTTAGTGAAACACAAACAAACACTTCACAAGCTGACGATATCATTACTAAGTATCTATCTCCTTCTAAAGAAGGTGACGGCTTTTATGTTCAGTATTCTGGATTAACGACTGCTGAAATTGAGCAGATAAACAACATCATTTCAATTGCTCGAACAAAGATATCCTACAACAAAGAAGAACAGCGAGCTGCCAGTGATATTTATCTCGAGTTATTTGTAAATCAAATCAACGATCGAGAGCAAGACGCTCCTTCATCTCGAGCAAACATGCTTCTCGGAACTAAGTTATGTATTGCTAGAGCAATCATATTAAGTAAAGAATCAGAAGCTGTATCAGATTGTTCTGGCAAGGACACATTCCCTTCTGACTTAGATTGGTCAACAGACGACATAACTGCAATTGCTCAAATTGCTCCATATTATATAGCAGGTATTCATTACCTTAATCTGGACGGCGGGCGCGAACGTTCGCGTTATTATTTTGAACAAATCATTCACCACCAAGAATTTGCTATTGAGCAATGGGGTCAAGAATATCTTGAAGAAGTAGCGGGTGAAAATTATCTGGACATGGTTAAGGAGGCAAACAGCAAACTAAGAGTATTAGACAATCAGTAAGGCATTATTTCTCCTTTAAAATTTACTCTAGCCTTCTAGCTTCGACACTGCCTCTTGAACATACTCATCCATCAGATTCGGATTATTTGTCATTTGCAGTGTGTTTATCTGGACAAAAGGAATACCAAGCGCCTCACCTCCCAACCTGTCTCCTTCCGAGTCGCCAAGTATTACTGATTGTTGACCTGGCTTTTTATCAAGCAAGTACTGGAACGGCAAACCTGTCCGCTTTGGATCAGACACATCACTTTTTGTTACAGTATTTTCATAGTCAAAATAAATACCAAGAAACGTATTCTGCAGCACATATTCAAGCTGCTCTCTGCTGGCTCCTGTCACAATCGCTAGCTCATATATCTGCGCTAAATTTGCCACTGTCTTTTCCTTAATAAAAATAGTAACAAGGGCACGACCACCCACGTCTACCAATGTTCCTTCTAAGTCAAAAATAATTACACTTTTCATAGTACGTATTTTAATATAATAAAGTTATGTGTGCGCGACATTGCACACACATAACGAGTTACTTGTCGAATATAAGAACACCTTTGTTTGTATCTTTATCGTTGATTACTTGCCGCTCAGGAGCCGCAATCTGAATGTACCCAGTCACAGGATTAGCGCCAGAACACATCACGACTGCTTGCACCTGCCTATTGTCTGGCAGACGATAGGAGTCGATGCGTTCTTGAGCAATGGCGAGTCCTGCATGGTAGAGTTTTTTTATTTGTCTCGCCTTACCGAGCTCACTACGAGGCTTAGCACTATACCGAGACTTAATCGCCTCAGTACAAAACTTATCAGTGAACTTTAGATAAACATCAGCAGGCACGTCCTCCCAAGAGCAAACCTCAATGCTGTATGTTTTAGGAACTTTAACCAAATCCCCTTGCCAAACTTGAGAAAATCGAGTGAGGTATATTTTGTTGTCCAGCTCGTCAAATATTCGACTCTTGTTAAAGACCACTTTTGCAACATGTCCATACTCCTCAAACTCACTACATGCTAGCTCAAACTCTACAACGCGCAGATCGTTCGGGAAAGTAGGTATTTGTTTTGGAAACAATCCTGAAACCTCTCGATTTAATAATCGATCAGCAGCCCGCAGCAAGTTGAGAGAAACTCCCCAGCCATCAGCGACTTCGACATTTATCTCAATAACATATACGTTTTCCCCTTCAAGATAAAGATCGAGCCGAAAGAACTTTTCAGGTACGTTTGAAATTTGAACAAAAGAAACAAAATCAGACATAAACGTGTTCAGTTCTTCTGCAATATCAGAACTTAGCGTAAGTCCTAAAGGCTCTACTAAATGTGGCATGTCACCATAAATAGACTGAGCAACAACAGTGCTGTCTAACGACACTGATTCAGTGGTAAACATCTTATATTCTCCCATAAAGATCAAACTTCTTGCGACATGCAAAAAGCCCCTCACATGAAGGGGCCGAATTACTAGAAGAAGCGAAACACTACCAAGCCAACCCACTCATGCGAAGAGAGTTGATATGATGCTGGCTGTTTCGGCTGTATGTCATTAATTTATAGTAACAGATGTGTGAGTGCTTGTAAATTTAACAAGACTTTTTCTCTCACTCCGCATCGGCAAAAAGTTCTCTACGATTTCACTTTATAATAATATCACCCTCCAATCTGGAGTAGTTTTTAACCAACCAACTGCTTCGTCACCTCAATCACAGTACCAGCTCCCATCACTAGTAAAACGTCATTGTTTGTAAGCTGTTTACAAAGATCATCAACCGCCGCTTCATGTGAAGCGACATACCGAGCTGAAGAATTATACTCAAGTGTTTTAACTGCTAACTCGCGACTCGAGACACCACTTTCGTTCTTTTCTCTAGCCGCGTAAATTGGCAAAACAAGTACATCATCGGCTTTTCCTAAAGCTTTTGCAAATTCATCAAATAAAGCCTTCGTGCGCGTGTACGTGTGAGGCTGGAAAGCGACCACAATGCGCCTGTCAGGATACAGCTCACGAGCACCTGCAATTGCCGCTCGTACTTCAGTCGGGTGATGAGCATACTCATCGTACACGTGCGCGCCGTTTACTTCTCCTTTATATTCAAACCGTCGCCATGTTCCGGCAAAGTTTTTCAGAGCCATTTTTGCGTTTAGCATGTCTAGCTTTTCGTACTGAGCTACTGCTAAAGCAGCTGCAGCGTTTTGGCGGTTATGTATACCAGGGATTTTTAGCTCCATCATTGGATCAAAGTAATCCATGTAATCTATAACAGCAACTTCAAGCCCTACAAGCACTGGTGCGAGATTTGGATCACTCGTGTCGGCTATCACCACTCCTGTTTCGTGCACCTGTTCACACAGCTCACGGAAGGCTTTTTGCACTGCGGCTAAGTCTTCATAGCAATCAACATGTTCGTGCTCGAGATTTGTTATCACTAAAACATCTGGCGTTAAGTGAAGGAAGTCTCGTTTAAATTCACAGGCTTCTACGATTGCATATTTGCTTTTGCCGTGACGGTAGTTATTTTTGGTCTTTGCACGCAATGAACCAATTACGGCAGTAGGGTCTTTCTCCAGCACCTCAAACACGTCAGTGAGCATAGCTGTGGTGGTAGTTTTGCCGTGCGTTCCAGCTATTGCAATAAGATAGTAAGGATTCATCGCTAGCGCCAACGCCTCGAAATAGTTAACCATCGGAACATTCAATTGTTTCGCCGCTTCCATTTCAGGATGATCTTTCGGCATTGCTTCGGTGTAAACAACTAGATCAATGTCTTTGGTGATGTTGTCAGCAATCTGCTCGCCAAACACTTGCACTCCTTCAGCTGCAAGCGCTTTTGTAATATCAGACAAACTTCCGTCAGAGCCACTTACAGACTTCTTTTCGATCAGCATATGGCGCGCCAACGCCGACATCCCTATCCCGCCTAAACCAATAAAATGCACTTTGTTTACAGTATCTAAATTCAGTTTTTTCATACGTTGTTATCGCTCGACGCTGCATAGTAACACACCTGCAACCAGTACTCTCAATTATACAGAAAGATGCAGCCAGAGTACCACACAACAATAACCACACCACAACTTGACGTTTTTAGTAGCGAGTCTAGTATCAAGGCAGATTGTATTCTTGTAATTTTAGAGGAGAAGGAAGATGTTTGAGCCACAGCTGCACAGAAGACACGAATCACAGCAAGCGACAGTACTCACATACACAGCCACAACAGAATCAACAACAGAAGATGATTTGAAACGCTTAGCTGAACAAAACGGCGCAAAAAAGTTTTTCTTGCTTCAGCCTACCGATATACTTGGCGGAGGAGATATTGTATCGGAAAAATTAGGTACCGACTCCTATGAAAGAAGTACTTTTAAAGGAGATGGTTTAATTTTGGAAGAAGCTGGTTCTGCCGGAATGATCTTGAGTGCCGATTGTCCAACGGTTGTAATGGTTACCAGAAAAGGACTCGTTTATATACTTCATTGTGGTCGAGCAGCCTTGACACCTATTTATTACGGTAAAATAGGCTGGAATATTATTTCCTTAGCAGCAGAAAAAATACGCGACGAGCGAGACGCAATCGAAGGAGTTTCTGTTCATGCCGGTATTTGTGCCAAACACTTCAGGCACGATCACGAAGAAGCGAGGCCTCTGGTGCAGCCATTTTTAAAATGCAGCTCAAAAACTTTAGACACAAAAAATGGCTGGACGCTTGACCTGAACCAGGTCATAAGAGAGTCTCTGGCTGGCTGGTTTAATTCTGACGAGATACACCTTGATGGAGTATGTACACATGAGACAGATAGCTTGGCTAGCTTTCGTCGCAAACCTGGCTGTAAAGAACGCAATCCCATAATAGTAGTAAAGAAGCAAAGAACAGTTCTTGAATTTTGAACAAAGAGCGCCTCGGCGCTCTTTTTTATTATTGATATTTATGCGGCAGGTAAGCAAAGACGGAAACCTAAGGTTTCCGTCTTTGCTTACTCAACCTCACTTTCCGCTGCCTTCCCTATCTGCTCAGCAACATGCAGCACAAACTGATCATTCCGATCGTACTCATTTTTGAAGTACTTTCCAAAGGAAGAGAAGGCTGGGCTGAAGAGAATGGCGTCAGTCGAAGCGGCGGCTTTAGCCGCCGCTTCGACGCACTCGCTCAGCATCTCAAATTCCTCAGTTTCAACCTCTGCCGACAAAGTTGCTTTTAGTTTTTCAGTACCGGTTCCTGTGTACAAAATAACTTTCTTGCAGTATTGCGAAATCGCTTCTGGCAATTCTCCAAACTCAATATTTTTGTCGCTACCGCCAATGATCAACACAACGTTATTCTCATCCAATTTACCCACTGCTTTAAGACCACATACAGTTGCTTCAGGCGTTGTCGCATTATTGTCGTTATATACTTTCGCTCCGCTAATATCACCCAAATACTGCAGTCTGCCTTCAACACCAGAAAAACTAGCTAGCGCTGTAAATATTTCTTCCTCAGTCAAACTCATTAATTTTAATGCTTCTGTAGCCAACGCCGCATTAAGTCGATTGTGTTCCCCTGGCATCGCAAGCAATGCATCTTCTGGAATAACAGAACTGTCTGCCAAAACTACCTCTTGTCCGAGCGTAATGTTTTTTAGTTTTTTTGCTCTCTCAAAAACTTCTGGCGTAGTAACAAGAGCACCACTTTCTTCTTGATTCCTAAATATGTTAGCTTTATCTGCAAAATATAAATCCATTGCCTCTGACCTAGATCGACCAGCCTTTTCATAATAATCTAAATGATCTTCCATAAAGTTAGTAAAGACAGCAATCTGCGGTGAAATATGTGCCCATCCCCAACCTTGTAGCTGCCAAGAATCTAACTCCATTACACAGAGAGAATTTTCTTCTACCTCATTCAAAAGCTGCAGATTAGACAGCCCGCGCACATTTCCCCCCAACAAAACTTTCTCTCCTGTAACCTCTGACAAAACATGATGGATCATGTGCGTAACAGTACTTTTACCCCGCGTTCCAGTTATGCCCACAATAGGTATTTTAGACAACTCTGCAAACAAAGCAGCGCTCTGCTTCTGCGGCACGGAAGCAGCGTGAGCATGCTGCAAAAACTCCGAATCAAAAGGCACGCCCGCCGCCACCAAAATAAAGTCTCTATTTTCAAAGTCTTCTTTTCTATGTTCACCCAAAACAAATTTTATATTATCGTACTCCTTTAGCTTATCGACAGAATCACTCAAATCATCGGAAGACTTAAGATCAGTCACGATTACTTCTGCACCAGCTTCAGCTAAATAAGCAGCGTCTCCAATACCACGCCCCAAAAGACCAAGCCCCATTACGGTTACTTTTTTTCCTGCAAAATATTCTTTAAATTCCATGACTTCATAATAAATAAAAATAGCAGAAAAGGCTACCTGCCAAAAACATATATTCATTATTTTGCACAACCCACACATGCAATCAGAGCCAATCTAATCGTCTGTTATACTTTTAGTGTGAAAACTAACGGAAACGACAAAACACTAGAGGCCTACAAAATATTCCCTTACATCGCTTGGGCGATTACTTTTATTTTTGCTTTTTTTGTGTACAACATAACAAAAGACTTGCAGAGCATAACAAAGGATCTGCAACAACAAACCTCAAACCTGCAACAAAAAGTTCAAGAACAATCTATAAATACTGATTTTGAAAGCTAATGATTAAAAGCACAATGAGCGCGCCTTACTGGCGCGCTCATTACTTTACACAAAATGAAACCAATCCATAAACACATTTTTCTAGCGTTCGTTCTGATGGGTATTCTGCTTTCCATCGTTCTTTGGGGAGAAAGTTTACTTAGCAGCGACGCCGTTTTGAAGATAGTCAACCAATTTGGCTATCTTGGTGTAGTTGGAGTGGCTATCGTAATGGGACTAAACACCGTGGTACCGTTACCAGCAGCCAGTTTTTCACCTATATTTCTTGCGGCTGGACTCTCTCTTCCTTTGATAATAGTTGCACTCAGTACCGGCACATTAATCGCTGACTTTATTGGCTTTACATTAGGCAGAGTCGGTCGAGACTTGATAGAACAAAAGCACCCAAAAATATTTCAATTCGCACAAACTATCGCAACCGATCACAAAAACTGGGTACTGCCCGTCGTTTTGATTTACGCGGCGTTTGCGCCGCTCCCTAATGAACTGATTCTTATTCCCCTAGCAGTGGCTGGTGTGCGTTTTTCGCATCTTTTGCTGCCACTAATTATTGGCAGTTTGGTGCATCAGCTATTATTTACCTACGGTGCCACTAGTATCGTAAGTTTTATTTTATAAAATATTCACATTCTTAGCAGAGAGAAATTGCCGACAAACAAATGTATATCACACATATCCGAAACAGAAAATCCCATCCTGTGTCCGGGCTCTAGGATTCGAACCTAGGACCTTTCGAGTATCAGTCGAATGCTCTAGCCAACTGAGCTAAGCCCGGACACAGGACAGGACAAATAGTTCTGTCTGCATTAGTGGGCAAAACTATAACAAATTTTCGCCTAACATGCCAGCATTAAGAATATCTAGTACTTATGTTTTCCAGTATTGAATTAATTTAATACTGTGTGTCGTGTATAATTAATTGATACTTATGAAATACCTCTCACACACCACAATTGTTTCAGCCTTACTCTTACTGCCTTTCACAGCCAGAGCGCAAGACGCACAAAGCTTCATCACTGCTTTTACTGGTTTTCTAAACTCAACAGTCATTACTTTTTTGATCGGTATTGGTTTTTTGCTTTATGTGATAAATGCTATTAGATTTTTTGTTGTAGAAGGGCACAGTGAAGACGGCAGAGAAAAAGCCAAAAGGCTCATGTACTACGGCATTGGCGCAATGGTGCTGATAATAATCTTCTTAGGCATTATAAATCTGCTCACTGGCTCATCAGGATTCGACACTGTAACGGATGCCGAAATCAAGCCTGACTATCTACCGTAGATCTATCAACACTCGCAGGTTTTATCACTGATAATACCCATACACAAAAAATGGCTTGAAAATTACTGGAATTTTCAGGCCATTTTTCAAAACACAAACTGGTTGTTTGCATGCACTTTTGTCTTATCCTTTGGTCCGGTCTTTCCCTGGAGTCCAATACCATTTCAGAGAATGAGTATAATCTCTCGTTGTATACTCGATCGAGATATACAACATCGACCAATTAGTTATCATTGCGAATCTGTTACCAGAAGCGCGACAACGTATCCAATTGGAATTAATCCACGACCAGCTTCCGCTAGCCGTGCCTTGTTACGACTT
>JABAZV010000001.1 GCA_018608435.1 Patescibacteria group bacterium | reverse complement strand
AAAAAGTAATAATTTATTGCCTTCAATTAATTACGGCATTTTGAACATGAAAAACTTCTCTGAACATGTAAGAGCGATAGTACGTGAAATTCCGGAAGGTCAAGTGATGAGCTACGGAGCTGTAGCCAAGGCAGCGGGTAAAAAGAACGCTTACCGCGCAGTTGCTAATGTTGTGGCAAACAACTATGACCCAACTGTACCGTGCCACAGAGTAATTCGTAGCGACGGTACGCTTGGAGGTTACAATAGAGGAGGCGAGGAAGCAAAAAGACACCTGCTTACAAGGGAGGGTTGGAAAGAATGACAAGTAGTCACAAAATATTTACTTTAATTTTGAAATTTGCCGATACACTCTGCTTGGCTGTGTTATAGTAGTCAAAATTAACCTGTGCGTCATTGAGTAATATTTGTTGATAAATTATGTACACTTACAAAATAGAACAAGCCATTAAAGCTGCTGCTCTTTTACACCAAGATCACTTCCGTAAAGGAGAAATTGAGCTACCTTATGTAACTCACCTCGTGGCCGTAATGATGATTCTGCGTGACTACACTAGCGAGGAAAGCACCTTGGTTGCCGCTATTTTGCACGATACACTAGAAGACACAGACTACACAGCTGAAGAACTGGAAACTGACTTTGGATCAGAAGTGGCTGAACTAGTACAGGCTGTCACTGAGCCACGAGAAAAAGACGGAGTAAAACTAGACTGGGCAGAATACAAAAAAGGCTACGCTAAACAACTAAGACGTGGCAAGGTTGAAGCTGTACAGATTGCAGCAGCAGACAAGATTCATAATTTTCGCAGCACGGTTGATGAGTATTCAAACGACCACAACGCATTTTTGCGCGATTTTGGGCCAAAGCTCGACACGCGACTGGAAATATATCAAGATATTGCCAATGCTATCAACAGTCGCTTAAGCGGAGAGAAGGATGGTATTGTGCACGAGTTTAATCACACTTTTGAAGCCTATAAAGAATTTATTTTTGATGTCAAAGAAAGCACCGAACAACAAAACTAACTCCAAACACAAGATCACTGGCTACAAACACGTTCGGAACGTGGCTGGGATTGAGGAGTATCTAATGACAAGCAATAACTTGCGTGTTTTGTACATGCATCGTCCTGACACAGGTGTTGTTACTACAAACATTACATATCTGGTCGGCTCACGCGATGAAGATCGTGGCGAAACTGGAGTGGCGCACATGCTAGAACACATGCTATTTAAGCCAACTACGACCGACGTCAAAAACGGCATTAAAGCTGGTTCTGCTATGTACTTGTCGCAAACTACCGGCACTGTCATCAATGCAAATACTTGGAAAGATCGTACTACATACTACTTTAGTTCGTCTTTAGACAACTTTGCTGAAATGCTCAGACTAGAAGCTGATCGTATGGAAAACGTGATTCTTACTGACAAAGAACTCAACCCCGAACGCGAAAACGTGCTCAGTGAACACGACATGTACGATGGACAACCTGGCTTTGCTCTTGAGGTAGAAATGAGAAGCATTGGTTTTGTTTCTCATCCCTACGGACACGAAACTATTGGCTATCGCAATGATATAGAAGATTACACAGCCGAAAAACTCGAGTGGTTTTATCGAAACTACTACCGACCAGACAATGCAGTACTTATGATAATAGGCGATCTGTCACGCGAGGAAGCTCTAGCGGCCGCGAGCAAAGAGTTTAAGGCGATAAGCAATCCAGAGTCTGAGGTTCCTCGCTACGAAGTGCGTGAGCCAGCGCAGCAGGGAATGAGGCGTGCTTTGGTTAATCGTCCTGGAGGAGATAGTGTCGTAGGGCTTGGTTTCCGGCATGCAGGTTTTCCGTCACAAGAATGGGCTACAGCTCTCGTAATGGTAGAGGTTTTAACTGGAGGCGAAGAAAGCATTTTGTACAGAGAGTTTGTTGACACTGGTCGTGTCTCTGGTTTACAAGCTGGAATAGAACCAACTTCTGAAGTGAACATGGCATCAATCCATCTTACTCTAGCAGAGAAAGAAAATTGTCTAGATATAGAGCAAGCTGTTCTTAAGGCAATAAGAAGCCTAAAGCTAGCAGATATTCAAAACTTAGTTAAAAAAGCAAAAGCACAGCTGGTTACGCAGGAGCTATTCAGCCGCACAGAATCACTGCACATAGTTCAGGAACTGACAGAATGTGTTGCAGCAGGAGACTTAAGTGCTTACGTCGATATGATCGAAAACATAAAATCAGTAACGCCAAAAAACGTACTCGCTCTGTTACAGCAGTCATTTAGCGACAAAGATATTATTATTGGCCATTTTGTCGGTACAGATAAATAGCGTATGAATTATCACATCACTAAAAAAAGCGCCTATTCATTAGGAATTGTAAAAACCAAAAGCACCGGAGTAGTTGTGGTTAAGATTGCTATTGATATTCACCGTGACAATTCACTAAGTGACCAAGCGGCATATTTGATTTACCCAGACGCTCTTTTTGCAGGAGCAGGAAAATACGACCGTGCAGCTTTTTTGAATGAACTTGGTCTTTTGGGGTCTTCATTCGATGCTTCATTTACAGACGGTAAACTGCACCTTGAAATCCAATCTTCAAAAGAAGCTTTCCCAAAGCTCTTGAAGCTTGTCACAATTGCGCTTGAAGAACCTCAGTTTACAGCTAGTGAACTGAAGAGAATCAGTACGACTATCACAAACAAGCTAAAGCAAGCGCAAAAAAAAGGGGCTTATGTGGCTAAGCGCGAATTAAAGAATGCGTGTTATGCAGCAGGCGACAGAAGACACACTGCTTCACATGTAAGTTTAATTAAAAAATTCTCAGATACAGACAAAAAAACTCTGTCTTCTCTCCATGAACGCGTGTTGGCAAAACCATGGACAGTGACAATTGGTGGTGAGACCGGCGATGTGGAGCTGGTAGAAAAAATGGTTGCCAAACTCAAGCAGGGTAAAGAAGTACCTGATGAAAAAGTAATTCATGCACAGCTGCCAACAAAGTCTGCCTTAAAACTACAAGACATTCCAAGTCTTTCAAATATTGAATACAGTCTAGGTTTATCACTACCACTTTATCTTCATGATGATGAATACACACCGTTGTCATTTGCTTTGTCTGTGCTTGGTTACCCTGGGTTCGGATCGCGTCTGATGCAAACCATAAGGGAAAAGGAGGGTTTAACATATGGTATTTATGCCAGTCTTGAATCAACAACTGCGGCTGAAAAAGGATACGTGCAGATTCGTACCTTCTTTATGCCTAGCAAGACTGTGTTTGCTTTGGATTGCACCTTTAAGCAAATAGCCAAGTTGCATAAAAGTGGTATCACAACAAAAGAATTTGATAACTTTAAGAAAATACTGAAAGATAAACAAGTATTACTTCAAGACTCACTTTTGAATCAGGTTGCTCAATTGCATTATTATAATTACAACGGTTTTACAGTAGAAGAAATAGAAGTGCAGAAAAACAAGCTCGATACCATAACGCGTTCTGAAGTAAATAAAGCAATCAAAAAATATCTTGATCCTAAATACTTTGTGATTTCTGGAGCAGGTCCAGTAAAAGCTGTGCAAAAAGACATCCAAAGGTTCATGAAGAGTGTGTCATAATCATCATATGTTTTCATTCAACATTCTTTTCTGGGCACTTACTGTTGGGGTGATTGGAAAAGTGTTTTTGGCAGTCGGTGTATTAATAGCCCATCGCGAAATCGCTCACGAAAGAAGAATTGATCAACTAGTGCTTAAAAGCTTTAGAATTGAACACTCCCTTACCATCGCTGGTCTTATTTTAATTGTTGGTGGATATTTTATGGAATTGTATTTTTACGATTTTATATCACTACTTGATTGTGTTGGTGATCAGTGCATAACGCATGCTGCTGCCTTAGTTAAGACTGGCTTTTAAAAATTACGCACAATAATTAAGTTGTGTAAACTTTAAGTCTTCCATCTTTTAAGT
>JABAZV010000017.1:5805-28761 GCA_018608435.1 Patescibacteria group bacterium | reverse complement strand
GGGAACTGCCGGGAGGTGGACTCGATTGGGACATGACGCCACAAGAAGACTTGCCCAGAGAACTTATGGAAGAGATGGGTTTAAAAGCAACTTACATTGCAGATAATCCATGTTATTTCATAACTGGTAGAAGCACCAACCACCCTGAGATAAGAATTGCGAATGTTTTGTTCGAAACTAAATTGGAACATTTAAATTTCACTCCATCAGATGAATGTATTGAAATAAAATTCATTGATGTAAATGAGGTTGAAGGAATGGAACTGTTTGACGGCCCCAGAAAACTTCTAAAGATGTTTAAGCCTGGTAATCACCAATAAAAGTTCGAACATCGTTGAATAGCCCGCACAGACGCAATAACTCTATTTGTAAAGTTAATTTTCGTAGTACAATAAAGACATGTCAGATCGTAAAAATAGAATTATTGACTGGTTTACATTCTTAGTCAATGGACTTGTTGCGATTTCTCTAATCGCAGCCGGCTGGTTCTTGAGTGGATGGTACCCAAGCTCAACAGACGTCATCATTGGAAATTCCTTAATTGTTTCGGGTCTAATTTTACTGGTCTTTTATTTTTACGTACTAAAAAAGAAAACCTATAAATTATATGCCTCCTCGATATTAATTACAGTAGTGTGTATGGTGTCTTGGATTTTATTTGAAGGCTCTATGGATGTTGCCGCATTTTTACCTTTTTACTTACTAGTATTCATACCATTGTCTATTTACAAGTCTAAATTTCACAAATAAAAGTTCGAACATCGTTAAATAGCCCGCACAGATAGATTCAAGCGCCTTAACGGGCGCCTTTATCATTTAATTCTTTGGTATACTTTCGAAATGAATGACGCTACCAACAATTTCGTAGAAAAATTAAAATCAAATGATAATGTCCTTGGGGTAATTCTTTTTGGCTCATGGGCCAGAGGTAACAATCGTCCAGATAGTGACGTAGACTTAATCGTGATACTTAAAGGAGGTTATGAACGTGAAGTTGAGTACTCAGAAGGACAGGCTTTTGAAATAGTCTATGTTACTGCAGAAGGCGCCATGAAACACTGGCTACAAAACATGAATGACGCTGCTGGTTTATGGGGAGTCGCCAGAATTCTTTACGACAAAGAACGTGTGGTCGAGAAATTGCAAAATGAAATAAGGGAAGCTATTAATAAAGGGAAAAATAAACTAAGTGATGCACAAGTGGGACAAATGAAGTTTAGTGCAGAAGACACTTTAAAAGCTGCGTCCAATAACGAAAATGCCGCTACGGCCAATCTGTTACTGCAGAGAACAATTCTGACACTAACTGAACAATTCTTCGACATTAGACAACAATGGACACCCGCACCTAAACAACGTCTAGATGTAATAAAGGAAATGGATGGAGCGCTCCACACCCTACTTGCTGATTTCTATGTAATAGACACAAGCTTTGAAGAAAAACTAAGTCTTGCTAACAGAATAATTGACAAGGTCTTCATTTATAAAAGTTCGAACATCGTTGAATAGCCCACACACATAAAAATGCCCTTCATTGGGTCTTTTTTAACTTAGGTGAATTGTTTAATGTGTCATACAAATATTGTCTTTGATATACTGTCATCTATATGAAAATAGAGTACGAAGCGACTTTCACAAACATCGACAAAAACTTAATTAGAGATAAGCTCAAAGAAGCTGGAGCTACTTTAGAAAGAAGGGAATTTACACAAAAACGTACAGTTTTTAATCTTCCTAAGAATAATGAAATCAAGGGAGGCTGGATGCGTATTCGTGACGAAGGGGACAAGATCACTATGAGCCTAAAAGTAGTTGACGGCGATAATATAGAAGACCAAAAAGAAGCCTGTACCGAGATAAGTAATTATAATGAAGCCGAATTGATATTAACTGCTCTAGGATGTGAAAGGAAAGCCTATCAGGAAACCAAGCGTGAATTATGGATCCTCGACGAGGTTGAAATATCAATTGATACCTGGCCATTCCTAGAATCCTTCATTGAGATAGAAGGTGCATCTGAAGAACTGGTAAAAGATGTCTCTGATAAGCTCGAAATGAACTGGGAAGAAGCAAAATTTTGCGCTGTCGATCTTCTGTACTCAGAAAAATATGGAATACCAAAAAACCAAATAAATAACAATACTCCAGAAATCATCTTTGATATGGATAATCCATTTTTGAAATAAGAGTTTGAACATCGCTGAACAGCCGCGCACAGTCACAAAAAACCGACTTCATGTCGGTTTTTTTGATCGCGTGTTACAAGAATAACCTTTGTAAAACAGAATAACCTTAAATGCTATAATTTAGCGATGCAAATAATTCAACACTTTTTTGTCGCGATAATAACCGTTTACTTAGGATTTACAAACTTTATTGCCGACGGAATATTGTCGCTCTCAAGCGGAGAGCAGGCGACTTTGTCGCCTGCTGGCGAAGATGTTGAAGTAATGGAAGAAGAAAACAAGTTATCCTTATTGCCTTCTAGTATCACAACTGCTATTCCAGACATTCTCTTGCGCAGTTCGGAATATCAAAAAGCAGCTGTGCTAGATTCGGTCGGTCAAACGAGCGCAAGCGTCAGTGACCCGCTTGAATCTATTGTGAATATTCTCTGCACTTACACCACACCAACATACGTACGCACAACAACCGGCACAGGTTTCTTTATTGATCCAGACGGGGTGATTATGACAAACGCACACGTAGCTCAGTTTTTATTACTTGAAAACAGAAACGAAGGCGGCAGTACAGAATGTATCATCCGCAGCGGAAATCCTGCCATACCACAATACAAAGCTAAGCTGCTCTACATTTCTCCTGCTTGGGTACAACAAAACGTTGGTATTCTAAACGAGGAGATTCCGATGGGAACAGGCGAAAGAGACTACGCTTTGATTTACGCTAGCAGTAGAGTAGACGCTCAGCCTCTACCAGCTGTCTTCCCTGCCCTCAAGTACGACAGTCAGCTACTTTCTCTCAACACTCGCGGAAACACCGTTACAGCAGCCGGCTATCCTGCCAGCGAGCTCTTGGCTCGCGGACCAGAAGTCGACCTATTTCCCCGAAAAGCCGAGACAACTATTTCGGAGCTTTACACCTTTGGTTCAAATCACGCCGACATCTTCTCTATTCGTGGCACGATCGTTGGTAGTGAGGGCGCGTCTGGTGGGCCAATCGTTGATAGTTCTGGCACTGTTATAGGCATGATTACCACGAGGGGAGACGACACGATTGATGGTGCTGGTAGTTTGCGCGCAATCACTCTCGCCCACATTGAAAGCACCATACAAGAAGAAACCGGTTTTACACTAGAAACAAATCTTAACGGAAACCTCCCCTACCGTTCTCAAGTTTTTAACAATACCTTGTCGCCTTTCCTGCTCGCTCTATTACAGCAAGAACAGTAGCTGGAGCTTAGGCTAATAAAAAGGGCGGCCTTCGGCCGCCCTTTTTATTAAACTCTGTGCACTTAGTCACCCTACACGTCGGCACGCCTACCCACCTCCACCGAGCTGTTAGTTCTCTATGCAGCTTTTGTATAGATCGTCTGAGTTGGATAAGCAAAATCAATACCAACTTCGGCAAACCTTGCCATTAAAGCAAAACCGAAATCTTGTTGAATACTAAAGTAATCTTTTATATCCTTAGATTCGACAAAGTAAACTATTTCAAAAATAAGGGCGGAGTCACCAAAAGTAGTGAAATAAACTCGATCCAGCCTACAAGTATCAATATCTTCAAATATACGAGTCACGATTCCGGGCACTTCCCGCACCAGCTCTTGCGGTGTTTCGTAAGTGATGCCGATGTTAGTAACAATTCGCCTCTCTTTAAGCTGATTGAAGTTCTGCACTCGAGCAGTTGTGAGCTCAGCATTAGAAACGATCAGCTGTTCACCTTGCAAGGTCCTAATACGAGTTGATTTTATACCAATTTTTTCAACAGTGCCGGCATCTGTACCCACTTGCACAAAATCACCAACCCGAAACGGTTTATCAAAGTAAATTGAAAACGAAGCAAACAGATCAGACAAAATACCTTGCAATGCAAAAGCGATAGCAATACCGCCAATCCCCAAACCAGCCACCAGTGAAGTGATGTTAACCCCTAAATTAGACAATATTATCAAAAAACCAAATGACCAAAGTAATATTCGAGCAAACAGGTTTACCAATTGAGCAGCATTAGCAGCACCAGGATCTACTTCACCATCGCCGTCTTCGTCTTTTTCAACATACCTAACAACAATGAAATCAAGTAACCGTAGAGCAATCATAATCAACTGCCAGACAACTACTGCTGAAAAAGTTAACAGTAACAGAGTGTCTACAGCTCCTGGTAAGGTAAATAATTTTAATGATATAGACAAAGCGCCTACTATGTAAGCCATAGAGTGAATGTTCTTAACCGCCGAAACAATCACATGAGCCAATGAGTCTGGCACCCGTAAAGTCAAAGAATGTAATTGTGTCAGAACAATAGCGCGCAGTAAATAGAAGAAGGCCATCAAACCCAAAAACAGTACGAGAGCAGCAAAAAAAGGCTGCAAAGAATACTCTCCTATTATCGGAACTGTGTAACTCAGAGCTGGAAAAAAATCAATTAAAGAATTCATAGCGATATTGTATTAAATAAGTATCCGTATTATAAACCATTAACTAAGCTGAATTAAAACAGAAACAAACATCGCCCAAGAGACTAAGGGTTAATTATTTTATTACTGAACAAAAAAACGTAGTCTCTCCCCTGTTGACGGTAATTGTTTTAAATACGGCAAAGTTTAGTATCATTAGAGCGGTTTTCTGGTCGTTAGTTCGTCAAGAAAACCAACTAGTTCTTTGTTTAACAAGGGTGTTAAACACGTAACGTACGTTACATTTTTAGAAAAAGCCAACGGGATAACCCGTTGGCTTTTTCTAATTTAAGACGGGCAGCATTAATAGATTTTAAAAATAGAAGAAACAAATTAACCATTAAGCGGCTAGTTGTTTTAGTATTTTAATCAAAACATTTTAGTAAATACTTACCTACTCAATCTCTTCCAAAGCGGATGAGGTTGCAGCCTCTTGAGAGTCCGGCCCAGACAGCTCTGCTGATTCAACCTGTTCAGACTCTCCAAGCAAATTTGTTTCAACGGTAGAACTAGCAGTAGCTGTGGCCTCAATTGTACTTTCTTCAGATAAATCCGGAACGGTAGAAGTTGCTGTAGACGTTCCGTTTATGAGCTCTTCTTCAATTAAGGGAACTTCTTTTGTTTCAACTTCGTTAGAATACTTAGAAAGCGTACTTAGCAAATCTTTTGTCAAAGCATCAGACTCGTTGGCAGCGCTTAAGAACGCGACAAAATCTGTTTCGGCTGTTTCTTTCATTCGAGCCTTAAGTTCTGCAACAGTCTCCTGTGTCATTACAATCTTTTCTCTAACTGACACGTCCTCTACCTGATTTAGTTTTGAGGCAATTTCATTCAATGAAACTTCAACTGCTTTCGTTCGCTCTTTTGCAACCATCGCTTTTTCTTCTGGTGTTAGAACAACCGGGACCAAGGTTTCAATATCGACAGTTTCTCTCACTTCTAGCTCAGTCATAAAGACAATCAAACGTTGCGTTCTCTGCAACACCTCAACCAGCTGCTTTCGTGCCTCATCCAAACTGTCCTCAGATACATCAATCACCTCTTGTACAGAACGATTCAAGTCTTCTACTCGTCGATCGACTTCTTCAATTTTAGCTTCAGAAACAATTTTATCTAGTGAATTTCGCAACTCGTAAATACGAGTTGTATTAAGCTCTACTCGAGCCATCATTTTTCCATAAGCTGGAATTGTAGAGGTTGAAACTAGCTCAGACTGACCACGCGAATCGTCGATTGCACTAGCGATAAGATTGACAGGCTTTGTTTCTAAACCGGGCTCACCATCGCCTGAACTGTCTCCTTTAAGAGAAGTCGACTGAACCTCTAAAGTTGCATCCAAAGAAATTGAAGCCATAGTAGCTTCGTCAGCGTCTTCGCCGCGCAAAACCTCAATCTCGCGTTTAGCGCTAGCTGTGTGCTCTCGCACGGCATCAGCCACCTCTGCTTCAACTTCTTCTGTCAAACGCCCTTCACTGGCCAAGAGTCTTGCTTCAGCAATCCTTCGGTTAAGCCTTTGTGTTTCCCACTCAACTTTTTGGTAACTACCAAAAGTAAGAGAACTGCGCAGCTCTTCGTTAAATTGTACTTTAATAGCGTACAGAGAATCACCAGGAACAGCCCGCTCAGCCACAATAGGTAAAATCAAAATAAATCCAGCCGCCAAAATGGCACCTGTTCTAAAAAATTTTGCAAATGGTACAGAAATAACCCGGAATGGGTCGGAAATAACAGGAACATCCGACGCCCTGCTTCCTTTCTTCCCTTCTGACATAGGATGATATTCCATATACGAAACCAAACGCTCACGAAGTTCACGCTTTTCAACCGCTTGTAATTTTACGGTTGAAGCCTCCTTATGAAATTGTTGTGAAAATTTCTTCATGTAATTATTTGGTTTCTTTCTTAGCTCTGGCTTTACGTCTCTCTTCGGCATATTCGTCATCTGCTTCTATTTTTTGTCTGAGCAGCTTCAAACCTCGATGAATGCGAACAGATACAACATTTTCTGTTTGCTCTATCAATTCACTAATTTCCTGTGGCTTTAACTGATCGACAAAGCGCAAAAGCAAAACCTCTCGATAATGATCAGGCAAATCTTGAACTAGTTCCAGAGCTTTTTTCCCATCAATAGTGGAAGCGAGGAGCTCGGTTGAACTTTCAGACAGCTCATCAAAAGATCCTTCGCTAACACCCTCCTGATCCAAGAGCTCGTCCAAAGAAGATTCTTTTCGTTTACGGTACTCATCAATCACTAGATTGTTGAGGACTTTATATAAAAATGGCCGAAAAGTTTCAATCTCATGTCCACCGCGCACCCAAGACCATGTCTTGGTAAAAGTGTCCTGCACTAGATCTAATGCTTTTTCGCGGTCGCTGACCCTGAAATAAGCATGCCTAAACAGAGCATCTCCATATTCATCAAAAGCTTTCAAGAAACGAGCTTCGTGATCATTTTCATTGTTGGGTTCTTTCTGTTCGTGCATGTAATGACCATTATATACGTAGACGGAGCAAAAACCGATATCTTACCGACAGTTGCACCAAAGTGAATAATTCTTATTTAAAATCACCCTTCTCTCAATCTAACCAGCAGCTCCGACAACTCCCCTACCAAGAAATGATTCTTGTCTTCAAAGGTGACTAGTTCAGCCGCTGGTAAATGTTTAGCATAACACTCTGCATGCTCATAAGGCACCACATAGTCATCCCTGGAATGCATTATTACAATTTTACCTACCTGAGCAGCAACCTTTTCAAGCTGAGACGGGTCAAAGGAAAATTCACGACAATTGTTTCCTTTATCATCTGAAAGCGTGCCGCAAGGACCGGCTAAAAGATATAGAGTTGATACTTGATTTGAAATATTATTTTCAATCAAGTATCTAGCCAAAAACATGGCACCTAAAGACCAGCCAACCAAAATAATATCTCCTTGAACTTCATTTGCATAACGCTCAAACCAAATCTTCCACTCTTCGTAGCGAGCGTTTTGCTTGTTGGGCATACTGGGAACAAAGAATATGTGCGACTCTTCTAGCTCATCAGCCAGCCACTTTTTCCAATCGCCACTACGAGCGTTTTTTTGTAAATCGTATATTTCTTGTGTTCGCAATGACTCCAAAAAGTCTTCCTGTGAGTTATATGAGTTTCCTCCACCAACAATAATAACTGGCTGCTTTTTCATATAGACAATATTACTATCCTTTAGAACCAAATACCATCTTTGCCTTATATACACCACAATAGATAGTTGGCAATTTTAAATAAGAAATGGTATATTTTGCTCACTTGAGCTGCTGCTAGCAACTAGTCGGCAACACTGAATCAAGTCTGATCAGCTCTCGGGGTGTAGCATAATGGTAGTGTACACGGTTTGGGACCGTGCGGCCGGAGTTCGATTCTCCGCTCCCCGACAAAATAGACAGTACAAGCACTTATAGTATAACTTGAAATAAATAACCTTAAATCCATAGCGCGACAACATCAAGAAAAAACAGACTGCGGCAGATTGTAGACACTTAAGTAAACCTGATTCAAAATTAAACACACGAATCAAAACTTAAGTACATGTCGAGTAAAAAATATCTGTTACATCAAGCATAGCGCAGACAATTTATTGCCACGTGAAACGTGTTTCGTGTGGAACTAGGTTAAACGGTAATAAACTTTACCCAAGCTTTATATTTGTCATATAAACATAGATACTCTCTGCATTACGACGAATAAATAATTATATTCACAGCAAATATACTAGGTTTAGAGGGCCATTACTACTCTATGATTATATTTTTAAGGTAATTAACCGTAGCAAACTTTTCATGTGGAACAATTCTTATCGCTATTACGTCAATTTCCCACTCTCCATCATAGTTATTTTCTGCAATCCAACATTCAATAGTGCGTGTGAGTCGCATTAATTTACTATAGTGGACATTTTCTTCAGGTCGCCATGTTTCCTGTGTAACAGCATTATTTAACTTACTCTTTGTTTCATAAGAAACAGTTTTCACCTCAACAAAGCGAATATACTCATTGCATTCGGTTATTTCAGAGGCAATAATGTCAATCTCTCCCCACTTCTTCAGATAATTGGTATCTAAAACCTTCATTCCAAGCTTTTGCAGGTACTTAGCCGCTATTTTTTCACCGTAAGCGCCAACTTTATTCTTGTCACCTTTCTTTTGATCTTGTTTCATATGAAATGGGTTTCACGTGCTTCATACTTTGTCGAGAGTTATCAACATTTTTAAAAGACAGGTGTCTGTCTTTTAAAAAAAGATTGAATAAAAGCTTATTTTGCAAGCCATGCTTGCAATCTGTATTTTTAGTATAACATTATGTATCTAAATAAGATCATGTCCCTTATCCACCTATCCACTGACTTATCCACATTCGTACTATAAATACAAAATTTAGTAAACATTCATTTACGGATTTATAATATAAATATTTATTCCCTCAGCACGATAAACTTCTACTGATGCAGCGTTAAGCACTGCTTTTTGTGCGGCCAGGGGTAATCGAAACCCCGACTGATCCTTGGCAAGGACCCGTTATACCACTTAACCATGGCCGCATTTATTAAAATTTAGACTTCTTCAGCTCTTTGATCATAAGCGCAATCCATACATCTAATTTCTGACGCAGGACTGTTCCGCCGATTATAGTATTTCCAACACCAGAATGCAATGGTTTCTTAGTGGAATTGTTTCTTAATACCTGACTTTTATGAAATTGAGAGTAGGGCAGGGAAGTACTTCTTTTCCAGCTCTTCATACAGGCCCCTTCTTTGTGTACAGGATAAAGAAGCAACCAGAAACGTATTTTTGACTTCTCGACACCCAGATACTCAATAGCAAACCTAATAAACAGCGTGTGGGCGTCCTGTAGCGTTGTAGACAGACGAATTTGCTTTGAATCGGTTTGATCACCATTGCTCAAGTAAAACATCAGGCCAGCGATAAAGAGCGGGGAGCTTTTGTAGTGTTTGAACTCAGTGGCAGCAGAACGATTCTCCTCATGGCGCCTAGCCGTGCGTTCATTCGTGCGTGTTTTACTAATTAATTTTAACCTTTTAGCATTCTCTAATCCGGCACGATTTTTGTTTTGTTTGGTTACAGCCTCTGAAAAAGCCATATTCTTCAACCAATTTGAGACGGTTGACTTAGAAACATCACAATACTTTGCGATTTCAGACAGGGTAAATCCGCGCTTTCGCAAAACCACCGCCTGTTCATATTTTTCTTTATTTCGTACCATATAACATGTATATTATATACTATATTCATATGTTCAATTTGTGTAATAAACACTCTGTTTGTATTCTTTGCCTAATATGGATATTTATTTGAACAGGGAAGAGCTCATGCAGAGAGCAGGAAAAAACAAAAGGCCGACGCGATTGTGCGTCGTCCTTTTGCTGTTTCCTGCTCACACTCAAACACTCACCACATGCCCAACATTCTAACTCTCACCAATTATGACAATACAACCTTCATTTCCAACCACCACTGAATGCGGAACATTAGGAGGAACATCTATCCTCTCACCAACATTAATAATCTTTTCTACACCACGCATTTCAACCGTAACCGATCCATCTGTTACGTAAAAGGCAATCTTTTCCTCGTGTGAATGCTCCGGATATACCACCCCAGCCTCATCCTGCCACTCAGACACAGTACTAAAACCTTCCTTTTCAAGCTGTTGAATAAAACGTTCAGATAATTCCATGTTAAAAATGTAGTTAAGGATAAAATATGTTTGTAGAGTGCAGCTAAAATAATTACACTCTGTTGACTAATTTGATCGTACACACAACCTGTAACCCGTTTCTATTATTTTACTACAAATTTTCAAAATTTATTTTTTTTACCTTCAGTTATCAGCTGATTCTTTCTTGCACAGCACAATGTTGTTAAAGGCTGTAAGAAACCTTAGTAATAAAAAGGAACATAGAGGCGCAAATACTATTGTTACAAGAACGTTATTGAGCGGTAGTGTGACAAAAATATTTAGTACAGAGTTTATTTTCAGCATTGAATAGATTACAATAAATTATATACTGTATTTAATGACTGAATCTTTTCAGAACAGCACCGAATCACTGGAGGGACTACTATTGCCTAAGGAACTTTTTGCATTGCAGGTGCAATTTGCGATTGCTGTTACTGGCAAGTCAGATATTACACTTCCCGAAGCGTTACTAAAATATACTTCTGCTCACACTAGACTATTTCACCATCCTGCAAAAGGAAGGGCAGCGGGGTGGGATGATTTTGTAAATAATATGTCTGATAATCCGGAGACAATTACAGACATTTTTTATAAGGCTTATCTGGCAAAAGAAGAGGCTGGGCAAGATGAAGTGTCAGAGGACACGGAAACATTTGGATGTTTTTCTCAGCAATACAAAGAAGCTCGCAATACATTTGTACTACATTTTGGCAATCATGACCCTGCAGGCAATCTGGGTCGTGACCGCATTGACGCTAGACAGCAAGACTTGCGACATCTTGCCGAGTCAATTGCGACACAAAAACATGATAGTGCTGAAGTGCAGATGACATCGTGGCTCTTAAGTATCGACGCCTTCAACAGGCTGCTGCCATCAGAGTTTGTAGACGCTATTCAAGATGTCGAGCTGGACGCAGCACAAGATAATGGTCTCTGGGGTCAATTCTTAGATAAGAACGGGGAAGTAAAGATTGAACTGGCGAAACAGCTGCTCATTAATATTACGGACGGAAAACTCTCTATTACCGATTGTTTCCCTTGTAAACTAAAGACAGCCAAGACACCTCAGGAGGTATTTTTCTCTCAGTACTTGTAAATTAGTTTTGTCGAAAGCAAAAAGTCTCTGTTCACCATATGGAAAGAAGTCAGGTTTATTTCCAAAATTAAAATTACCCAGTATTAAGCATTGCACTAAGCAGTATTTCAAACACTTTCTTTAGTGCTCAAAGGTCAAGGTGAGCAGGCACCTTTAATCTAGGGGCACCATACAAAAATGAGCACACTTGCGTGTGCTCATTTTTGTATGGTGCACCCAGAGGGACTCGAACCCCCAACGACTGATCCGAAGTCAGTAATGATATCCATTTCACCATGGGTGCGTGTGAAACATACATATCATACGTTGAAAATTTTTAAAAAGCAACGTTTAATCATAAAAAATAAGCTTAGATTACTTATCTTACTTCGTTTAAATAACAGACTTTTAATGCCTTGTAATATTTATTTTGGTCGACAACTTCCGACAAAACGTTTAGTATTGATATAAATTACCACTATCTACTTTAAATATGTCTATCAAACCAGCCGATATTCCCATTGAAATAAAGACAATCGTGGAAACCCTCGAAAACAAAGGCTTTGAAGCTTATATTGTGGGAGGATGTACACGTGACCTGCTGCTCGGCAGAACTCCTAAAGACTGGGATCTCACTACTAATGCCAAACCGAAAGAAATACAAGAACTGTTCCCCGAGCACTACGCCAACAACGACTACGGCACAATCGGGATAAAAACCGAATCAGAGCATGAAACATTGCAAATAATTGAGGTCACACCTTATCGCAGCGAAAGCGGATACAGTGATTCTAGGCGTCCAGACACTGTGAACTTTGGTGTTTCACTCGAAGAAGACTTGAAAAGACGTGATTTTACCGTTAATGCTCTGGCCTACCGCCTATCAACCGACACTCTAGTTGATATGTTTGACGGTTTAGACGACCTGGCTGCCAAACGACTAAAAACCGTTGGCGATCCACAAGAACGTTTCACAGAAGACGCTCTGCGCATGATGCGCGCGGTACGCTTAGCTGCTCAGCTTAATTTTGTTATAGACAGCAGTACCATGACAGCTATTGCTGAGAATAGCGATCTTTTAAGCCGTATTTCTATCGAAAGAGTGGCCAGTGAGTTTATAAAAATACTTTCCTCTGATACTCCAATGCAAGGTGTCATGTTTCTTGAAAAACTAGGTATCCTTGAGCAATTTATTCCAGAATTCTTGCCCACCATTGGTTGTGAGCAAGGCGGAGCGCATGCATTTGACGTGTACGAGCACCTGATTCGCACTTGCCAAGCAGCGGCCGATAAGAATTTTAGCCTTAATTTGCGTATCGCTGCGCTGTTTCACGACATTGCTAAACCGCCAACGAGACGTACTGGAGGAAAGAATAAAAAATACACATTCTTTGGACACGAAGTAGTCGGTGCACGAATGACCAAAAAAATTCTTGAAAGACTGAAACTCCCCCGAGAAACCATAGAAGAAGTAGTTACACTGGTGAGATGGCACATGTTTTTCTCTGATCCAGACGAAATAACGCTCTCAGCCGTACGACGCACCATAACTCGCGTTGGTGAAGATAACATTGAAAATCTCTTAAGCCTACGTGTTTGTGACAGGATTGGTACCGGAAGGCCAAAAGAACAGCCTTTTCGGTTTCGTAAGTACAAAGCCATGGTCGACGAAGCGCTACGTGATCCAATTTCAGTGAAGATGCTGAATATTAATGGTGATCGTATTATGGAAATAACTGGTGAAAAACCTAACCGGAAGCTTGGTTTTGTACTGCATGCACTACTTGAAGAAGCATTGGAAGATCCAACCAAGAATACAGCTGATTATTTGGAAGATCGAGCAAAAAACCTTTATTTGCTTGCAGAGGCAGAACTAAAAATAATGGCCGAAGCTGGCAAAAAGAAACAAGCCGAAGAAGAAGCGGCAGCCCTAAAACAAATCGCGAAAGAGCACAAAGTAGGCTAAGGTATGACGTATTAACTTAGGAGATAATCCCTGCCAAAGAGTAAAATCACCATTTTAAATACACTTTATGAGCTCTCAGCAGATAATACGTGTATCAATTTATTTTTGATAAAATATTTATATTTCAGCCTGATCAAGTATTGCTATCGAATCTAGCTATTAAAACAAAGGTATAATTGCTTATATTACAGCCTTGAACACAGGTTTAAAACAGTGATATATTGATAAATGTAATTTTTGTTATGCGACTAATCCTGCTTATGCAGGATTCAGAGAAATTTTTTATATTTAAAACGTGACAAGTAAGCGTATATGAAACAGTACATATATAAGGCCTAACCGCTACTTCATATATGAATGATTAACTTAATGATTGAATTATTGTTTATAATCAGGGACATAATGCCTTCGTGTAGAAAATCGACAGAAAAACAACAAAACTTTGCTAAGAAATGATACTACGCAAATAAATTCAATCTGTCTGACTCAAGTCTCGTATATAAATTACTGCTTTGTGCTGAAACAGGAATCAGTATAATAAACTTATCGTGTGTATAGAGATCGCAAAAGAGATCACTCAGCATGCACAAACAGCATCACGGGCGACAGGCGCGCTAGATGACTGCTTGCGCGGGACTGCCGGTGAGAGTCGGGTAGAAGAAGTGAAGTTCATAAAAGACAATCAATTAGTCTCTTTAGATTCGCACATGCTCTGAGTAGATATTAAAAAAGGCCTGAAGGGATCGGGAGCCGATGTGTTGATCAGCTGCCGGTGCCTTCAGGCCTTGATTGGATGAGCTTGCTATTTAGGATTAAGGTAATCCTTGTGGGCGTCTGTTTGACTAACCCTAGTCCGAAGCTCTACGTTGTACATGTGTAGAAATCTTTTGGTGACTTTGCTAGTGGTGTGTGCAATGCCTGATTTCATTTTGTAGTGGGTGTTGTTTATGAACGTTTTGAGTAAGAGCAATTTGCTCTTTGGAGGTAATACTCAATTGTGTTTTGGAAGATCTCTTTACGGGGATTCTTTCCAGGGAGCTAAATGGAATTTTTTCTATTCAACTCTCTGGAAAGACCTGCGCGCCCTTGCTGGGCCTACACATAATATACATAATCTAAAGGACAGCGTAAAGGACAGGCGTGTGGATAACCTGTCCTTTACTCTATTTATTGACAAATACATGTTTCGTGTTATTCACAGTAACTGATTGTTACGTTTAGTTTGAGGCTTTATGTGGAAGATTAATCTTTAATAAAGCCTTATTGTTAGCTTTGTTTATAACTCAATGTTCAACTCAACTGAAACTGGACAATGGTCACTTCCATACACGTCAGGGTGAATCCTTGCGCTTTTCAAGATTGATGTCATTGTTTCACTCAACATAACGTAGTCAATTCTCCAACCAACATTGCGATCGCGAGCACCACCAAAGTGACTCCACCAAGTATAGAGTTCTGGTGTGTCTGGGTGTAACTGTCGGAGACTGTCTACAAAACCAGATTCGAGCATAGCACCAAATCCTGATCGCTCTTCTGCTGTAAAACCTTTTTTTTCGACGTTTGGTTTTGGCCGAGCCAGATCTATTTCTTGATGAGCGACGTTAAAATCTCCGCAGAAAATTACTGGTTTGATTTTTTGTAACTGTTGCATATATTCAAGATATGCTGGATCCCACTGCTGGCGCATCGGGATGCGATCAAGACTATCTTTTGCATTTGGAGTATAAACCGTGCTCACGAAAAACGGCTCGTACTCGACTGTCAAAACACGACCCTCGGCTGTTGTGTCACCGTATTCGTCGATTAGGTTGTATTTATCCTTAATTTCTTTTGGCAGCCCTTGTATCACGTTTTCTGGTTCTGATTTTGTGAAGATGGCAGTTCCTGAGTAACCTTTCTTTTCAGCTGAATACCAAAATTGTTGATATTCCGGCAACAGTTCTTCAAACATATCTGACACCTGGTCTGGCTGTGCTTTGGTTTCTTGTATGCATAGCACGTCTGGCTGATGTTTCTTGATAAATGGCTCTAGTAAAGCTTTTTTTTGCACCGCTCTGATTCCATTAACATTCCATGAGTAAATTTTCATATGTCTCTAGTTTACCCGATAGGGCTAAAACCAACAATAATATGAGTTATTCAAGCCATACAGCACGCTGATAGTGTAAATAATGTTTAAATGCAGTTTATTTTCTGAACTAATAATCAATATTAGTTTGAAATAATAAAATCTATAGCAAGTGCTTATTTATGAATAGTAATTAATCGCTAAAACAAGTCAGAGAAACATAAATAAATTAACTTACCGACGTTTAGGTTAATTTGTCACTTGTCATTTTTACTCATTATGCTTTAATGCATATACGAAACGTAGCTCCCCTTGAAGAAAAGATTAGGTGCGCAGTGAAGTTTTGTATTAAAAATAAAATACATAAAAGATATGAAGGGTACACTAGTACGAAAACGAAGCGAAGGTTACGGCTTTATCAAGCCAGAAGAAGGAGATAAGGATTTGTTTTTCCACGCATCAAGCATTGTTGATGTTGCATTTGACGATCTAAATGAAAACGATATCGTTTCATTTGAAGTGGAGGAGGGACCAAAAGGTCCATCAGCTACTAATGTGCAGCTAGTGAGCCGTGCTTCGGAAGAAGGCGCAGAGGAAGAGGCTGCAGAACAAGCTGCACCAGTAGAGGAGGAAGCTCCAGCTGAGTCAACTGAAGAAGAGCCTGTTGCATAAGGTAAGTGGCGATAAACAAATGGGCGTCCTTAGGGCGCCCATTTTTTTAGATCTCTTATAGCACAAAATGCCTTTTTACCTTTGTTTCTTTCATAAAAATGTTGCTCTACAAAGTAACTTCTTACATAATGAATTGAAACATGACGGAAGCACTGCTGTATTCTGCAGTGATCCATTAAGACAGTGGTACGATATAAGTATTTTGAAAATATTGACTTTCTCAACTTTATTTACATAAAAATTATTTTTCAAGTTATTCTGCTATACTCCTTTCAGACGCTCCGTCTTTACCAAAGGACATCACAATGCCTACTCGGTTTTATGCGAAAGATCACAACAAACGCATCAACTTAGCGATGATAACAGCAACAATTGCACACTGGTCGCAGGCCAGAAAAGGCGATCATTCGCCTTACATATTTCACCCAATTGCTGTTTTAGAGTTAGTTAAAAAGCACTCTGACCTGCAGCCTGAAGAAAGAAAAAAGGCTGATATCGCAGCCTTGTTGCATGACGTTTTGGAAGACACGTGGCTTCCGGCTTTTATTATCAGGATAGTTTTTGGCAAAGAAACTCTTGCTGACATTTATTTTCTTTCAAAAGATAAACAGTTATCTGGCGATAAACAGTTTACTGAACATCTAGGACGATTACTTGCCGCTCCGAAACATGTTAGATGCGTCAAATTAGCTGACGTTCTGAATAATCTGGACAACTTACCAGAAGAGTGGTTTATGAACGGAAATATTGATGTACGAATGCAGAAAGCAGAAAAGATATCTGCAAACTTAAATGAAGCTTCTTCTCAGCTGGCAAACCTTATAACTGAAAAGGTAGTTGTAATTAAATTGGAGATGGCCAAATGTTCTATATAATAAAATTTTGATGGCTGCGCGTATGCAGCCTTTTTTTATCTTTGGCGAAGTGAGTTCGAAGCTACTCTGAACACACACAACTATTCTGCCTTCTCACCACTCTTTTGCTATACTATATGTACTTCATGATTTTTCTTTCTATCATGCATCACTATCTCGCATGGCACTACACACGTGCTTATGCAGAAATTTTTCATGTCTGGCTCAACCTCATGTGGTTTACCATAAACTTCTTCTCTATACCTCAGTTGATGGGGTCGTGGTTTTCTCCTTGGAAGCGCATGATCGAAAAGAGAGAAGAGGGAGCGATTGACTTTGAAAGCATTGCCTCAGTAGTGGTTGTTGGCATTCTTTCGCGCTTGATTGGTTTTGTCATGCGCAGCATAATTATCGGAGTCGGGTGTATCGTCCTGCTACTTGTGGTTATTGGAGGTTTTTTGACTTATCTTTTTTGGATCGCTGCGCCACTGATTCTGATTGGCTTAATAGGCTTCGGTATTACTTTGATAGCACTATAAGTTTATAAGTACATATATATGAACACACTCGCTGACAGTATAACCAAATACAATCCATCCATCAGACTCACGAAGATACTAAGCCGTTCTTCATTGTCGATTCTACGTAGCGCGAGTTTTGCGGGCATGACACTGTCAGCTATCGGAACCATTGTCTCCACTCAGTTCACGGGAGACGCTTATTCAAATCTTCTACTAGGAAGCACTTGTTTATTTGCCGCTGCTTGGTTAGAACAAATGCTCACTTTTGGCTACCACAACAGTTATTACTTTCGTGGCCTAAATTCTCTCATCGGACTTGAAGACGTCGATATTACAGGAGCTACCTACGACGTAGCAAAAGTAACCCTGCCACACAAGCGCGATGTCACCTTGGCTTTTTGTTCTTCACGACTAGGATCTTTAGTCTTAATGCGCACCGGTTTGCAACCAGAAGCTATCGATACTTTTCTTTCTTCTCCCCGACAAAGGATCAGCGCAGACATGGTGACCTTGCCGGAAGACGAGATCTTCAGTGTGGTCGGCCTTGGTAAACATTTACTTACACACGACATAGGTTTTCACGACCTCATCAAGAAAAGCGGTATCACTGAAGAAACTTTTCTAGGTGCTTTGCGCTGGGTGGTTGGATCGCACCACCAACAAAAACGCCAAGAACGCTGGTGGAGTAAAGACAACCTTTCGCGCACTTCGGGCATTGGGCGCGATTGGGCTTACGGGGTACCTTATTCATTAAAGCGTTACTCGCGCGACATTCGCACTAGCGCTGTTTTTTCCACCCTCACCGGCGACAGCACTTTCGCCGGTGAAAAAATTATTGAGATCGAATCCGCCCTGACCCGCTCACAAGCTAGCAATGTACTCATCATTGGAGAAGCTGGAGTAGGGAAGATGGACTTAGTACTCGCCGTCCAAGAAAGAATCCGCCTAGGCCAATCATTAGATGCTATCACAGGGAAAAACATCGTCCCGATTGACGCTAATCGCATTTTTGCCACACACGTTGATAAGCACAGCCTAGAAACAACGCTAATTTCTATGCTCAATGAAACCGCTGAAGCGGGGAACACAATCATTGTTATCGAAAACTTAAGTACCGTCATTCAAGAAGCATATGCTCTCGGAGTATTCTTACCTGAGCTTTTGGACAGCTACTTGGCCATGCCGCAACTACAATTCATCTTCACTGACACACCTGGCGCTTACCACACCCACCTTGAAACACTTGGAGGATTCGTACGTCGGTTTGCAGAAGTACTCGTTGACAGCCCCGACCTTTCAGCCACCACAAGACTCTTGCAAAACATCGCCGAAACGCACGAGACCAGGCACCAAACTCTTTTCACCTACAGTGCCCTTAGTGCCGTTACTACTGCGGCCGATCGTTATGTGGTGGAAGGAGTAATGCCCGACAAAGCCATCGGTTTGCTTATAGACGTAGCCACAGCAGCCGAAGAACAAGGCGTAACAATCATCACCGAAGACTTGGTCTATGCCGTAGCCAGCGAAAAAACCGGCGTTCCAGTCGGACCAATCAAAGACGAGGAGCGAGACCTTCTGTTGCACCTAGAAGACAAATTGCACCACCAAGTGGTAGGTCAGCAAGCGGCTCTTTCAGCTATTGCCCGCACTATGCGTCGTGCTCGCGCTGGTATTCAATCGGCCGACAAGCCTATTGGCTCATTTCTCTTTCTCGGACCAACCGGAGTAGGGAAGACAGAAACTGCCAAAGCTCTAGCCAAGATATTCTTCGGTGGAGAAGACAAGCTGCAGCGTATTGATATGTCGGAATTTAGCGGCAACGACGCGCTCGAGCGATTGATTGGCGACGGTCAGACTTCTGGTGTTCTTTCTACCATTTTGCACGAACATCCTTACTGCGTGCTTTTGCTCGACGAATTCGAAAAAGCTAATCAACTTGTGCACGATTTATTCCTGCAAATCCTCGATGAAGGTATCTTTACCGATGCTCGCGGTATGAAAATCAATTCCCGCAACACAATCATCATCGCCACTTCTAACGCCGGCAGCCAGCTGATTATGCGCACTGTGGAGCAGCGCAAAGACTTCGCCCGCCTCGAACAAGAGATTTTAGATAACATTATTCGCGGAGGAGTGTACCGACCAGAACTGATCAATCGGTTTGATGACACGGTAATATTTGAACCGCTCAACATCGAGCAGCAAACCGAAGTCGCCAGCCTAATGTTAGGCGGACTATACAAGCGGGTGCGTGAACGTGGATATGAAGTTTCGGTCGACCGAGAACTGCTCGATGTCTTGGTAGAAAAAGGCTACAACCCAGAATTTGGAGCACGACCAATGCAACGCGTACTGCAAGACGTAGTCGAAGAAAAAATCGCCCAAAAAATCATCTCAGGCGAAGTACAAAAAGGCGATACTATAAAGCTTTCACAAGCTGACTTCTCGGAATCTGAGCTGGCAGTGTAAGCATAATAGGGAGGAGAAAAAGGAGAAGGAAGACAACACTGATGCAAGAAAACAGAGCGACACCCTTCGGGTGCTGCTCTGTTTTAAAAAACATTATGACTATTGTGTAAATGTTAAACTACTTCCATGGAAACTTGGTTTTTATGGACTGTTGCAGGAATGATACTGGCAGGCATTCATATATTTATTCAACGTATTGGATCTGCTCGTGGCTATCGCTCAAATGAACTAAATACCTACAGTGCTCTAGTTTCTGGCCTCATCGGCGTCACTTTAGGTATTTGGCTAGAGGGATGGCGAGAAATATCACTTTTAATGATAATTGTTGCAACTGTAAACGGAACCATTTATTTAGCTGGATCAAATTTGCGTATGGACGCAATGCAGTACATTGAAACAACTATTTTACTACCGCTCCATAAATTTATCAGCCCACTGTTCGCTTTGTTTATCGGAGTGTTATTTTTTCGTGAAGTTTTAGGTTCTACCGAATGGTGGGGCATAGTGCTCGGAGCCACTGTTCCTCTTCTGCTTATTACAAGAGGTGAAAATGAGAGACAAGTAAACCTATCAAAAGGTTTATGGCTAATAACAATCAGTGCTTTTATTGTGGTCGTGAACGCTGCTGTCAACAAAGAAGCGGTACTGGCTTTTGAGTCAGTCATACTGTTTGCTGGAATTTCTCATCTTGGGAGCGTTCCACTTAGCCTACTCGCCAGTCGTATAAAAAACCGCCGGAAAGATAGCCTAAACAAATCTGATTCCGGCTTCAACTTCGCTCTTCTTCGGCTTTCTCTCATCTGTGGAGCAGTGCAATTTGCCAGCTTTAGTTCATTATTGTATGCGTTTGCGAACAACGGACCATTAGCGACTGTCTATACGATTCATTCGCTCTACATTTTGATACCAATTACATTGTCGATTATTTTCCTTAAAGAACACTGGAACAAGCGCAAAGTTATAGCCATCGCAGCTTCCGTTGCTGCAATTATGCTAATGCGCTAAAGATATATGCTCAGATGAGACAGATTAGCGTACAGGGCTATATATAACGCCATTATTCATATTCACCAAGGTTGCACCAGAAGGTTCAAACATATTTTCAGGCAAATAATTTAACGAAAACCATTTCCACCGTTCGCATTTATCAGGCTCCATTTTTTTTGGCTCACCGCCGTCATAATGAGCAACTACAGAGACATTTAAATAATGCTTGTTGTCAGATTCGATATAGCGTAATTAACTAAGCAACCGCACATACGTAGGTCAAACCTACACAAAAAACGGTTTTAGTGCTATAAAAACACAGGTCTGCATTTGGTGCAGTTTTGTTTTTTATTAAAGCGGGAGACATTTATATGTCCAACACAAGCAGTGGAGATCGAAAGGCAAGCCTTCATGCGAACAAGCGATCGATCGATCGTAGAGTTTGTCGGGCTTTTGACTCTAGATGATACGGATCAATTTTTGATTGACTTCATTACTCTAGAAATTGCACGTACCACAAAAGTTACCTCAGTAACAAAAGGAGACAGGGTTTCCTTCACTTTATACAACAATCAGCCTGACAATTATTTGTTACTTGCTGCGTTTGAGAAAGGGGAGCTTGATCGTTGGGGTTGGTCGACAAAATTTAGACGTACTCAATGATCCGAGTCGCCCGACTTCGAACTGCTTCTAACCACCTACGGGTGGTTATTTTTATTTATCCTTAACCCATATAGGGAATGAGGCAGGGGATAACAAAACAAAAAGAACGGACGGCGCTTGCGCGCCGTCCGTTCTTTTTTAACTCTAGACAAACCTACTCAACTTCAATATAACCTTTATATTAACGTTATGATGAAGTTTGTTGCATTTCCATCTGCTTTTGCAACAGGTCTATAAGAACAAGCAATAGTTCTTGTAGTTGACCTTTTAGCACCTGCTTGTCTTTTGTCTTGCCAAACTCAGCAAAACGATCTACTTTTTTGATCATCTTGTCGTTAAGTTGGTAACCTTCTTCACCAGAACACTTTTTGGCTGTTCCCCAACCTGCTGACTTTGATACCTTTTCACAATATTTTGAATGATCTTTGTACTTTCCTTCACCATCCTCGTCGTCCTCGTCTTCGTCCTCGTCCTCGTCTTCGTCTTCGTCGTAGATCATTTCAGCTGTGTCGGCTGCTTCTTCCGCTTTTTCTTCAGCCAATTCATAATCTTCGTCGACGTAAGCCGCTTCTGCTTCTTCGAGCAATGATTCAGCTTCTGCAAGGTCAGATTCTAACTGATCAACATCTTCAGTAGTTGAAGCGCCGAGAGAATCGATGTATGACTCAGCTTCATCAATTGCGTCTTGTGCATCGGCAATTTCTTCGGCTGCTTCTTCTTTGTCTTCCATGTCTTCCTCATCTTCAGCTACAACCGCTGCTTCCACTTCTTCGACCGTAAGACCAAGCTCATCAGCCAAATCGGCGTAAGCATCGTCTAGGTCAGTGGTTTCATAGGTGTATTCCTCGTCAACTGCTGTATCTCCGTCGTTGTATTCAACTTCGAAAGTGATGTTGTCAGCTGATGTTTCAACTTCAATTTCTAAATCATCGTACGCAAGAGCGGCTGATGCTGCACCAAAGAATAGTGCAACCATAGCCATAAACAAGGCTAATTTGTGTGTAATTGTGCTTGTCATAAATATTTATAGAATTATGTTTCTATTTGTAATAATGTTCTTTCCTTAGCTGTTGCATTATATAAACCTTACTGAATGATCGTACCTTTTCTACTATAGCTTTCAATTAAATATAAAAAAGACCCTGATTGGGCCCACATTAGTTGAAAGAGGAAGAAAGGGGTGACCAAAGGGTCTATGGTGTTTGCAGCAAATGCTGCGAAAAGGAACGGGCGTACTAATGTACTAATTAAGATTATAAAGAAATTTCAAAAAATTGGAAGCACGTTATCCACAGGTGAGTGTCGGGGG
>JABAZV010000017.1:0-5795 GCA_018608435.1 Patescibacteria group bacterium | reverse complement strand
CCTCCTCCCTTCCATTCGCCAAGCTATCGTATCTGTCATACAATAGTGTTATTCGCAAAATATAGCATTTGTAAATTTCGGATACTATATATGAGTGAAGATTTATTGATTTATTTTTGAAAAATTTACTATGCAAGCAAAACACATTGTTCTAGCAATTCTGGCCATCGTTCTTTTTGGCGCAGCTTTTTACCTCCTCACCAACTCAGGTAACGAGGTATCTACAACGAATCAGGACTCAAGCGACACAACAGGAGCAAACAATCAAATCCCAGTTGAGCCTGACAACGGCACTGGTGACGGAGCTGGCCCAATTCCGGAAGCCGAAGAATCTGTCGATGACGAAAACGTCAGCCAGCATGATGAAGAAACTACCACCATCGGAGCTTCTGTGGAAGGTTCGGAAATAACCGCATACCACTTTGGGTCTGGAGCGGAAGAAATTTTGCTAGTTGGAGGTATTCACGGGAGTTATTCAAAAAACACTGGAGACCTAGCTGACGAACTAGTTGCGTACTATAAAGAGAATGAATCTGACATTCCAGACAACATCACTCTTACAATTATCCCGCGCATGAATCCTGACGGCGAAGCAGTCGGAGGAACAGACGGACGATTCAACGCCAGCGGAGTTGACCTAAACCGAAACTTTGCTTGTGACTGGGCACCTACCAGTATGTGGCGAGATCAAGTAGTTAGCGGTGGGACAGAAGCGTTCTCAGAGCCTGAAGCTGCAACACTTAGAGATTACGTGCAAAGATACGAACCCTCAACAGCAATTGTTTGGTTTTCTTCAGAAGGAAAAGTTTACCCGTCTGCTTGTGAAGATGCACCAGACAAAGACTCAATCACGCTGGCTGCTACATTTGCCTCCGCATCAGATTATCCAGCTCAAGCTGAATTCGATGCTTATACTATTAACGGCGACATGGTGAACTGGATGGCAGGAGAAGGAGTAATCGCAATCAGCGTATTATTGTCTGATCATCAAAAAACTGAATTTGAGAAAAACCTCGCTGGTGTACAAGCTGTCCTTAACTCTGCTGCAGAATAATGAATGCGCGAAAGTTTCTTGGTTTTGTAATCGGATTACCGCTGATTATTGGTGTTGCTGCGTTGTTGTATCACTTTGTGCAAAAAGAAGAAGCTCCTGAGTCGGTGAATGAGGAGCCAGTCGAAGTTGCAGAACTACCACCAGCTGTACCAGCTTCAACTCAAGCTAGTATTGGCTCAAGTATCGAAGGCCGGAAAATCGAAGCATTTAGTTTTGGTACCGGAGCTACTGATGTTTTGTTTGTCGGCGGCATCCATGGTGGCTACGAATGGAACAGCAGTTTACTGGCTTATGAAGTGATTGATTACTTTAAGCAAAATGGAGAAAGTGTCATTCCAGACAACATCACTGTTCATATTATTCCTATACTTAACCCAGACGGATTGTTTCTGTCGACTGGCATTGAAGGGAGATTTTCTGCTTTAGACGTAACTGACAAAACCAGCATGCACGCAGCGGGCAAAGGAAGAATGAACGGCAACAATGTTGATCTTAATCGAAACTTTGATTGCAACTGGAACCCGACCAGTTCTTGGCGAAGCAACCCGGTCAGTGGAGGAAGTGCTGTTTTTTCAGAACCAGAAGCAATTGCTCTACGTGATTACATAGCCAACTTAGACTTATCTGCAGCCGTATTCTGGCACAGCATGGCTGGCAACGTATACGGCAGCAGTTGCGACGGAACGTTAGCCCTTTCTACTTCTGCACTTGTAGACGCTTACGCAGGTGCTAGTAATTACGGAGCGGTACCGCTTTTCACTGCTTATCCAGTGACTGGCGCAGCTGAGGATTGGCTGGCAAAGCTCAATATTCCAGCCGTTACCGTTGAGCTTAATTCACGCACCAGCAGTGAGCTTGAACAAAACTTAGCTGGAACACTGGCAACACTCAGGCTGTATATGGAATAGCACTGAAGAAAAGAAGCAAGAATCTGAAGTGATGGAAACACAAAAAGAACGGCGCCCACAAAACGGGCGCCGTTCTTTTATCTTAACTAACGCCATCTTTGTCTGCAGAAAGAGGGCAGGAGGAAGCTTTCTTGCGCCCACTCTTACAAAGACGGCTGATTATCTTTTTGGTGCCATAGCGAAAGCGAAGCAAGCGTTCGGTGTGGCGACCAGCCGTCGACCGTTGCTTTTATTTTGCGTACGTAGTGTGGCTTGAAATTATACTGCTGATACAGACTTTGCATCAAACCAAGATCACCATAAGAAAAAACGTCAGGCCGAGCGAGTGAAGACATCAAAAACATTTCCGCGCTCCAGCGACCAATGCCGTAAAGCTTGGTGAGTTCAGCAATAACTTCCTCATCAGTGAAAGTGGCAAAATCATGATAAGGAATCGTCTCCCACAAATCGGCGTCTTGTTTGATGTACTGGGTTTTGCTCTCTGACAAACCGCAATTTTTTAGCGTATCAAAATCAACTTGTCTTACGTTTTCTGGAGTCAAATTTTTAACCAATGTTTCAACACGGCAACGAATAGCACTCGCTGCCTTTACGCTTATCTGTTGACCAATAATAGAACGCACCAAGACTCCAAAATACTGATCTGGAGTTTTTAGTTCTGGAATCTCAATCGGAGACACGTGCTCGAGCGAAGCGTGAAGCAAGCCGTACATGCAAGGATCAGCTTCTTTGAAATATTTTAGAGCTGTCGACGTATCAATAGACATAATAGTATATAGTGTATAGATATGAATTTTATAAGCAACTTATTTCTCGCCATCGGTGCATTTCTTGGATTCGGTGGCACACCAGAAATAACAGAAGTTGAAACAAAGCCGATTGCAGAAGAAGTAATCCAAAAAGAAGAAACTGAAGCGACACCAGCACAAGAAGAAGTAATCCAATCAAATGATCAGATGACAGACAAGACAGACAAAAAAACTGAAGTGATGGCTGAACAAGAGGCTCCAGAAAGCGAAAACTTATTAACGACGGAAGAAATGACAGGGACAGGAGGGAATCAAATGCAAGCACCGAACGTCCCAAATATCCAAACCATGCTGGTGGCTGGTGGATGTTTCTGGTGTGTTGAGTCAGACTTAGAAAAAACTTCAGGCGTGATTGAAGCTGTCTCTGGTTATGCTGGAGGAAAAGCAGAAAATCCTACTTACAATAATTACTACAAGGGTGGTCACCGAGAAGTAGTCGAAGTAACTTACGACGCAAACGAAATATCATTCGAAGAAATTTTATTTGTCACCCTGAAAACAACAGATCCAACAGACGACGACGGAACGTTTGCCGACCGCGGCGATCAATACTCATCAGCCTTCTACTATGAATCACCAGAGCAAAAACAAATTATCGAAAATCTAATCAAGGAAGTCGATGAGTTTGGACCATATTCAAAACCGCTTGCAATCGACATTGAGGAGCGGGCGACTTTTTGGATAGCTGAAGATTTCCATCAAGATTATTACAAGGGAACATTGTCAGCGCTCAAGTACGGCTACTACCGAACTGCTTCAGGACGCGACGCTTTTATTAAAAAACACTGGGGTGAAGAAGGTCGCAACACAGAATTACCATGGCGAACGGAAGGGCAGTCTTCTTCCCTTACTCCGAACACTCAGTCATACGCTTGGAGCAATTACCAAAAACCAAGCAAAGATGAACTGTCAAAAATACTTGATCCTTTGGTATACAAAGTAACCCAAGAAGACGGAACAGAACGAGCAGGAACAAGTCCACTCGATAAAATTTACGAGCCAGGAATTTACGTTGACGTACTTTCAGGTGAACCGCTTTATTCTTCAAAAGACAAGTTCGACTCTGGCACAGGCTGGCCTTCGTTTGTAAAACCAATCTCACTTGAAGCGGTAACTGAACATGAGGACAAAAAGCTATTTACAACCAGAACTGAAATTCGTTCAGCAATTGCAGACAATCACATCGGACACGTCTTCTCTGACGGACCTCGTGATCGAGGCGGCTTACGTTATTGCATGAATGGCGCTGCTCTTACTTTCGTTCCAAAGTCCGAAATGGAAGCTGAGGGTTATAGCAACTTCCTTCCTTTGGTGGAATAGATGTTTTGAGTCGAACAGAAAACGCGAAGTGGTGAGATGTACCTAGAATGGAAATTTCGGAAAACAAGTACACGTGCCATGAACTACGAGAAGAAAAATTAACAACAGGTGAGCTTCCTTTGGAAGCTCACCTGTTGTTAATTTTTCTTCCACACAACACAAAATACTCGTAACTCAGTGCCATAAACATGACCCGGAACAAGACAAGTAAAAGTATTTATCATTTACTACTACCTGAGCAGCTAAGGATTAAGCTTGCACTCTGTTGCACCAATTACGAGCAAGATATTTGCTGCTTTAGATCTGCAGCTACGATTACTGCTTAGTTTCACACAACTGTGACACAGCCCAGTATCTCCAATAAAGCTATATTTACAAAGCTATAATCATAAACAGTATGGGCACAGAATTTAAGACAACAAAAACAAAGGGCTCAAAGTAGCTGTTCCACAACCCTGAACCAGCCCAGAATTCACAGTAATCAACATTTTGTCTACTAGTGTTCCACAGTTTATACAGCTTTAATCAACAGCTAGTACACAAACTTATACAGAGTTTTTATGAAATAAATACTCAAAGCAACACTACAAAAGGAGATTCCCTAACAATGCTACAATTATTTTATATCCATCACTACTAATATCTACATGCAAAACATTCTTCAAAACAAATACTTTCGGATTGGCGCATTTGCGCTCGGAACACTGATCGCGTTATTAGCCGCAGCCATTGCAATTAGCTACTTCTTTGGTCAGTCGTCGCAATACAGCAGTTACAATAACCAGGGAATGTTCATGGGAGAAATGGCCACAAGCGATGCCTATGACAGCGGCGGCATGGGAGACATGATGTTTGAAAAAAGATCAGTCTCTTCTTACACGGCACCTAACTATGCTCCAACTGATTACTCAGCAAATCTAGAATCAAACGAAACAACCAACTACGACGTCAATGGCCAAATCAAAGAACTGGATGATTTCTGCCAAAAGCTTTCCGAACTAAAAGCACGAGAGCAGGTTCACTTTAAGCAACTTAACTCGAGCCTCAATAATTGTCAGGCAAACTTTTACGTCGAAAATGAGCAAGCTGATGAAGTTCTTGATTCACTAAAATATTTCAAAGGAATCAACTACACAAAAAACACACAATCAGTAACAAGACACAAACAGCAAATTGAAAGTCGCACAGCAGTTGTTGAGGCTCAGTTGAAGAGTGTTGAAAACACTCTCATGAATGCCGAAATTCAGTTTGATGAACTAGCTGAAATTGCTCGCGCCAATAACGACGCTGCAACCCTTTCAGAAAGCATTCGTTTGAAACTAGAAAACATCGACATGTTAACGATGCGTCGAATAAATCTGATTGCTCAACTTGACCAAGCATACCAACAAGCAGCTGACCTAGAAGAAAGAATGGGAGTCATTGAATTTTCAGTTTATGTAACACGCACCAGTCCAATCATTACTGGCGAATATGAACGTAAGTGGGAGCAGGCTTACAGGGAGCTGAAGGACACTGTTGTCGAAACGCTTATCGGGTTAACGTTCTTCTTTGGTATTTTCTTACTCTGGGCGATTCGATTAACATTGTACGCTGCGGTTGTGCTGCTGATCGTACGTGGGCTTTGGAAGTTAGCACTAATAATTTGGAAGAAGTTGTAAAAATATATTAAGCACAAGAATGAAATTAAAAGATGCACACCCT
>JABAZV010000019.1 GCA_018608435.1 Patescibacteria group bacterium | reverse complement strand
AAGCTATTCCTACTACCACACCGATCATCGGCTCACCATTCCAAAGTACTGATACTAATACCACAATCGCGCCGATAATAATTCCGTTTATGATTCCTGCAAAAAGTTCTCGCCAAATTGCGGGCATTGCATTTTCAAGAGAGATTGTCCCAAGCGTAATACCACGCACCATAATCGCAAAGGTTTGTGTTGCTGCATTCCCTCCCATACCAGCCACAATTGGAATGTAAACGGATAAGATAGTAAGCGTATCAAGCGTATTTTGAAACAACAGCACAACCGAACCGGCTAAAAAACAAGTTGCAAGATTAAGAATCAGCCAACGATAACGGTTCACAACCTTACTCTTTGTGCTATCAAAAGGTTTTTCACTATCATCGACTCCAGCGAAATCGTAAAGAGATTCAGCTGGCAAGTTTCCAAACAGAGACTTAGCTTCTTCTGCATAAATTATTCCTAGCACACTAGTATCATGATCAAGTACGATTATTTTCTTACTATCTGTACTTACAAATGTATTTACAATTTCGCTCACCTCTGCTTGATATGTAATTGTCTGTACTGGTACAACGTGTTTTTTTAGAACACTACTATTTCGCTCACGAACTATTTTTGACAACTGCACCTCACCGATCATTTCTCCTTTTTCGTCGTGAACCAAAACTTCTGGATAGCGCGAAGTTTCTTCGTAGTGTTCACTTATTATGTCCGCTGTTTCCTTGATCGTAATCGAGTCAGCTAAAAATAAATAATTAAAGTTAACCAACGATAACGCTGCCTTAGGATGAAAACGCAAGAAATACTCCATTTTTTCCTTAATTTCACCTTTGAGCAATTTAACAATTTTTGAGCGTCGACTCTCATCTTTAATTCGCGCCAAAATACGCTCAGCCTCATGCATATCCATATGGTCAAGCATGTTAACAATTTCCCTCAACTTCAACTGACTGAGAATGGACTGCTGTACGTACGGTGACAGTTTATGAAAAACAGAAGCCCGCTCAGGAATAGTCATTGAGCGCAGTATATCCATTCTTTCTTGCGCTCGGTAAGTAAGCGCTTGAACCGAGTCGGTATTATTCTTTTTTGGCATATTATTCATTACAGTATAACAAGTAGAGTTAGGATAAATTGTATTTCTAAACAAGCGCAAAGCACTATTAATCTAAACAAAATTTTAACGATTATATCTACATAAGAATAAAAAAATACAACACCTTTAAAGGTGTTGTATTTTTTATAGACGGATTATTTGGAAAGTGAAGAAAACTTACTTACCAAATTTTTAACTATTTAATTTCAATCTCAGCTGCTTCTCGCGCCTCTGTTAAAAAGATATCGATTGCTTCCTGCTCTTTGCTCGACACAAGATCTCCTTCTATTCTATCTCTCAAGTCTTCTAGAGTCGGAATCTCTATTTCGTTATCTGCATTACTAGCTACGATCGCATCGTAATACTCAGCAATCTCTTCATCAGAAACAGCTACTGCCTGTTCTGCAAAGATAGTGTCGAGAACACCTTGAATTAAAATATCATCGCGCACATCTTCGTTAAGCTGATCTTCGCTAATGCTCATCTCATTCATTCTTTCAGTCAGAGCTTCTTCTCCCCCAACGTCAGTTGTGATTATTTCAATCTGATCTTTTACCTCCTCGTCTGCAACTGTAATACCACGGTCTTCTGCAGCTTGTTTAAGTAAAGCTGTATTAATAAGAACTTCTAGCGCTTGCTCACGCACCGCTGTTTGAACTTCAGGATCGCTAACGTCAGCGCCTTGAGCTGCAGCAATTTGCTTAAGCTGCTCAGAACTCACAAACAAGTCGTCATTGGTTATCTTAGTGTCGTTAACATAAGCAGCCGCCTGACCTGCGATAACAGAACTAAAGATGTTGGTTGGCGAACGATCTTGTTTCTCAAGTGAATATAGTACACCTAGAATAATTAGAGCAACCACAGCAAATGCCGCTATGTATAAATGTGTACGTGGTTTTTTTCTTACCTCTGTACTGGCAGAAGTTTTTGTTGATTCAACTTGCTCCACCACTTTTTCTTCGTTTTTATTTTGTGTAGTCTGTTCTTCACTCATAAGAATAAATTAGCTATAAATGTACTGGATATATTACACTAGGCAGGAAAGATTGACAAAGGTGGCAAGATTAATAGCTTTCACTAATCTAGTGCCGCCTGATGCTGAGCGCTCCAACTAGCCAAAACTACAGCCGTCGCTGCTGCTGCATTTAATGATTCACACCGTTTACTAATCGGAACTGAAATCAAATCATCACAAGCCTCTTTTGTTTTTTCGCGCAAACCGGATCCTTCGTTACCGAGCACAAAAGCAGTTGGTTTTGCGAATTCCTCGTTTACCGTCGACACTGTACCGTCACCCTCCAGACCATAAACCCAAAATCCACTTTGCTGCAAGTCTCGTATAACCGCATTCACATTTGAAATAGTAACTAGCGGAATCCTAAAAGCCATTCCAGCCGAAACTTTAACCACCGTACCAGTAACCGGAGCCTGATTGTGCGGAGGAATCAAAACGCCAGCAAAACCAAAAGCGGCTGCTGACCGAATCACTGCGCCGACATTATGCGGATCTTGAACTTCGCCCAGAATTAGCAATGCAGTATCGGGAGTGATTGATAAAGTTTTTTTAAAATCTTTATACGGAACAGTTAACTTGTCTGATTTAATACCAGCTACAACTCCTTGATGAGAAGCGTTAGAAGAAACTCCTCGTGGTGGGTTTTTAAGATTTAGTTTTTTGACCGGTATATTATTTTTTTCGATTAGTTCCAAAATAGAATCGATCGAAAAATCTGAGGTGGTATGAACCTCCACCAAAACATCTGGACGGTTGGCCAAAACCTCATACACAGCATGCTTGCCAAAGATATATTCAACGTTATTGTTAGCCGTTTTTTTCATGGCTGCATGGTAGCACAAGGGCCAGAGAGTGGGAAGAAGGGTGGGCGCGAAGCGCACACCCTTCTTCCCACTCTCTGGCCCAAAACTAAAGTAAACTTAATCTTATTTTGCAACACTCTTCACAAACTTAACAATATCTTTTTGTGTTTTTAAGGCTAATTTTTTGTCTGTTGACTCAAACATTATTTTCACAGCAAACTCTGTCACACTCGGCTTCACCATTCCCCACACATCACCAAAGTCAACAATAAAACCATCAAATTTTCTTAGCTTGCTTAGTTTTAAAGAACGCAGATATTTTTCGGTTTTATCCATTACCAATTTCTTATCCTCGACCTTCACGACAATATCTTCTGTTTGTTTATAAACCAAATACGGCTCCACCATTTCACCAAAAGTCTTTCCTTCTTTCCTTGTTTCTACATATGCATCAAGAACCTCAAGCAGCGTCAGTACTACTGAGTCAGTATAAAAATAATCCCTAAAGAAAAAATGACCAGAGTGTTCGCAACCAAACACGGCTTCCTTTTTGCGCATAGTCTCTTTAACAAAAGCATGCCCAACTCGAGTCAAAACTGGTTTGCCTCCAGCAGCAAGAATCGCTTCTTCATAGCTGCGACTGGTAAGTCCGGTGTAAGCAACCTTTGCTTTAGGCTCTTTCAGAAGCAAGCGCTTGGCTACCAAAGCGCCAATAACTGCGCTGTTTATGTTTCTTCCCTTTTCATCTAAGAAAGCAATTCTATCTGAGTCGCCGTCAAAAGAAATACCAAAATCATACTTACGCCAATTAAGCCTTTTGTGCAGCTGTTTCTGGTTATCAGTCAAAGTCGGATCTGATTCGCGATTAGGAAACCGGCCGTCTAGCTTAGAAAACATTACGTCCAATTTCATTGGCAACTTCTGCTGTAGCTGAGGCAAAAAAGCATTCGCCATTCCATTGCCAGCATCAGCAGCGATCTTAAGTCCAGACAACTTTTTCACGTCATAACCTTTGAGGACAAATTTTAAATAAGACTTTATGATGTCTTTTTCTTTTATCTTTCCCCGCTTTTTTGCATCGGTAAAATTACCTTTTTCTATTCTCCGCCGTAATTGTCCCAACCCTTGTTTTTCGGTTAAGGGTATCGCTTGAGCATGCACTAACTTCAACCCGTTAAAATCTTTCGGGCTGTGCGAGGCTGTTATCACTACTCCTGGTAAGTCCATTGTGCCAGAAGCAAAGTAAAGTCCTGGCGAATGCACAAGACCAATATCTACGACATCAGCCCCAGAATCAGTCGCTCCTTTTAAAAAAGCTTCGTGCAGCTTTGGAGTAGACAAACGCATGTCGCGCCCAACTACAATCTTCTTGTATCCAAATTCTTCCACAAACGCCCGCGCCACAAAATAGACTAATTCTTCATCAATCTCAGTGGGATAAATACCACGAATATCGGCTGCTTTAAATGCTCTTGTGTAATCAGCCTGAAGTTTCATTGTCATAATTATAATTAGTATACCTATCAACAATTCAGCTGTCACGAGAAATGGTGCACATAAAATCACCAGTCAGGCAAAGTAGTTTTGCTAAATCGCCCCTCCCCCTCCAGCACCACCACCACTGGTAAAGTGATAAACCTTC
>JABAZV010000003.1:13050-29608 GCA_018608435.1 Patescibacteria group bacterium | reverse complement strand
CAAAGTCATCAATACTTACCAGAAAACTTGACATATTGTATTTATGGCATATAATGTTCGTCGGCAAACTGTTTTTAACCCCAAGAGGAGAAAGAGATGAAAGCAAATGCACAGCTAAATGATTATCCAGTAACGGCACAAGTACAACATGTTCCGCGAGGCTCTATCGTCAGCTTCATCTGGCCTACAGAAAATGTACCAAGGTTTTATTTGGTTCTCATAGAACCAAAACACAAACTTAACGGAATCGACGTACAGGAGACGCGGTGGGAAAAAGAAAGCGCTTCTTTCGTTCCAAAAGAAAACGGAAGTAACATAGCGCCTGTTCTCAATATTCCACCGCAAACTCAAGTTGAGATAGTTTTATATTCTGAACTTTAGCAGTCACCATTTTTACCCCATGACATTTTATTGTTCGTGGGGATTGTTTTATCTGGAGATTATATTTAATTTCACCACCAAAAGAACCAGTATTAAAATTTAAACACCTGATTTTATAAAGCCACACAAGCATTAAAAACAGCCAACATTCAGCAACATCACACGAGTAGAGCTACCTGAAAACAAAACAAGACAGCACAACCCCTTGCTCTCTTCCCTACAATCTGATACTATTCTGGCGCATGAATCTTATAGATACAGTGCTTCCGGCACTGCCTTACATTCAGATAATTCTATCCATTCTACTGATTGCTTCAATTCTTTTGCAGCAGCGCGGTTCTAGTTTGGGAGGAGCTTTTGGTGGAGACAACTTCAGCTCATCTTTTCATAAGCGCCGCGGCGCAGAACTTTTCTTGTTCAAATTTACTATCGGTATCTCGATCTTGTTTGTATTTTCTGTATTTCTAAACATAATTATCACAGGATAATCTACTTACGCTTACAGCACGCAATTGAACAAACCGTAACTGCACTAACAGACCTTAGTCAAAAAAATGAAACCAAATAGTATTTTGGTATTTGTACCAAAACTAAAACTGTTTTATTTTTCATCGTAAGCTTCAGCCCCTCCTACCTATGAACTCAGAGACCTCAAAAAAGATTACGCCAATAGACCGCTTTCTCGGTCTGATGGAAAACGCTCCTAGTAGCGATCGCTTTTTGTTAAGAACTGCGTTTTTTGTCGTTATTGCCTGCGGCATATGGCTTCTTTTTGCCATCAATCATCACTATTCAGCCATAACGCCGACAAGCGGTGGTAATTTTGCAGAAGGAATTGTCGGGACGCCACGTTTTGTGAACCCTGCCCTTGCTTTAACTCGTGCAGACCAAGACGTAACTGCTCTTATTTATAGCGGTCTTATGCATCTCACACCCAACGGAACACTAGAAAACGATCTGGCTGAAAACATATCTATTTCTAACGACGGATTGACATACAATATTCAACTTAAAAAAGACATAACTTTTCACGACGGCGCTCCAGTGAAAGCTCGTGATGTCGTTTACACCATTCGCTTAATTCAGGATCCTGACCTAAAAAGTCCACTACGAGGTAACTGGACTGACGTAATAATTGAAGAGATTGAAGAACATGAGCTAAACATAATCCTGACTGAAGCATACGCACCATTTATTGAAAACTTTACTCTCGGTATTATGCCGGCACATTTATGGAGCAGTTTGCCGATTGAGCAATTGCCTTTTAGTCAGCTGAATACTGAACCTATTGGGTCTGGTTCTTTTGCAGTAACAAACGCAAAACGAGATTCTTCCGGCTTAATCACCGAGTACACACTAAGCTCTTACAGAGACAATCAGCTCAAGCCAAATATCGACGCTATCAGTCTTCTTTTCTACCAAAACGAAGCGATGGTGCAAACAGCTCTGACCGAGAGCAAAATCGATACTACTTCTTATCTTCCGGTGTCTGAATTAAACACTGTTGACAAAGAACGTTATCAGCTCATCGAAGAACCGCTGCCTCGTATTTTTGGCATCTTTTTCAATCAAAACAAATCAACTCCATTAAGAGACTTAAGCGCTCGAAAAGCCTTGACAGCAGCGATAGATAAAAGCCTATTAATTGAATCTGCCTTGTCAGGTCACGGTGTCCCCATCGATAGGCCTACCGCTTTTATCGCTGGCGAGTTAGAATCTGCAAGTAGCACTGAACTAGTCACAGGCGACCTAACCCAGTCAGAAATTGCCATAGAAATTCTCGATGAAGGTGGCTGGCAAAAAAATAATATTGGTCTTTGGGAAAAGAAAATTGGCGAAAACGTTGTTACTTTAAGTGTAACGCTGAGAACAGGAAACGACCCAGTATTCGCTGCACTGACAGAAAAAATTACAGCCAGCTGGCGAGACATTGGCGTTGAAGTCGTCGCTGAAAAATTTGAACAATCTGATTTAGTTCAGTCAGTTATCCGCCCGCGTGAGTTTGAAGCAATACTGTTTGGCTTTGATGTCGGAAGGTCTTACGACTTATATCCGTTTTGGCACTCTTCACAACAAGATGATCCAGGGCTCAACATTGCACAGTACGCCAATGTTGAAGTAGACAGCCTGCTCGAAGATGCGAGAACCGAACAATTTGGCCCTACTCGTCTAGAGACTCTAAACGAAGCGAGTGAAACCATCAGTAAAGAATATCCAGCCATCTTTATATTTCAGCCAACCTTCACTTATGTGCTAGACAATCGAATCAAACCTGCTTCAATGAAGCAAATCAGTCGACCAGCCGACCGTTTTGCCAACATTGCTGAATGGCACACCAACACTGAATCTCTCTGGCCTTTTTTCCGCTCTGACGACCAAACTTCTGAATAAGAAAATTACATAAACCATTCTACTATTGAACAGGTAGCGCAAGAATCATTTACTATAAAAAAATAAAACATCAATATATGAAATAGAACCGATCTTTCTTTCAGCCAAAGCGACCAAACACATGCTTGCAACCACCTGACTAAACACCAGCACAAAAGTCAGACAAAGTTTTGAACATATGTTTGTCCGCTTTGGACTTAAAGACGATCAGCATTTTCAAAAGAATCTGCGACCAGAGCAAACGAATAAAAATTGAAATTGAAATATTAACAACTGAAACTATGGATAATCAAAACAACACAACCAACAATAATCAAGGACCAAGAACTTCTTCAAGTGGACCACGAAACAACAATCGTTCTGCTGGCGGACAAAACCGCCCGAGAAGACGCTCTCCAGAACAAGGAGCCAGTACTGAAGGCGGACAACGTAGCAATACAGCTGGCGGACCAGGAAACAACAGCCGACGTGGCGGACCAAACAGCAGGCAACAAAACAAACACAATAACAATAACAATCGTCGCGGAGGAGGCGGAGGAGGAGGAAAACGACGTGGCAATACTCGTTTCAAGCGACGGCCAGACAAAGCCCCAGCTTTGACACACAGACTAGAACATACTGACCGCAAATCTGTCCATATTCCTGAAATTACTGATGAAGATACAGTGCGTATTATTCCTGTTTCAGGTGTAGAAGAAATTGGCCGAAACATGAACATCATCGAAACTAAAGATGACATCATCGTAGTAGACGCTGGTTTTCAGTTTGTGTCAGCCGAATCAAATGCTCCTGGAATTAACTACATTTTGCCAAACACGCAATATCTAGAAGAAAGAAAGCACAAAATTCGAGCACTGGTAGTAACTCATGGTCACCTCGACCACATTGGAGGAATTCCTTTTATTATGGAACGTATTGGCAATCCACCAATTTACACCCAGTACCTCACTTCCCTAATGATCCTTAAGCGACAAGAAGAATTTCCGCAAATGGATCCTGTAAAGATAAACGTTATCAAGGAAGGAGAATCTTTCACTGTTGGCAAAACTCGCATTAAGACTTTTCGTGTAACACACTCGATTCCAGACGCTATGGGCGCATGTATTGAGACTAAGCATGGTGACGTTGTTTTGACCGGAGACATCAAAATTACCAATGAAGACGGAGTGGCTGCCCTTGAAGAAAAACAATCTTGGGAAGAGGTCGGAACTCACAACAACCTCGCTCTTCTCTGTGACTCAACCAACGCCGACCGTAGCGGCTGGTCAATGTCTGAAAATGTAATGTTCCGCAACCTTGAAGATCTCATTCGCACAACTAAAGGAAGACTAATTGTTGGAACTTTTGCGTCACAGTTTGACCGTCTGACAAACATAATTGAAGTTTGTGAAGAATTGGGTAAAAAAGTAGTACTCGAAGGGCGCAGTATCAAAACCAACATCGACATCGCGATTAAAGCAAAGTTGGTTGAAGTAAAAAATGACACTTTCATCAGCGCCAACGACATGAAAGATTATCCGGCTGACAGAATCGTCATTCTCTCCACAGGAGCACAAGGTGAAAAATTCGCCGCTCTTATGCGCATGGCTACCGACAAGCACAAGTTTGTTACTCTCTCTGAAAGCGACACTTTGATTCTTTCGTCTTCTGTGATTCCAGGAAACGAAATTGCAGTGCAGATCCTGAAAGATAATCTATACCGCAAGAATGTCCGTATCATCAACTACAAGAGTTCTGTCGTTCACTCTTCTGGTCACGGTAACGCTGGCGAGCTAGCATGGGTACACAAAACTCTAAAGCCAAAGTTCCTTATTCCTGTGCATGGTCATCACTTCCACCTCAAAAATCACATGTACGCTGCCATCGAAAATGGCTTCCCGCGTGAGAACATCACCGTTCCTGATAACGGCACCATCATCGATATTAAAAACGGAAGTGAAGTGAACGTTCACAAGACAAAGATTCCAACCGAACTTGTGATGGTAGACGGTTTCACAGTAGGAACCAGACAAGAAGTGGTATTGCGCGACAGACTAACTCTTTCCGAGGACGGCATGTTTGTCATTATCGCAACTGTTGATGGGCGCACTGGACGGCTACGCAAATCACCCGATATTATTTCTCGCGGTTTCGTTTACCTGCGAGAAAACCAACAACTTCTATCTGAAGCACGTGTGTTAATCAAAAACACCATCGAAAAAGGAACCAAGAACATGAATCCGGTCGACCTCGACTTAGTGAAAGAAGAACTGACCGATGTTGTTAGTGGATTCCTAATGCAAAAGACCCACAAAACTCCAATGGTGATTCCAGTGTTGATTGGGATTTAACCAGACCCGAAACAGGACAAGAAAAGGTGTGCGAGGCTAAAGCCTCGCACACCTTTTTGTAATTAAGAACAACATAACAAAGAAAAGTTTAAATAGATATGTTAAAAATATTTATTTCATTAAACTAATATTAATCCCTGAAAGTAAGTTCTCATGAGTAAATATTTTCGTACATATTGCTAGTCTGCTCAGTTTCACTTTATTTTCAGACTACTTAGTCATGCTATATTTTCAAGACTCCAGCAGAGAAAAGAAGGTTGCTAAGTAAAGATTTAGAACTACTCATCAATACATTATTTAATTTTGTTTTATAACTGTTCATAACAACTGAACCACAAATGTTTTTGCCGTTATACTATAACGATCATGCCTCGACCAACCCACTTAGGACCGCAACATAAAGGCGAACCTAAAAAGCATCTCATACCAATCTATGTAGCTGCTCTTTTGCTAATGTTTCATTCTTTCTTGGTTGCCTACATGAACTCCTCTTTCCTAGAGCAGTTCATCGAAACAACAAGCGTTGGTACTGTGTATACCTTAGGCTCAGCTGTGAGTGTGCTAGTTTTTTTGTTTATTTCCCGTGTTTTACACAAGGTAGGTAATTTTAAACTAAGCATGGGTCTTTTGGTGCTGAACTTTATTGCTGTGCTGGGAATGGCACATGCCGAGAGCTTACGAGTTGCTATTCCACTCTTCCTTGTTCATATAATCTCAGTGCCACTGATAGTTTTCAACTTCGACGTATTTATGGAAGAGCAAATAGGTAATGATGAAACATCTACCGGCAGTAGACGTGGCCTACTTCTCACTCTCACCAGTTTAGTTGCAGCTATTTCACCTCTTATCAGTAGTCGTATTATTGATGCTTCAGGTAGCTTCACTAACGCTTACCTGCTTAGTGCGTTTGCTCTCATTCCGATCGCAATTACCTTGATATTTTTCTTCAAGGACTTTTCTGACCCTGAGTACAATGAAATTGACCCGTTTGCAGCCATACATACTTTTTGGCAAAACATAAGTATACGCAACGTATTCATCGCCCGCTTTATGTTGCAATCATTCTTTATGATGATGGTTGTGTACACCCCGCTATATCTCACCAAAAATATTGGTTTGTCGTGGGCCGAATTTGGTATCGTCATGTTCTTTGCACAGTTAGCCTATGTTTTTCTGGAATACCCAATTGGAATAATAGCGGACAAGTACATTGGTGAAAAAGAAATGATGTGCTTAGGTTTCTTAATCCTGGCTGTTTCAACATCCTGGATAGCGTTTGTAACAGCCGCCAGCGTACTAACTTGGTCCGTCATTATGTTTGCTACTCGTGTGGGCGCAAGCTTAGTTGAGGTAACTACAGAAAGCTATTTCTTTAAACAAACAAAAAGCGATGATGCGCAAGTAATCAGTTTCTTTCGCATAGCAAGACCGCTCGCTTACGTCGTAGGAGCTATGATAGCAAGCTTGACACTACTTTACGTACCTTTCAATCTCTTGTTTATAGTGTTTGCACTCCTGATGATTCCAGCGATGTTTTTAACTTTAGCAATTGAGGACAGTAAATAAGCCGTGGGGTAAATGTAAACAAAACTGGATGGTGCGTATAAGCATCATCCAGTTTTGTTTATGACTTGTTACTATTTACAGTGTATTTCTGCTGTATCTACTCCGCCACTTCGTAATCTACCTGCTGTGCAGTCTGAGAATCTTGTCTCGCTTTTTTAGGCATAACAAACCAGGCACCGAAATACAAAAGTATTCCAGGGAAAATACCCGTAAGAATAAGAAAGGTAATTGCCATCAATCTAAAAAGCACCGGATCTTGCCCAAAGTAATTAGCCATTCCTGCCAAGACTCCTGACACAACGGCTTTTTCTTGATCTCTTTCTAAACGTTTTTTTGTTTTCATATCTTTAATCTATACATAAACTTCACTAGACAACGCACAGTAAATCAGACAGACACAATACCAAAACAAAACTGTAATTATCCTGAAATATATCATCAGTATAGCAAAATCAACCTGTTCTACAAAACTATCTGGAAATGAATGATTGAAAGTTATTGGAGTCGAATTTAAATGTCATCGGGGCGTTATAGTTTATATATAACATCTTTTCTTTCTACAACTATTTTCCAATTTTCACGCTTAGCATACTCGTATAAGCGTCGATTCGGATTGAAACAGATTGGTGTTGAAACAGATTCAAGTAACGAAATATCACCTTCTGTGTCCCCGACTGCAAGCGACTGGTTACGTGAAAGATTTTCATTTCGATCAAAAACACGCTGAACAATACTCGCTTTATTCTTGATTAAATGCTCATCAATCACTTTGCCGGTAAAGCTATCTTGCGGACCTATTTCATAGAAACGACCGTAAACTTTATCAAAACCGTAATGTTCACAAAATTCATCGAGTATTGTTTTGGGCGACTGTGAGATCGCCACTATGTAATAACCATCACGCTTAAGCTCTCTGATAAAATCGCGAGTGTAGCGATAAACATACTTACTTTGCTCATCAACCACATGTCGACCTATTTCAGCAAAAGTTCCGTAGTGGACTCCTTTTATGTGTGCCAAAAAAGTCGCAATTACTGCGTCAATGTAAGCCTGGTACTCACCTTCCCTTTCTCTCCATTCTTCTAACTGGGTTTTATAGCTTAGCTCTGCCTCTGGAGGAAAGACCTCTTCAGCGATAAGCTGATCGACCAACTCAATCAGTAAGCTAGATCTGAATACAGTTCCGTCAATATCAAAAAATGCTACAGGTTGCATGTATCTATTTTACACTGTTTGACGATTTAAGGAAAAGGGCGGGAGCTTCGCTCCCGCCCTTTTCCTTAAGTCTGAACAGATTACTTCTTACGCATATGCTCAACCGCCTGATCAACAATAGATCCTACCGCCAAGACATATACTGAAATCAAAATCAAACCTCCTATTAGCGGCAGATAGAAGCAGAAAGTGGTTAGAACAGCACCTAGTAGCACAGCCGGCAAAGCAAGCTCTGATTCGGCTCTGAATAACTGAAATGCAAACCTTCCCATAATAGCCGTCGATGCCGCTACTGAAAGTATTAGTACTAACAAGTAGAACAAGAACAAAACTATTCCAACCAGCGCACCGATCATACTAAGAAGCAGTAAAGAAATTAGAAGCGGAGTAAGAAAGACCACGGCAGAACCTGCCAAAACCGATCTTAAACTGTGCGTTTGCGGTCTAATGGCTACTGCGGACAAAGTTTTGCGAGAAAGCAAGTACCAGGCAAGAGTGGCAAACAGTATCATTAACGCTGGTGTCAGTGCATTAAACAAACTTTCATTATCGACACTTCCCGCAACAGGATCATTACGCAATAGATCACCAGCAATAGACGCTCCCAAGGCCTGAGTAATCAAATTTCGACTAGAGTAAAGGACTGAACCTTCAATGGCAGCCTTTTCACCAAGCGTAAGCTGATCGACTGACATGTCTATATTTCCTCCTACAAAAGCATCAACGCGAACCTCAGCAGCAGATCCAAATATATTACCTTTGACTTCTCCTTCGATAAAAACCTCGCCGCCATAAACAATAACATCGCCTGCGATACTAGCAGTCGGTGCTACATGAACTCTACCAGCCAAAACAAATAAATCACCTAGCACAGCACCAGATACAGTTGCCTCAAGAGCAGCTATTCGCAGGTCGTCACCTATTTCTCCATTCACATCGACTGCTCCAGAAAGCAAAAGCGCATCTTTGCCAATAGATTCATTGACAGTAATGCGAGCACCAGCAGCCACAACATCTTCGGCCACAACACCAGACAAATGAACACTGTTTCCGGCAGCATAAAAATCTCCTTCGATAGTCTGTTCCGCTGCTATAGATACCGTGTCGCCAGAGCGAAGTACTGTTTCAGCATCTGCTGTCACAGTGATAAAAGAAAAAAGTGCTACAGCGCCAAGTATGAAATGACCTATATTATGTTTCATGTCTTGATTGTGTCTTACTGATGTGCTCTTCGATTATTACTACCCGATCCTTACTTTCTGTAATCTGTTCAGCCACTTCAGCAATCACTTTGTTTTCGTTTTCCATTTTTTCATCTTCTCGTTTGAGAGTAGATTCAGCGATATTTTCTTTTTCACCAAGGTTCATCAGAAGGAATATCACCACTGCTACTGCAATGATGCCGAATAAGTTGAGTGCTAAAATCATTGTTGCGCCCTTAATGACGAGTGCGTTTGCTGATGCAATTCCTACTCCAACTGTTGCAAGCGGTGGGACAAGCGCTACAGCAATCGCTACTCCAGGCAAAGCATCTCCCCACTCTGGCTTTGCAAGCATGTACGCCACCGCAGCACCAGCTACAATAGCAACCAAAAGATGCAAGTGGCTGGGCACAGTGCGAGCCATTACCTCTGCACTTTGATACATTTCAGGACTACCAAAGAAGAAAGCAGCTGCTACCGAAAGACCAAGTCCGGCCGCAAGTGATTTTGTAAGAGTTTTAACAGCCCGACTAAGCAGAGTTGTGTTTTCTCCCATCATTACTAAACCGAGAGAAACGCCAAGAATAGGATACATAAGCGGAGCAATCAACATGCTGCCAATAACAATCGATCCGCTATCAAGCAGCAGACCAAGCGTTGCCATAAGAGTCGATAGACCGATCAAATAAAAGTAGTCAAAGTCAGGAGTTCCGTTTTCAACCAGCTTTCTAATCAAGGATGCTTTATCTTTGTCGGGGACCGCCCGGAAACGCGCTAGGATAGACATATAGCATTGCAGTATAAAGGATTTTTCAAGTATGTAAACATAGGCAATGCCCAGAAAATATTAAGTAGTTATAATATAAGTTTATGATCAGAATAAAATCAGTCTTATATTGTTTTTGATTAAGAGCTTACTCACCCAAACAAGGCAAGAGCCTAGCTGTCTCCATCACTGTAGGTGCCGAACCAGTAACAATATCAGCCAAGCGTTCGTCGCCAAGCTTTTCTCTGGCACACACTTCCATCGCTGGAGTAACAACAAAAGTATCAGCATCTACTCCAACCATATCAAGAGTGTCTTTTTGCGTGTCTGACAGAGGAATATCACTAAGTGGAATACCTACTTTTTCTGGCACTTCACTCATTTCTTGTTCCGCCACGTTATCTAATGCTGGTGTTGTCTTTGAAACAAAAGTATCAGACTTTAGAACAGTTTCATTAGCAACCGCCTTTGGCTCGACTGGGCTTTCTGAGAAAGATAAGTTCAGCAACACGAAAACACTGACTACAAAAAGTAGTGCAATCACAAGGAACAAGCTTGTGGTAATCAGGAATTTTTTCATGCAATGTTTGCAGACGAATAAGCAACCGGTGCTTGCAAGAAATTAATCATAACAAGTGCCATTAACACCAATCCAATCACACCAACAAACCACAACAAGCGAGGTCGCGAAAGTTCGCGTTGTCCGGTGTGCCAATTTCTAACATAGAGAAAAGAAAAAACAAATTTAAAGAAGTTCATGTTTGACGGTAAAATAATTTTTGACGGTAGTGTCTTTCAGCCACAATAATCTTATCAGTTAAATTGCAGTCTTACACTTTGTTTCTCGAAACTAAAACATTAACGATTAGATTGCGAGAGGGTTCTGTATAGTGTACCAGTCAAAGCTAATATTCCGACACCAAAAAACAGACTTATCCACGGATGTGACGACAAGTATTCCGACTGCGACAGAAGGTTGTCAATCCCAAAAAACGTTAATGACACTCCAAAGGTCACAGCCAGCAGAAACAAAGTCGGGAAACGATGAACCAAACCACGGCGCATCGGCGCCACTTTTGCCTCGACAACACTCTCTACTTCATTAACGATTTGTTGAGCATCATCAACCACATCAAGCGCCGTATCGACTACTCCGTCTACAATTTCTTTCATAGGTAAATTGTAGCATAGTGAAATTGAACAAGTAAAAGGATGGAAAAGCAAAGCTTTTCCATCCTTTTACTTCAAACCCTCACCTCTCTACTCCATTTTCCCTAACTCCAATTTTATCTGGAGTTCTTCTTCGCCACGAATGACAGTCAAATTTACCGTTTGACCGACGGCGTGATTTCGCAGTTCGGCTGCCAGGCTTTTATTTTGCAGCTTCATGTTATCAATCGTAGTAATGATGTCACCGTTTTCAAGCCCATACATCGAAGCTGGAGAATTGGGCAAAACTGCTTCTCCTCCCCCGCCGCTACGCACGACCCAAGCGCCATAATCTACCGGAAGGCTGTTTGCATTAGAAATTTGCTCGGTAAGCATCGTGTAATACACTCCGATGTGCGGTCGAACAATTTCGCCGTACTTCTGTACCGACGCAACTACGTTTTCTACCAAATCCGCTGGTATGGCAAAGCTTATATTTTCTGCCCCGCGTGAAGTCGCCACATTTACTCCGACTACTTTTCCATCAGTATTTAAAAGCGGGCCGCCAGAGTTTCCGGGATTGATAGCGGCGTCGGTTTGAATCACTTCTTCCAACACTTCGCTATTCCCTAGCCCGTCACTAGCAACAATTGAGCGTGCCAATCCCGAAACCACACCGACCGACACAGAATTCCGAAACTCTGCCAAAGCGTTGCCGATCGCAATTACCGATTGCCCAAGCTGCAGCTTGTCGGAATCAGCAAATGTAACGTAAGGCAGATTAACCGACTCCTCGCTCACAACCCTAAGCACTGCAATATCAAGCTGGGTGTCGCGAGCCAATACTTCAACCTGATGCGAAGCCCCTTCGTTCAAAAGAATTGAATACCGCGCGTCTGTGTCAGAAACCACATGACGATTAGTCACAATCAAACCGTCAGCGCTAACGATAAAACCAGAACCACCTCCAACCTCTTTTTCTTCAGTACCGTTTTCTCTCACTCGCGGCACCTGAAATCCGCCGAAGAAACCAAAAGGATTAAAGCTTTCATAATATTGCTCGTAAATTGGAACGTCTTTTGTAACCACGACCGACACCACCGCTGGATTAGCCGCTTTGATGGCAGAAATGGTTTTATGGTCGGCCGCGAGTGGCGCAGGCAAAATAAGCGTCACTCGCTCTTCCACAACAGCCGCAATGTGCTGAGTAACATAATCACTCAAACTAAACAATATTCCAAGCAAAACAATAGTGGTTATTATAGAGCTCAAAACAACGGTTTTTGCTGTATTTCCTGTAGACATAATATAATTGTAACAAACTAATTGCACACGCAAAGTTTCGAGCACTAAAACTAAAACATAAGCGTGTATGTTATATATACACCGCGGTTAAGAAAAAGTTACAAACTATGACTCTGGCTGACAGGCGCGCGAAGCGTGCCTATCTTGTCTCTCAATAGGTTTTCTAGCACTCCATTACCCCACTTCACCAACCTCCGTCGAAGTGGCTTTTTCAAATTCAACCACTTCGACTACATTTTCAGTCTCACTGTCGGCCTCAGATCCAGTCTCACCTTCTTCCCCTACTCCATTCGAATGGAATAGTCTAACTCCGCGATCCCACATTTCTGGATGATCTTGCACTTTTAGCCAATACCACCACTCCGCTCCCCATAGATACTGTTTGTCGTAACGAGTTTCTTTGGCGTAGTCAAGAATGTCTTCTAGCTTCTCCAAGTTCATGCGAGTGAACTGCACTGAAAGTGGTACGTTAGTTATTGGTTCAAGCAACCAAGGCTCTGCTGACAACTCGATTAACATCGACGGCTTTCTGCCAAATATTACCGCCATGGCGTTATCTTTTATGCGGTATGCAAACGGAGGAAGAAAGGTGCGAAACTGCCCGAGTTCAGGATTCCAGAAATGAACGTACACGCTAGTGCCAAACACATCACCACGATCATACGCTTGATACCACTTACCAAGATTGCCGCTATCTGTAACTAAAATCTGTCGTGTCGGATCAAGCTTTCGCACTAATTCAATTTCACGATCAAGGAAGTTTATGTCTAGTTCACCACAATGCTCAAAAGCAAACACTTCCAAAAACGGCTCGTTCTCTACTTGCCACAACTTTACAGCCGGACTGTTCTTGTAGCGCAAAACCACCTGCTGCATATAATCCATAATTGCTGTCTGCTGCTCGGACTGCGATAAATTCATGGCCCAGTTTGGAACGTGGCATTCTGGCCAACGCGGCAAACGACGACCGACAGCCAGCACCACTTCCGCCCCAACTTCTTCGGCGCGACCGATCTGATAGTCGAGCTCATTGAAGTTGTAAATACCCTTCTCTGGCTCAACCATTGGCCAATGCGCCGCCAAGCGCAAATGGCGGACGCCGAGTTCGTCGAGGATTGCGTCGTAGACTTCGTCTGGATCAAGCCCGAGTTCGCGGGCGTACAAATTATTAAAAGACATGCCGTAAGTAATGCTTTCAGGCACAGGTTTTTGAATAAGTAATATAATAGTAAAAACTACTAAAACAATTATTCCAAGTAAGCTATATAATAAAATCTTTTTCATATCTTTAAACAAACAAAGCAACAAATCCGAGCAATATCAGCACTACATACAACATCCGACGAAAAGCGACTTTCCGGCTCACCTCGCGGTTTGCTGCAGAAACAGGAATCCAGCTGGCAAACGCGATGCTTATTAGAAATATGAAAACATACTGCAAACCACCAAGAGCCTGCACCACCGATACTTCACCCATGTCTGTGGCTTTAAGCAGCATAAACGCCGCTATGCCAGCCATCGTTTTGTTTAAGATTACAATCATGCCAGTTTTCTTGGTGGTGTTTTTGGTTTGCTTCACTACTTTTTCAAAATAAGCTGGAATCAAAAGCAGAGAAAGTGTGAACAGTACAAATGCCACTCTCGACCAGAAAAATCCATTATCAAAACCAGTTTCAAGAAACAAACCTTTCATGGTGATGTAGTGCATAGCAAAAAACAATCCACTGTGCAAAACTTGCACAACAGTATTAATTCGTGGCAATGTTTGTGCCACCAGCATTGTACCTACAGCCAAAAGTGTAATGCCGATGATTGTGCTCTCTTGAAAGCTCGAGCCCAAAAAGAGGTACGATAAACCAAACGAAGATAAAGCCGACACGGCACCAATAATCGGCATTGCACTCGACGCATCGGCTCGCTTGAGCGCGTCGTACATCGAAACCAGCGCTATGAAAAAAGTGTACGCAGCCAAAAACGCGAGAGCCACAACATTTATTGACGGGCTTTCGACATTGGCAAACGTCGGCACACCCAGATCCGACATGCCTGGAAGATATCCTAGCAAGTATATAACAGCCCAACCGCCAGTTAGTAAACAAGTATAAAATGCGTAAACAAAAGGACGCGGCATCGCCTTTTCGTCTGAAACGATATACTTATCAAAAATAGCTACGGCAGCATTTAGAAACTGTCCGAAGGTCGCAAGTATAATCCAAGTCATGGTGTTATTTTAGCATCTAATTCGTGCAGAAATGCAGGTGATGCGGGGAAACGTAGGGTTTGTGGTGATGCCAGTGGTAAAAGGACAGGTGCTTCACACCCTCCCTTTTCACTACTCACGCCACTTAATCAATCGCGTTATTCTTAATTATTTCTTTATACACATAAGCTGAAGGGCGAATCTTTCGTTCCAAAGTGTCGTAGTCGATCTCAATCAAACCAAACCTTTTTTCAAACCCAAGCGCCCATTCATAATTATCCATCAATGACCAGTACAAATGTCCGCGCACATCTGCTCCATCTTGAATTGCTCTCCATGTGCCTTCAATCTGTTTCTTAATATATTCCGCGCGATCAGAATCATCATCATCAGCCAAACCGCTTTCAGACACAAACAATGGTTTTTTATATTTAGACAATCGCATAAGCGCATCGTAAATATGATCTGGTGCGAAGTTCCAGTCCATGTCTGTTTTTCTCCACTTACGCTTGTCACCAAACTGAGTATAGAAATAATAGTTTAGACCGATCGAATCACAATGTTTGTGAGTTCGATTCATAAAGATGCTCGTCCAAGAGTAATTAGCAAAAGCTGCTTTAATTTTGTTGAAAGGATTCCAGTTAGCAGCAAAAACAATCACGTGTTTTACAACACTAACTTCTGTGTCTGGAGAAACTTTTTTAATCGCCTTGTAAGCTTGGTTGTGAGCAGTGGCCAAGTTCTTCATTACTCTAAAGTAAAGAAACAGGGGCTTTAAACCTCTACGTGAACGCGCTTCATAAGAACGACCAGAGTTCGTAATCGAAATAAGGTCAGTCAACGCAAACCTTTTAAACGGCGGCCAAGAACCACGCAGCCAACCATTGCTGCCGACTACGTTTGGTTCGTTCATGGTCGAAAAATGATCACAAAGATCACCCAACTGTTCAACTACAAACGCCGCGTAACGAGCAAATATTTCAGGCGCGTCTTTCCTCTCAAAGCCACCCGACTCAGTAAACCAAAGCGGTAAGGTAAAGTGCCAGATGGTTATAAAAGGTTTTATGTTGCGAGCGCGCAACGCATTCAACACTTTCCTGTAATGCTCAATCTCGTCCATGTTCCATTTACCTTCTTCCGGCTCGATACTTGCCCATTCAACCGAAAAACGATGAGCGTTATGACCAAGTTCACTAGCCAAATCAAAATCTTCTTCATATCGATGCCTGTGATCACACGCTCGGTCACAAACAGGCACTCGCTCTGCTCGCGCCGCTTCCGCCCAGTCGCAGTTATCAATTCCTCCTTCAACCTGATACGAAGCAGTCGCAGCTCCCCAGTAAAAACCATCCGGAAATTTCTTTTTGGAAGTGTCACGCTTAGTAATTTTGTTATTATCCATATTCATTGGAAATTAGTATAACAAGCGGCAGACGCAACTGCACGCTTATTTTATTTGCGCTTGATTTATTATCTACCACTCAAGAGAATTCAAAAAAGCTCTGGGCGCGTGGTACTTGAGCCATAATGCATACAATTCTGTCAGTGCAACAATGTCGGCAGCATTGTGAGTTACGATGTCTAGGAATTTTTCCTGCCGAAAAAATTCTGCGACATCTCCCCCGCTCATATCTGTCTGATGTTCTATCTGATAAGCCTCGCACCAAGTGGGCAAAGAAACTTTCTTAATTGCACCAGCAAAGGAAAGTTCGTGCAGTAAATCGACCTGATATGGTGGCGCCTGTCTAGTAACAAAACGTTGTTTTGCAATCTCTACTGTCGGTTGCAGGCCAAGCATAGCTGACCGATGATAAAGAAAAGCCCACACAAAAGGCCAGCCGTTATAGGTCACAAAAACATCATAGTTTTTTGCGCCTTCCCAGAAATCTTCGAGTAACTCATGCTCGCTACGGGTCTTAAGTCGTAACCCTAAAGCTTCAGGCTCATCACATTCCTCTGTCGAATATACTGTCCCTAACCTTCTTTCAATATCATAAATTCCAAGAGAAAATATCTTACCGGTAAGCGGCAGTAGACTGGCGTGGTCGGCAGC
>JABAZV010000003.1:0-13040 GCA_018608435.1 Patescibacteria group bacterium | reverse complement strand
CTGCCGACCACGCACCACCATCTCTTTCCTCACTTCTTTTACTCGTTATTCCAGCACTCTCAACTCGGCGCAACAAATCACCTTGCAAACGTTCTGAGAAAGATTCAAAGGGATGAGAAATTGTTTCTATGTCAACCACCAGTGTTGCCATACAGGATTAAATTATGTTTAATTTTAGAGTAAAACAGGTTTTGCGCTGAAGCAATTTATTACCAGATCACGTTCTGCTGACAAGTAATATCTCAGTTCTCCGCCAACAAAAGCCGCTCCGCACATATTAGTAGAGCGATTTGCAAGACCGTAAATTGGCACACCATCAAGCGCATAACCGATCAACGTTTCTTCTCCAAAAATAGCGTACAGCGGGGCCTCGGTGTTGCGTATCAAAGAACCATCTTGAGCAATTCCAACCACATCACTCATAAGACAAACAGGATCCTCTTGCACTGCTGGTCGCAAAGGCAATTGCAGCATCGTAGCGAGAATAGTTGATGTGCTACCAAACACGGCTCTTTCCTCTTGAACCAAGCGAACACTTGGAGCTTCAGTGATCACAATATTTTTTGCGTTCCACAGACCAGTAAAAGTTGTCTTATTTACACAATTTTGAACACCTCTGGCAACCATTCCGAGAGCACCTTCTTCTGACTCATTGGTATTATCTGCTTCGGCCAATTCAGTTTCTAGATCAATATCTTCTAGTAATTTTTCAGGCACAGGCAAAGTAACTGAGTGCTGACTAAGCCAATCGGCAACTTTAGCTCGCATACTGTCTTGCCGCTCCTCTCGAGTTGGTGTTTCAGGAGAATAAATTACTGCCGTCGTCTCATCTTGCGAAGCAATGCCAGTTGGCACCATAGATTTCACAACGCCCGCTGGCGAAGATGCCGACTGAGATTGTCGACCAGCAGTAGCTACAATCGCCACCACAATAAAGGCAATGATAACCAAAACCAAGGCAAAATCTCTTGTCCGTAACATGCTATTCATAATAACATAATGAATTGATCAATTCGCCTGTGTAAAACCAGCTTATTTTAACACCACGACTAATATGCCTAATAATGCGCAATTGTTTAAAAACGACGATCGATCACTTCAAAAAGCAAAAAGAGGGCGCTAAACGCCCTCTTTTTGTACACAATATCTATACCTACTTTCCCTTAGCTTTTTTATTAGCCTTTGTCCTATCTTCCGCTTTACTGGTCTTTGTTTTTGCTTTACTTGCCTTACTCGCTTTGTCAGTCTTTGTTGCTACTGATTTTTCCACTTTATTACCAACTGCACCTGAATCAGCTTTAGACTTAACTAAATTTTCAGCTATCTTCTTGGCCATTTTCTCAGCCTGCTTAACTACACCTCTCTTGGCTACTTTAATTTCTACCATTTGCTCCACGCGACGAATGTCTGCCAGCAAGCTAGACCGGTCTTTGTTGTACAAAAAAAGATCAAATACTGACCGCCCACCATTGCGAGCAAAAACGGCTCTGTCACCGACCTTTTTCTTCACGTCGATTTTGTGGAAAGAACTGAGCTCTTCCACTTTTTTAATTCCTTTAAGCTCAGAAATCTTTCCTTCTTTAGAGGCGAACCATTTCATCGCGCAAGCGTAGCCAGTACATTTTTTAGGTATTATTGGCTTTTTGGGAATTCGCACCAACACATCATTAAGGCTGTGATTAATCCCACAACTAAGTTCATGAAGGACGTGTCGATATCCTCCCATACGCGCTCCAAGCTCGATAATTTTCCAGTCGTCATCGATTTTCATCAGCTCGGTGTGTACGATTGTACTACGCAGGCCAAGTGCATGAATGGCTTTTTCAGTTGCTTCTTCGGCCCGAGCTTCTGTTTCAGACTTAAGACCGGTCGGAGTCATCTGCAAGTAATTATAAAAATCATTGTGGCCGATTTTAGTCGCTGTCACCTGACTCACGAGCGGACAGTGATATATTACACCGCGCGAATTTACATAAGAATCTTTCGAATATAAATCACCTTCCATGTATTCCTCAGCAATAATTCTTGGCTCGCCTAGCAGACCATCGCGTTCATAAGCTTTTTTTAATCTCCGGAATACTGTACGCAATGCTTTTTCAAGCTCTTCTTCGTGATAACAAATAGTCACAAACAAACTTGCCGCTAGGTTTGTCGGCTTTACGATTAGAGGAAAACCAACTTTTTTTACCACTCTCTCTCGCTCTGATTTAGAATTTTGCTTGATAAGGCTAAACCTTGGTGTAATTTCAGGTGAATGCGATTTCATACGACGACGCATCTCATACTTATCACTTGCCCAAAGCAAAGACTCTGCAGTTGGCGTGCGCAAGTATGGTACGTAAGGAATTATTTCAGCAAATCTGTGCATCGCTTGCTCCTTGCGACACGTCACAGCCAACAATTCATCTTTGTAGGGAGCTAGAACTTCGATTATTTTTTCCGGTTTTGAAAAATCGCATGACAAATAGCCATCAATATCGCTGTACTCATTAATTGACTTAGGGTTGCGCAAGCGGGAATCCCATAGAACGATAATACGCATTTTGCTTCCAAAGTCTTTTTCATAACGTCGCACCTGCTCAAGTGTGCCTGAAGGCAACGTCATAATATATAAAATAATATTCTTGTCTTTTTTCATATCTATTCTAAAAAACTAACAAACAAAAAAGCAGCTGTTCGTAATAATACCGTTTGCTGCCGCTTGTCTGAATTAGTAGAGAAATAATACACCTAAACTTACCTTTTTTCGTACGACAACACACATGTTGTACACAAGCAACTATTGACAAATATGCATCTAGAATATCATTACTAGTCTTTATTTAATACAAGAAACTATAAAATGTTGATATTTGTAAAAAGACAGAGAGCACAGCTCTCTGTCTTTTTTGTTACTCATTTTTTATTTGGCTAGATGCCAAACTTAACTTCTGGTGCAGCACTTGAATCGGTTGAAGTTCCCATAAGAGAAGGGTCGATAGCAAAGACGATTTGACCGAAAAAATCTTCGAAAGTTTCATACTGCATCATTGTTCCATTTAAGAAAAAAGAAGGAGTACCTGTGAGACCTTTAGACTGCGCGTCTCGTTCAGAATCAAGCACCTGATCACGTAAGAGTGAAGACTTTAGGTGCTGACGAAATAGTTCGATATCTAAACCAACTTCTTCAGCGTATTTTATATAGAATGACTGTGGCACAGCAGCTCTCGACCACTCACTCTGGTTCTCAAAGAGCAAATCATGGAATTCAAAGAATTTGTCTTGCTGTCCTGCAGCTTCAGCTGCAGTAGCAGCTTTCAGCGCGTGGGGATGAATTGAAACAAGTGGAAAATGACGATACTCAAAGGAAAGCTGGTCTCCATATTCATCTAATAATTGCTTTACTGCCGGCTGGAATGCTGCACAAGCTGGACACTGGAAATCACTATACTCTACTAAAGTAACAGTAGAAGTAGCACTACCTCCAATAATATGTGGTCCAACAACTATACCTTCGTTGTTTTTTTCGGACGATTGTCCAGCCAGAAAAAATGCTCCACCAAACAATGCAACAGTAAAAACAGTAACAATAAACCATGTATTTTTCATATGTAGTGAAGAATAACATATTTTTCCAATGGTCAAAATAGTCAGACGATGACGAGAAAAAGCCATCTGTCTGACACTATTGCACAACCATCTCCAGACAATAAAAAAATTTGCTAAAATCTTTACATGCTTAAATTTTTATTATGAAAACACAATCTCCAAACAATTCTCCTCATAGCCCATGGTCTGACACTACAGACGAAACAATAGCTAACTTAAAAACAAACACCGATACAGGACTTACCGCAAAAGAAGCTTCAGAGCGCTTAAAGACTTACGGTCTTAATATATTCTCGAGTAGCAGAAGCAAGGGTCCTTTAGCTATTTTTCTTAAACAATTTGTCAGTCCTTTGATTGTCATATTATGTATGGCTGTAGTAATTACCGCCTACTTACACGAATGGCTCGACACAATCATTATTGCTTTTGCAGTTATCGTAAACGCAATCATTGGTTTTATTCAAGAATACAAAGCCGAAAAAGCTATCAACAGCCTTAAGTCATATATTACTGAACGCACACGCGTAATCCGCGACTCACACGAAACTGAAATTGACCCAGAAAACTTAGTTCCAGGCGATATTATTCATATCACTGGAGGTGCTCGAATTACCGCCGACGCTCGTATAGTACGCGAAATAAACTTCACTTCTGACGAATCGATAATGACTGGCGAATCTCTGCCGGTCGAAAAGCAAGCTGAGTCTTTATCTGAAACAACCTTGCTCGCTGATCGAACTAACATGCTTTTTGCCGGCACACTAAACATCGATGGTTCTGCTTATGCTGTCGTTACGCAAACTGGCTTCAACACCGAAATCGGTCGACTAGCCAAGCTGGTAGACGAAACCGTTGAAGAAAAAACCCCACTGCAAAACGCGATGTCTAAGCTCACCTGGGTAATCATTGCCATGACGACAGTTGCTGTTGGAGGAATTTTTGCCATTGGTATTTCAAATGGTGAACCCTTACACGAAATGCTACTTCTTTGCATAGCAGTTTTAGTTGGCTCGGTGCCAGAAGCACTGCCGATTGGACTAACGGCTATTTTGGCTATTGGAGTAGAAAGAATCGCCAAGAAGAAAGGTATTATGCGCAGCTTAACGGCTGCAGAAACACTCGGCTCGACAACACTAATTATTACCGACAAAACCGGCACTCTCACTGAAGCCGACATGAAATTAGTAGACATCGACACCACAGCCCAGCTGCTCGAACCAGACTTCACTCCAGCCAATCACGCCGATAACTTTAATTTAGAGCAAAAAGAAATTCTCGCTCTGGCCCGCGCCGCTAGCGATGTGGCGATCGAAAACCCTGAAGACGACTACGAAAAATGGGTAATGAGTGGCTCAGACCTAGAAGAAAACATCACGCGAGCCGCCGCTAAACACGGCATCATACAAGGCCAGGCTGAGCAATCTGATATTCAGATGCGCATTCCGTTTAGTTCAAAATATAAGTTTTCTGTTATACGTATTCCGAGTCAATTACTGCCACATGATTTAAACAAATTTGAAGATCCGCACGTTGTAATGGGTGCGCCCGACATCATCCTAGAACGTAGCTACCTTAGCGCCGAAGACAGAGTACATCTGCAAGAATCAGTTGCTGAACACAGCCGCTTCGGCAGGCGTGTGCTCGGGATTGCTCTTCTCACACCACACGCAAAACCAACATCAATCACAACCGAGCATGTCAAAGACGCTGTTTTCCTTGGCGTATTGAGTTTTCATGATCCGATCAGACCAGAGGTTAAAGATGTGCTAAAGCGAATCGAAGGCTACAACACGCGTGTAGTAATGGCTACTGGTGACCTGCCAGGCACAGCGCTCGCTGTTGCACAAGAAATAGGCTGGGAGATTGATGAAAGTAATGTTCTAACCGGCACACAGCTGCAACAACTTTCCGACGAAGAGCTCATCCCGCTACTAGACAAAGTACATGTTTACGCCCGTGTTACTCCTAAAGACAAACTCCGTATTACAAAACTATTCCAAGCTCGCGGCGAAGTTGTTGCTATGACTGGAGACGGGGTGAACGACTCCCCCTCACTTAAAGCGGCCAACATCGGCATCGCTGTTGGTTCTGGTAGTGACGTTGCAAAAAGTGTCGCTGACCTCATACTGCTTGACGACAACTTCAAAACTATCGTCGCCACCATCGAAGAAGGTAAAAAAATACTCTCCAATATTAAAAAGATGTTTGTCTACTTGATGTCAAACGCACTCGATGAGCTTTTCCTTATCGGTGGAGCAATCATTGTTGGTGTTGCCATGCCTCTCTCGGCCGTGCAAATCATCTGGGTTAACCTTTTTACTGGCAGCTTACCTGCTATCGCTTTTGCTTTTGATGAGCAACAAATGCGCGAAACCAAAAAAACCAGCAAAATATTTTTTGATTCCCGGGTTTTGTTTCTTACAATTTGGATAGGAATTATTGTTTCATTACTATTGTTCGTTCAGTACACTACCCTGCTTTCAATTGGTGTTCCGATAGCAACAGCTCAAAGTGTTTTGTTTGCTTGTTTTGGAAGCTACACACTCTTTATCTCTTTTTCTTTCCGTGACCTCAGTCGGCCATTATGGAAATATTCATTAACCGACAACCGTTTGCTTGTGGTAGGTGTCGCGGTCGGATCACTGTTGCTATTGGCTACATACGCAGTTCCTTTCTTACGCGAAACATTCGATGTTGTACCTCTTTCATTTTCTTGGACCGGCTTTGTAATTGGCTGGATAATTCTAAATGTTGCTATTGTTGAAGCCTCTAAGTGGTTTGCCAATACGTTCTTAGTGCGCGGCGCCGAGGATTAAAAGTATTTCGAACATTACTTTTAATATATTGTATAAATAGACAATATATAAAAAGTGTTGTAGTGTTGCCTTATCTGTGTGTAAAGGGCGCGCTCTGCCACTATTTACACATTACTGAAAATCCTTATTTATGGCCGCAAAACCAAATTTCACTCCAAAGAAAAAGCGCAAAGTGCACGGCGCTACTTTTTGGGACAGAGAATACACTTCACCTGAATACCTGAAGCTTTCAACCAAAGAAAGCGCCGACTTAGCAAAGTTCACTCGCTGGATAGAAAGGCGAGAACGCACAGATGTCATTGCACCAAAAAGCAGCGCTTTTGATGTTGGCTGTGGAAATGGTCGTAATCTTATTTTCCTCAATCAGCACTTTGGCATGCACGGTGTCGGGGTTGATATTTCTGGTGCGGCCATCAAGCAAGCAAAAACTGCCTCTTCAGGATTACCGCTTATTTATCATGTCGGTAACGCAGGTGCCGACTTACCCGTTGAAGACGCCACCCAAACTCTAGCCCTCGACATGATGGCTTCACACTTCTTAGACAAAAAGGAACGCGAGCATTTACGCGAAGAGCTTTTTAGAGTACTTGCGCCAGGAGGATATATGTTTATGAAAACCTTTCTGCGCGATGACGACCTGCACACAAAACGTCTAATCGAAGAAAAGCCAGGCGATGAAGACGGCAGTTACATCCACCCTATCATGGGCGTAGCAGAACATGCTTATTACGAAAAAGAATTAGTGGAATTCTTAAGCGAACGGTTTATCGTGCGCAAAATATACCGTTCCCATCAACACAAATTCCGTGGCGGAGCACGGAAGCGACGAACTATTTCGATTTACGCTGAGAAAGATTATTAGTCGAAAAGGCCAAAATTCATCTGAAAAGTATCACTCCTTCATGTATTGAAAATACTTAGCCGTGATACAATTCATTTATGATAAAACGCTACGCTAAACGCTTTCCTCACGCATTACGCGGCATCGTTCATGCCACTCGAACTGACTTTAGTTTTCGGACACAAGTATATCTCGGCTTAGCAGTGCTTGCTACCGCAGTTTATTTATTTCGCCCTCTCACTGAAACAGAGCTACTTTTCTTAGTTCTCGCTTGGTTTTTAATTCTGATAACAGAACTCCAAAACTCAGCTCTAGAAGCCGCTCTCGATAGAATGCATCCAGAACTTCATCAAGAGATTGGACACAGCAAAGACCTAGCTGCTGGTTCAGTACTGATTGCGGGTTTGTTTTTAATAATTGTTATAACCACTATTTGGTGGTGATAAAATTTCTTTAGTGCAGGTTTTTGGTAAAAATAATAAAGCAGGGCGACCGAAGGCCGCCCTGCTTTATTATTTTTAACTCCTATCTCAATCCATCTCTAAGGAAATTCTGGCATTACTTCCCCTTCTTCATAAACCGTACCATACTCCATTCCAGCCTGTTCCTGCAAACCAGCACTCTGAAACAACACTTCAGACGGCGGATCAAACACAGTCCGATCAACATTTGGCCACGGCTTACAATCGTATTCAGTTTCAGAATTAGAATCTATTGGTAGATTTGTATTCTGATCATCTACACCAGAATCACTTAAGTCAAACTGAACTCCATATGAATCACCTTCGATTTCAGACCAAACATACAAAGCATCCTCTTTCTGAATCATTGAAGAAAGAACCTGACCAGAAAACTCTGGTAGTGAAATTAAGAAATCTCCCCTCATGTCACCATCGCTTGTGAAAAAAGTTCCGCTTACTTCACCTACTTCGTTACTATTTTCATAAGAGATAGTACACTCCAAGTCTTCATTAAGCAGGCGTAAGTAATCGAGCGTTCCTTTGCCGACTCTTTCCTCAGGCATCTGAGCTGGCTCTGGTTCTTGTGATTTTAGTTCTGCTCGATCATTCTCAGCATCTTTTACCATTTGGTGAGCTGGTGTTGAAAACAATACAAAGTAAGCTAAGCCTAAAATAGCCAGCGCAGCAGCTCCCAACATTGCTATATATTTCATACATAATAAATTTTAAAAGGATAGAAACCTAGAATTAATATTTTCTCATTGTACCGCTACTCTATGAACTTCGTCAAAGTTTTCCGCAATAAATAATAATAATTTATTTTATTGTGTCCTAATAAAGGAAATACTTTGTCAGACATGAACAACCCTTTCATTCCGCAATCCACGCGCCGAAAATATAATCACAAATCAAAATACAGCATACAAAAGACTTTTGTGCGTTTCTTCATTAATGTTGCATACGCCTTTGTTTTTATGCTCAGCTTTGCAGTGACAGCTGGTATGGTTCTTTTACTAGAATCAAAATCCATCATCTTCAGCACAGCTGCTCATGAGACAAGGGCAACTGATGAACCTGCCGAACCTTTTCCGGTTAGCGTAGACATGTATGCACAAATAATTGAAGACAATCCTGTAGCGGAGGAATTTTTCACGGAAACTCTGGCACAAAATCCGCAATCTTCACACCACTGGTGGAACCAGATAGCAGAATTATTTTCCACTCGCTCTTGGTATCAACAACTCGCTGCGCCCGTAAGTAGAATAGTAGTTATCTGGCCAGGAGATCGCAAAGAAGAATTGGCTAAAAAAATTGGCGATAACTTGGGCTGGGACCAAGCTGACAGGAATGAGTTTAAACAACTCATGGACACTAGTGATCCTGTGATGACCGAAGGTAAATACTTCCCTGGCCAATACGTAACACACTACGACGCAACACCAGAAGACATGCACGAACTTATTTATGCTGCATTTGAAGATGAGATACTTGAACACTACACTGATGAGGTGAGCGTTAAAGTTCCGCTTGAAACAACCCTGATAATTGCTTCGCTAATTGAACGTGAAGCAAGTAACGACCTTACCAACATGCGTGAAATTTCGGGCGTCATCTGGAATCGTATTTTTATCGACATGCCTTTGCAGCTCGACGCAACACTGCAGTACGTAAGAGGAAGCAAACCACAAGAACCCAGCTGGTGGCCAATAGTGCACCCGAACGATAAATACTTAACCTCACCTTATAATACTTACGAAAACGAAGGTTTGCCGCCAGCCCCAATCGCGAACCCTTCAGCCGAGGCTGTATTAGCTGCACTCAACCCAATCATAACCGACTGTCTCTTTTACTTTCACACTAATGGTGGCGGATATCATTGCTCAGCTGATTACGAAGGACACGTAGCAAAATTAAAAGCAATTTATGGACGAGGTTCTTAAGTTACATTAGTTTTGTAAGAATAAAAGCGTGACAAAAAACAGGAGCTACACTCCTGTTTTTTATCACGCTTTTATTCAGCTACTCCGGCTTACAAACCAAAGGATCATTTATCCTCCGCAGTAAATACACCGTCGATACTGCCAACAAAACCAAACCCAAGATACCAAACTCAGCACCATGAAGCGGAAACAGAAGCAGTAAACCGCCACCACCAAACAAAGCAAGTAATGCCGTTATAGCCACCGAACCACAAGCGGCACAACCAACACCAAGCACAGCGCTTACTACTCCTCCAAGGCTGGTAGCCTGCGCTATGCGCGAGCCTGAAGACGCGCGGCGGCTGCGAATGTAAAAAACTAAAATAGCTAAGTTAACACCAAGCAAAGCAACAGTCATAAGTAAAATAACGGCTGAAAATAAGGATAAATTACTACCAAGGGTACCGTACAAACTGACTGTAAAGTTTAATTTATCAATCACACTTGTTGCTGGCGAGCCCCATACTTGGCGCAAGATTGATGAATGAGGAATTAGTAGTGCAACGCTTAAAGCTGCAAAAGCTACTGACGCAGCAGCAAACACATACTCACCCTGTCTAAATACACGCTTAAACGCCAGGCAAGAATCTTTCATTTTTATTTAAGATAGCTGTCAGCAAATTTCCAGAAAGCTTCGTCTCCACCTGATACTGCAACACACTCGGAAGCAACAGCAACTGCTTTAGCATTTGGGTGCAAAGACTCTAGCGGGAAGTGTCGATAGATCCAACGCAAATCAGAATCTTTTTGTACCACCGAATTCATAGTTGCATGGAAACGAGTACAGAAAGGACAGTCAAAGTCTGAGTATTCAATAATTGTGACTGATCCATTAGCATTACCTCGAATGTGATCTGCGTCAGAAACTGGAGTAACCAAGTTTAATTTTTGCAGCTCTGCAGTTTCCGCTTGCACAATTCCAGCTTCAGCTTCGCTTCTGGCTACTGCGATCAGCTGCTCGACTGAAGCTTCAGGCAAAGCCCCGTTCACCGCATATTTATTTCCGTTAGGACCAATCAAGATTCCCCACGGAGTGCCGCGACCACCAGTCGCAACTGCATTATCGATGTCTTCTTGCACCAAGTTTAGAGTATCGCCGTTTTCAAAACAACTCGCAAAATCATCTTTATCGGCTCCTGACGCAACAGCTAAATCAAGCAGTGACATAGGCGCAGGATTGTTTTCTGCTACTAGAGCTGTTGGTCCGGCAGGAGCTTCCCCATTACTAAAGTACAAGCCAGCTCCGATCGCAATTCCAGCCAACACGATTGAGCCAGGGATTAACAAATCACGCCATACTGGTCGCTCGGCTGGTTGAGTTACTGTTTTTGAAACTGACGGAGTTGATTGCGTGTGATTTTCTTCAGACATGACAAAGGTTAATTAAGTAATTGTAATAATTTATTTTGTATTATACATGCATACAGCCAGAGGTGAAACTAACAAGACAGAGCTTTAAGCCAGCTAGACCACCAAGAACTACCAAACTTCCTGTCCTTCTGTTTTGTTAGCAGCGCTATTAGTTGATCTTGCTTTCTCCCTTCCCTTTTTACTTTTTTCAATATCTTTAGTTGTTGCCGACTTTGCCAAACCTCTTTCCAGCTTGTATTCCATTCTTGCCAATCGCACTAAAGGATACTCGTATTTTTCTTTTGCCGCTTCAAATATAGGCTTCAACTTTTCTACCCCGTGCTCATCGAGAGCATCGAACAAAATCGCTTTGGCAAACTCCCAATCCACTTCTGTCGGTTCCAATTGCTGTAAAATACTCATGTTCAACTCTCCTTCTTCAGCCAACTTCTCAACATGAGTCCACACCGTCATAACTGTCATGTTTCTAATTAGCGCTATTCCTTCTGTGTCCTTACCGTCAAGCAAAAGATTTTTGGTGGTTTCGTGCGTATTTTCAACTACTGATTTTTGTCTCTTCTCTCCCTTCTTTGTTTCCAGCACCTCCTCATCGCTTGGAACTTTACCGCCGAGAGCAACGACAAAACGTGTCTGCATCTCTTCGACCTCTTCGTCTTCCATTTTATCGTAAGCATCTTCTGCTGATTCTGAATCAGAATGAAACTTCAGATCTTGAGCGACAATCTTTGGGTCGACCTGCAAAGCATTTGGATGCATACCCAATATCTTCAGTCCGGCTAGAGTGCGCACTCGCGAAAGAGCCACGTAACCCTGACCATAAACAAACGCCTTCGACAAATCCACTTCAGCTGCATCAAGCGACATTCCTTGGCTTTTATGCACTGTAATTGCCCAAGCGAGTCTGAGCGGCAATTGCTCGATTGAAGCCAAAACTTTATTATCTTCAACCATTTCCCATGAGACCGGTTTTATTAAAATCTGCTTACCGTCGGTCGTTTCTATCATTGGGAATCCACCATCGAAATGAATCACTCTGCCAAGCGTGCCGTTTACATAACCTGCTTCAAAATTGTTTTTGGTACACATCACCATTGCATCCTCACGCAAAATCAACTGCTCTGGCGACAAGCAAGTGCGAATCATTCCTTCTACCAACTGTTTGCGACCAGTGCGATTCATTGTGTAGCGCTTGGCTGGACCAGCGAGTTTTGTAAGTTCAGTGGCGTTTACTGAGTCAACGTCGGCGTTATGAGTATACAAGCGTGTCGGTTCTATGTTTTCGTATTCAATTTCTTTCTGTTCTTCAAGCAAAGTGTAATGTTCTTCTTCAATTTCATTACGACGAATCGAGCTCAAAAGACCAAGTAGCATCTCATCTTCTTGTCGGTGCTGTTCAGATAAATAACAAATCAAAGGGTTTAAATTACGCCAAGCTTTGCTCTCAAAAGCATATACCAAAATATCGCCCTGCTTTGTAATCGGTGGCAACTGAAAAAAGTCACCAATACACACGATCTGTATTCCACCAAAAGCTTCTTCACTCTGCCTGACTGTGCGCAAAATCTGATCAACCATATCAAGGGCACGACCATCAAGCATTGAAATTTCATCAATCACAAGCACCTGAACCTTCTTGATCCGGCGCACAATCTTTTCACGACTAGCTATTTGTTCCAAATCATAAGGCGTAAGCGAGTCTTTGATACCAAAACCGCTCCATGAATGTATTGTCATTCCACCAATATGAGTAGCGGCGATACCAGTAGAAGCAGTAACAGCAACATGCAGTCCTGCAGCCTCAAGCCAAGCGACGTACTGGTTAATAACGAAAGTTTTACCAGCCCCAGGCTCACCAGTAAGAAAAACATTGGCGCCACTTTTTAGAATATTAAGCGCTTGTTCTTGAGTCATGGCAGTATCATAGCATGTTTTTATAAAGATCAGTTTTGAGCGAGAGAGCGGGTGTGGTGGCGGTGGGCAGGGC
>JABAZV010000013.1:5453-30321 GCA_018608435.1 Patescibacteria group bacterium | reverse complement strand
ATAAGTTCTCTGGGCAAGTCTTCTTGTGGCGTCATGTCCCAATCGAGTCCACCTACCGGCAGTTCCCAACGTCCGTCTTCTTCTTTGCAGACAAGAAATTTGTCTCTCGTTTCATTTAGGACTAACGCCTTGATGCTGACACGATAAAAACAATTTGGTATTTCGTTCATATAAATTTGTTATGTTTTTAAGGGGTGCCAAGACGCGTTGTCTCCGGCTCTGTATGTAAACAGTTTACGCAAAAGTTCGAGAATGGCAATTATTCTAATCACCCTCCCAACAATAAAACCCCTAAATAGGGGCTTATTGTATGTGTGCGGGTGAGAAGAATCGAACTCCCGACTACTGCTTGGAAGGCAGTCGTTTTACCACTAAACTACACCCGCGAGTGAATGGTGTGAATATTCATTCAGTGTTTATTATAGTAGCGTCAAATGCGCTGGTTGTAAACAGTTTGGCCATATTGTTAGCGAATTTACGTTTGTGTGAGGCGTGGATGGATTTGTGATATGCTTTTTGGATATGAAACAAAAACTTTCTATAGTGACGCTTGGCGTGGCAGATGTAATGTTGGCGCGTGCGTTTTATGAAGAAAAGCTTGGCTTTGTGCCCACAGAAGCAACCACTGAGACTGTTGCTTTTTATGATATGGGAGGTTGCTTGCTTGGTTTGTTCCAAAGAGAAGAATTGGCTAAAGATGCTTCTGTGACAGCGAAAGGGAGTGGATTTCGTGGCGTGACGGTGGCGCATAACGAGCCGAGTAAGGAGGCGGTAGACGATCTGTTTGAAACGCTGCGTAAGCAAGGGGTGGAAATTGTGAAAGAGCCAGAAGAAGTGTTTTGGGGTGGGTATTCGGGCTATTTTGCAGACCCAGATGGACACTTATGGGAAGTGGCCTACAATCCATTCGCTGATTTGACTTGAGACAGGTAGGGGAGATTTTTTTCGAGCGAAACCTTGCGGGTGTCCTATTATTGTTTAACTTAGGATTTGTGACTATTGAGTGAGATTGGTTTTCAGGAACTGTCTTTTAACTACAAAACAAAACACACCTGTACAGGGTGTGTTTTGTTTTTGTGTGGTGGAAAATAGCAAAGAAAGCTTTGCGTTTCCGCTATAGCGTATTACCTCCGCTATGTTTGCATTATAACATACGCAGTTCAAGCTTGCGAAGAGGCGGGTGAGTAATGATCTCCTTTGCTGTTTGTCTGAGCGAATATTGTTCCGTTTTGTGTACTCTCTGTTAAGAATCAAGTGCCTTCGCTACCACGAACGTCGTGTAGTTATATTTTAAATCCTGAATTGATTCTTCAAGAATATCCAAACCATATAGCTCAGCTGAGCGACGTGGTGCAATAACTGCGGTTGTCGATGGTAAGTCACCAGACGCTAGGTCTTCAGCTGCTTTGGCTGTGTCAACGTATGGCTGTAGCTCTGCCTCAGGCCAAGCTCGCTTTAGGTACATTCGACACTGCTTAATTGCTTGGTCGTGTGAGGCTACTGTTTTAATGGCTGCAGCAGTTGTGCCTGGTTTTACCAGCAGCATGTGATGAATGTCTATCTCAAACATTTTCTCGATCGAGAAAGTAAACTCAGCCATGGCGTATACAGCTTCGATCACAATTCCTCCGTTGCTGTTTTCGATCGGGAAAATAGCGCGGTCAATTTTTTTATCTTGCAAATGTTTTAGAACATTTTGGGCAGAAATAAGTGGCACAATTTCTCCATTTGGTGCGTACTCTTTTCCTGCCTGTTCGGTAAAACTTCCGATTGCTCCCATGATTCCAATTTTCATAATACAAATATCATACCATCGAGACTCGCGGCTGACAAAACTAAACAATACTTTTAACCTGTGTATAGTCGTTGCAGGGCTTTAGTGTTGCTATATAATGTTTTCAAGCCACATTACAACGGCGTCGTGCTTGAGCAGATTTAAACCATCTCTCACCACACACTTTAATCACATAGTATAAACCGATCTATGAATAAAGCAGACATCATCAGCCAAGTACACGAGACTCATGATATTACTAAAGCTGACGCAGAACGAATCGTAGATTCTATCTTTGAAAGCATTGTTGGCGCAATGAAAGATGGAACTCAAGTATCAGTCGCAGGCTTCGGTATCTTTGAAGCAAAGATGCGAGCTGCTCGAGAAGCTCGTAATCCTCGTACTGGAGAAACTGTTCAGGTACCAGCGATGCGTGTACCAAAGTTCCGTGCTGCAAAAGCACTAAAAGACACTGTAAAATAAAGTTATTTTGCTTAAAAAAGAAAAGCGAGCCGATGGCTCGCTTTTCTTTTTGTTAGTTAGAAAGTGGGCAGAAAAGGGAGGTCTAAACCAACTAAACAAAAGGCAGCCACAAGTGGCTGCCTTTTGTTTGATCGAATTTATGATGTGTTTTTATCTTGCATAGCTCACCACTCGCGTTTCGCGAATGACATGAACTTTAATTTCTCCAGGGTAGCGCAGCTGCGCTTCAATATTGGTTGCGATGGTGCGGGCGAGTTGGTTGGCTTCAACTTCGCTGAGTGTGCTTGGGTTTACCAGTACTCTAACTTCACGACCAGCAGCGATAGCAAAAGCTTTGTCGACTCCAACAATGCTAGTGGCGATGTTTTCAAGATCTGACAAACGCTTGATGTAGTTTTCGATTGAGTCACGTCTTGCTCCAGGGCGACTGCCTGAGATTGAGTCGGCTACTTGAACCAAGATTGATTCAGGTGTTTCGTAGGGATACTCTTCATGGTGAGCACGCATAGCCAAGATGACTTTTTGGTCAACGTCGTATTTTTGCAAAATCCTGATACCAATTTCGACGTGTGTGCCAGCCACTTCGTGGCTGACTGTTTTTCCAATGTCGTGCAACAGTGCTCCGGCGCGTGCAACACCGACATCTGCACCAATTTCTTCTGCCATTATTCCAGCCATGTGCGCCATTTCAACCGAGTGCCATAATACGTTTTGTCCGTAACTGGTGCGGAAATGTAGGCGACCAAGAATTGTGATTAAGTCTGGATGGAGATTTGGCACGTTAGCTTCGTAAGCTGCTTTCTCGCCCATCTCTTTCACGATTTCTGCAACTTCTTTTCGTGCACCTTCAACGGCTTCTTCAATTTTAGCTGGTTGAATACGACCATCTTTCACCAGTTCTTCCATTGCAACACGAGCAATCTCGCGGCGGATTGGATCAAAAGAGGAGAGTACAACGTAACCAGGTGATTCGTCTACCAGAACGTCTACTCCAGTAGCGTGTTCAAAAGCACGTACGTTTCGACCTTCTCGACCGATGATCTTGCCTTTGACGTCGTCAGTAGGGATCTCTACGTGCGCTGTCATCAGGTTTGGTGAAAGCGTGTTGCCAACGCGGTGAATAGCCGCCAGCAGCAAGTTCTGTGCTTTGGCATCGTATTGTTCCTCGCCTAGACGGTCGATTTTTTCTAATCTGCCACGCAGGTCTTCGCTGCGTTCTGCTTCTATTTTAGTTACAAGCTTATTGTAGGCTTCCTCGCGTGAAAGACCAGCTACGGATTCTAGTTTGATGTCAATTTCAGTTGCTCGCTCGTCCAGTAAAGATTTTATGGATTTGATCTGGCTCGCTTTGTTCTGCAAGTCTTCTTTTTGCGAATCGAGGCTTATCTGTCTACTATCAATAACTTCTTCGCGTTTATCTAAGCGTTCTTCTTTTTGTTCTAGTTTTTCTTCTAGGTGCTTGCGGTCAGAGCGGGCTTCGTTTTCGATTCTTTCTGCTTTTGCTTCAGCTTCTTCAATAATTACTAGAGCTTTCTTCTCAGCTTTAAGTTCTTTTTCTTTAAGCTTTAGCTCGAGTGAGTTTGTTTTTGACTGAGCATGCAAATAACGTCCAACATAACCTGTTCCAATTCCTAAGAAAAGGGCGCCTGCCAGCATCATCGCAAATTCATTTGGTGGCATGTTCAATATATTATCTTCAAAACTATCAAGATCAATTTGGTTGGATAGTTTAATCTTTTTCGTAACGGTATAATCTAACTGTACTAGAGAGAACGTGGTTTGTAAATTAGTTTTATTTTTAAAAGGCTTGGTGTGCTGAATGTTTGGGTTTGGTAAAAAGGTTTAAGAGCAGGACATCAAACTTTTGGTTGCTGTTTTTTTGTAAAAAGAAGATTAAAACCAGTGCGCCCTTTAAGCACACCGGTTTTAAATCTTCCTATAGCTAACTTTGCTTAACTAACTATAAATCTTATCGACAATACCGTACTTTTTAGCTTCTCCTGAATCCATGAAGAAGTCTCGGTCGGTATCTTGCTCAATCTTACTTAGTTTTTGGCCAGTTGCTTTAGCCAGCATTCCGTTGAGCCGGCCTTTTGTTTTTATAATGTGTCTTGCTGTGATTTCAATATCACTCGCCTGGCCTTGAGCGCCACCCCATGGCTGATGAATCATTACTTCAGCGTTAGGCAAAATAAATCGTTTGCCTTTTGCTCCTTGCGAAAGAATGATTGATCCCATAGAAGCCGCCATACCAACACATACAGTCGCCACATCGGGCTTGATGTGGTTCATTGTGTCCACGATTGAGAGTCCGGCTGTTACGCTGCCGCCCGGAGAATTGACGTAAATAAAGATATCTTTCTTTGGGTCTTCAGATTCAAGGAAGAGCAGCTGCGCCATGATTAGGCTAGCCATATGATCCTCAATACCGCCAGAAACAAAGATAATTCGCTCTTTAAGCAGGCGCGAATAAATATCAAATGCACGCTCTCCGCCAACAGTTTTTTCTATTACCATCGGCACGAGCTGGGCTGATGGCAGATTTGTGTCTTGTTCGTTTTTCATAAATATTTCAAATCCAAATTCAATAAGCTACCAGACTATCGTAACAGGTTACAGCAAAAAGCAAAGGAAAGGTCGTTGTGGAGCAGTGACCTCATGTTCAACGTTCTCATAACATTTTGTCAAAAAGAAAGCCGCATAAAGCGACTTGGATAAAGGGTAAAGGTTGAGTGATGGTTATTTAAGTAATGTCCGACTGTGAGCATGTCGTAGCTAGGCTGGCGTACTCACTAGATTGCGTTGATAGACATGCGTGTCCAAGTTCGCTTGATTTTTGAGCTGGACAATTTCCGCTATTTCTACATTCTTCACAATCGTTCCCATGTGGCCTAAGCTCACAGGTGAATAGTGCCAGGTCGTCTAGGCTGTCAATGTCTGATGTGGAATATGTACGAATAACACTTTTCATTTTCTTTGCTCCGTTTTAGTTTTAAGAAGAACAAACATAAAACCGACTTCAGCCGGTCGTGTGATTATGTGTGAAAACATTAAACATTGGCGAAATTCTCCTTCTTGAGAGGAGTATAATCGACCAGATAATGTTTATTGCTCCATTCACAAATGCATAGTAGCGAAAAGTTTTAAAATTTGCAAATGAAGATGCTGGGAAATGCGGCATGAAGCAAAATAAAGCCATCGTGGAACGATGGCTTAGAGGGGTGGTGAGTGTGTTATTGCTTTTGAAGAGCTATTTGCTGTTGGCGCATCCCGTCTTGTAAATCTCGATAGGTCTGAGATTGTTTTGACAGGCAATCACAACCAGTTCCTTCAGCAGGACAGCTTGCAGCTTTTTTGTGCCTTATGCATCTGCTGCTGTCTGGCAATCTGTTGCAAGTAAATTGTTTAAGTGTGCTTATCCAAGTATCTATTGATTTGCCGCAGAGTTGCTCGGCCCTAAATACAGTAAATTCACTTTCATCTTTTAAATTTTCACCTGACATACATCACCTCTGATGTTAAAGAACAAATAAAAATTCCGGCTGTTGGCCGGATACTTTTGCTTAGTGTGAGAATAAAACTAAAAATCCGGCGAGGAGTCGCTTTTTGCCAGCAGCAGTACAACCCGAATTTTTGTTACCCTACACATAAATTCATACTAGCGAAAAGAGCGTAATTTTACAATTAGCGCAGAGGGGAGAAGTGTGGTGCTGCTGGCAGGCGCGCGAAGCGCGCCTGCGTGTTTCGCGCTTGGGAGCAGTGTAAGATAAAAGCAGGGTGGCCCGAAGGGTCGCCCTGCTTTTATCTTTGTGTTCTTTAAACTACTTTTGTTCTTCTAGGTTCTTCATCACTTGTTCATTAGAAAGTACTGAAGCTACGTATACTCTTACTCGTTGTTCATCTGCGTCTTTGAATCTTTCTTGAAGTTCTTTGGTCTGTTTGTCTACCTCATCTTTGTCTGGAACGAGCTCTTCTTTTTTGGCAATTTTGTTTAGTAGCAGTTGTAGTTCGGCTCGTTTCTTGGCAGCTGGTGTCCATTCTTCTGCTAGTTCTTCGCGAGTCTTTTTGATGTGTTGCAAGTAGTCGTCCATTTTCAAGTCAGCTCGCTTGATGTCATCTTCCATTTGCGCCCACATTTGATTAATTTCAGAATCAATCAAAATCTGAGGCAAAGCAATTTTTGTTTCTTCTAAGATTCCGTCGGTAATAGCGGCTCTGTGCTTGGCAGCGTTTTGTTGTTTTGTTTCAATCTCCAAATGCTCACGTAGTTTTGCTTTAAAATCAGCTACAGTTTCAAATTGTCCTGGTTGACCAAGTGTTTTTGCATACTCATCAGTGAGTTCCGGTAGTGGTGCATTTTCATCTTCTTCAACCTTCTTTTTAACTGCTTCTGATTCTGGAGTTGGCAAATCAGTGGTGCCTTCAGCTGGCTTCTCAGCTTCTTGAGGATTTTGCGAAAGCTCTTGCATGCGTTCGTAGGCCCGTTTTTGTTTTTGAATTTCAGCCACTTTCTCCTCTACTTGTTCGTCTGAAATTTCGTCAGTTGGACGGTTTTTGTTTATGCCAGCAGCAATTTTGTTGTAGTCAGGTAGGTCAAATTCAGGAACAACAGCAACATTGATAACAAAGCCTAATGGATTGTCAGGAGCAATTTTAGTTATCTCGATTTGCGGGTGACCAATTACTTCGAGCTCATTTTCTTGCACGATATGCGGGTAGGCGTGAGAAATTGCTCGCTCGGCCATTTCGCTCATTATGGTCATTTCACCAAGGTGTTTTTCTAGTACTGGAGCAGGAATGTTGCCTTTACGGAATCCGTCCAGCTCAATGTTTTTGCCGAGTGCTACGATAGCGGCGTTACGTTCGCTTAGTAGTTCTGCGTAAGGAAGTTCACCAGTTATTTTAATCATCGAATTATCTTTCTTTTCAACCGTAAAAGCGGTCTTAAAGTCTATTGCGTGGGCGTGAGAATCTTTTTTTGACATAGTGTTGGCTAGTGTACCCACCTCTACAAAAAATGCAACCGTAGCAATTAGAAAACATTAATTAAAAAACGGAACGACCTTTGGCCGTCCCGTTTTTTAGTTGATGCTGCTTGTTTATTGCGTTGTTACTGCAGAGTTGATTTCAGTGTCAATTGCATTAAGTTCTGTGTCGAGTGTGTCAAAGTTGGTTGCTTCCAGATCAGCTTCAATGGCTGATAGCTCGTCGGAAGGACTGGTGACCAGCATCGCATCAGCTTGCGCTCTGGCGCCAGTGCTTTCAGGTTCGTTGTTGGGAATAGCTACAGGTTGTTCTGTTGTTGCTGAAGTTGGTTCCATGATTGATCCTCCAGACATGACAGTTAGCCAATAGTACATACCGCTGAGAATAGCGATAAGTAAAAATCCGAGGATTATAAGCAGTGGCGCGCCGACAATACTGCTTTCTGTGTTTTTAGTAACCGTTTTAGATTTCAGCTCACTGTTTTCGGGCATTTTCATTTTTTCACCAGAGAAATCAGGTTCTTGTATTTCGGTATCTTTGATCGGATCTTTTTCATTCATAGTGATTAAAATTAGTTAGCTGATTGAGTGGTTGATGTGCCGTTGGTTTCTGTAGCTTCTTCAATGCCATCGTCGTTCTGTTCCTCCTCTGCTTCATTTGATCGGTCTGATTCATCAGCTCGCACAGCGTCACTCACTCCGTTGCTTGTTTCTCCAGTTACAACCGCTTCTTTCAGGCTGGCTACAGCAGAGCGTAGTTCATTCTGGGCTTTTTTTAAGTCTTCGCGTACAGAAGAGTAGGTTATTTTAATTTCTTGCCAAGCAGTACGGACATCTTCACCGCCGGCAGCATTAGTTTTGCTTGGGTCGATTGAGCTCATCTTGGCTTCGGCTGCTGTAAGGGCTGATTTTGCGTTAGTCAGATGTACTTCTGCAGCGGTGGTGTCCATCCCTTGTGCTGCCAGTTTTTGACTACGAGAACTGAGCCGGTCATTAATATTAGTAAGTCGACTCACAACAGCGTTGAACCTGCTGTTGATATTCGCGGTCAGGTTGGTTATGCGTTCTTGAGCTCGCGCTGTTAGCTGAGCTTTCTTTTCAGTTTTATTTTGCTGTATTTCTGCTCTCTTTTCGCTAGCTCCTTCTCTTTGCATGGGTGTTGCAGTAGTGGCGGCAGGCCTGTTCTCATTAGCCTGAGCTGTTTCTGCCTGTTCTTCTTGTGCTAACGCTAGAGCTGCTCCGCCAAATAATACGAGTAGCACGGCGTGAGAAATAATAATACTCTTGAAACTTTCTTTTAGTGCTTGCTTTATATACATACTTTAAAAGACGTCTACCTCCTTAATAACGTGATAGTCTCAGTATAGCTCTGTAAGTACTTGTTAAGCGATGCTATACACAGCTTGCAGGATTATTATTAAAGTATGAATTGCGTGCTATAATCCCGCTACATTTAGTAACAACAAAAAGTATGACAGATTATAATACACTCTATACTCCAGGAGATTTAGACAAAAAGCTCATTAATACGGTGGTAGAGATAAGCGAAGGTTCTATATTAAAAGTTGAGTACAATCGTGAAAAGGGAACTTTTGAGCTTGATCGGGTTGAACCGGCTATTTTTGCCAAGCCATCAAACTACGGTTTTATTCCTGCTACTCTAGACGAAGATGGAGACGAACTAGACACGCTCATTGTTTCGCCGGTACCAATGCCGGTAGGGATTGTGCTTGAAGCGCGCATTATCGGTGTGCTCAACTTCGAGGACGATGGCGAAATGGATCATAAAGTAATTTGCGTGCCGGCCGACGATCGCGATAGTGACAACAAAATCAATAGCTTGGATGATTTGGGAGAACGCTGGAAACAAAAAATTGAATACCATTTCACAACCTACAAAGACCTCAAAAAACCCGGCACAACCAAAGTGCTTGGTTATGGAGGCCCTGATGAGGCGATCGCAGTGATTAATGACTGTATTGAAAGGTTCGCGCAGAAGTAGTTGTTTTGTTGTGAGGGGTTTGACAGTATGACGTTGTCGTTTCTGCGTTGATATATGACAGACTACGTACTCAAGTTCATTCGATAACCAAGCTCTGATCTGTGTCAGATAAATCAAAAAAGGCCAACGTATAAACGAGGCCTTTGTGAATTGACGAATAACACGTTTTGTGACGGTAGCTATTTCAAGCCAAGATGTGTGATGAGTTGTTGAACAGTCTTAATTTCAGGTAATTCACCATCTATGCATTGCTGCAACGCTAAGCGGATGGTAATTGATTCGTTCAAGAGTGTAGTTTTTTTAGTTTGATTACATCGTGTCAGAAGTTCATCCCAGACCCTACTCCAATTCTTACTAATTATGTAATTTATCGTGTACTTCTCCTCTTCCACGCTTGTGTAAAGTGAACCTGAAAGATCGAGTTTGCTTTTTTCAGCCATAATGTTTTCCTGCGGAGTGCTGTGATGTTGAAAGATCAAGAGCTTTTGCTCAGTAGTGCTAAACGAACTTTGCCATATATGGATATTTATTGCAATTGTTTCCGGTTGTTGGTGAAAGACAAGTAAAAGCGACACCCTTCGGGTGTCGCTTTTACTATTGTGCTTGGTTTAGTCTTTCTTTTCTTTTTTCTCCTCTTCCTCCTCGCCCTCTGCTTTCTCTCCGCTCTCTTCTTCAGCAGATTCCTCTTCTTCTTTTATCTCTTTCTCCACTTCTGCAACGATTTCTTCATCTAGCGCTGGAGCCAGTTCTTCTTCGGCTTCTTCTGGAGTGTCGATTTCGTCTATTTCATCTGCATCTGGTGTTATGTCTCGGTCCTTAGTGTCTTCTATGTCATCGAGCACTTCGGCAAGATCAGTTTTTGTTGTCGTAGCGTCTTCGTTTTCTAATACGTCGTCGTCTTTGCCGACAGCGCTGTCTATTGGTGCGTTTAGATCAGCTGGCGCACCAGCTTTTGCTGCGGCTAGTTCTTCGCCGCTGTCGGCTGAAACAATATCAATCTTCCAGCCGGTAAGCTTGGCAGCAAGACGGACGTTTTGTCCACCACGGCCGATGGCGAGAGATTGTTGGTCACTGGCTACTTCGGCAATAGCGTGACCACGAACGCCAGCTTCTTCGTCGGGTTCGGTTACTATTTTAATATCAAGTACTTGAGCTGGTGAGAGAGCGTCTTCAACGAATTCTTCTGGTTCTGGAGACCATTCGATGATATCGATCTTTTCTCCACCAAGCTCGCTCATAACGGTAGAAACTCGAATACCACGCTGTCCAACCAAAGACCCGATCGGGTCGATGTGTTGGTCTACAGCGTAAATAGCGATTTTAGTTCGAGCGCCAGCTTCGCGAGCGATCGCTTTTACCTCCACTGCACCACTTTGCAATTCAGGGGCTTCAATCGCAAAAAGAGAGATTAGGAAGTCCGGGTGAGCGCGTGAAAGCTTCAAGAAAATTCCTTGTGGTGTTTCTTCTACGGCTAACAATATAGCTCTAATGCGTTCTCCTGGTTTAAATCTTTCGCCAGGTATTTGTTCTTCATACGGCATGATGGCAGTAACGCGCCCAAGATCGACATACAAATTACCGCGTTCAAAGCGCTGTATCTGACCGACGATAATGTCGCCAGCTTTCTGACCAAACTCAGCGAGGGCTGATTCCTTCTCAGCTTCGCGGATCTTTTGGATAATTACTTGCTTGGCTGTTTGGGCAGCGATGCGACCAAAGTCATCTTTTGATTCAAGCGGGAAGGTGAGCTCGTCTCCAGCGGCAGCGTCTTTTTTGATCATTCGAGCGGTGCCGACCATGATGTGTTTTTCCTCATCAAAACGAACGCGCGGGTCTTCCTCGCCGTCATCGTCTTCAGTAACTTCATCTTCGGTCGGGTTGCCTTCTTCGTCAAGCTCTGGCTCTGGCTTGATCATACTTTCGTCAATGACCAATTTTATTTGGTTAAAAACAGTAGTGCCGACAGACATGTCAAATTCGCAGGTAATAACTTGCCCGCGCTTGCCGAATTCTTTTTTGTAAGCGGTAGCGAGCGATTGCTCGATTGCTTCAAGCATGCGTTCGCGCGAAATCCCGCGATCGGTTTCGAGTTCTGATAAAACAGAATTTATGGTTTTAATATCAAACATATATTTGTGTGTTTATGTACAACTATGGCGAATATCGTGACTGCTGCCAGAGTTGATTGGGTATGTAATTGTGTCTGATGGAAATGTGCAGCGGTTGAATGTGACGCAGGCGCCCCATTCAGGCCGCTGGTTATTTCTACAAACACTGCTCGGCCGAAGGCCGAGCAGTCATTCATCAGATGTACATAGTCTACGCATTTCTATAATACTTGTCAAAGACATTTTAAGTTTACATTTAATATAAATTATTTTTTAGTTTGTTTTGATGCGAGCTGTGCGCAAAGGAAAACTACCGTGCATAGCTCGCCCGACAGGCTTTTACAAAATGCTACAATAAGCTTAATACGTTCTGGAGGTATTAGTTCGTTATATTGTTAAGTTTATTTTTTGTGCGCATTCAAGATGAACAACTAAAGCGATTTATTCTCGACGCTGGACTTATCAAGAAGTCTGATATAGCAGAAGCCGAAAAAACCGCTAAAAAAGAAGACCGCACACTTAGTTCGGCGCTAATTGCTAGTGGACACATGACGGAAGACGACATGCGTCGGGTTGAGTCATATGTGCTCGGTATTCCTTTTGTATCGCTCAAAAATACCAAGATAGATTTTGAAACTCTAGTTCTTATCCCTGAACCAGTGGCTCGGAACCACAACGTCATTGCCTACAAAAAAACTGACGATACGCTAGAGGTGGCCATGCTCGACACCGCCGACTTGCCAGCGATTGATTTTATAAAGAAAAAAGTTGGCTTACGCATTCAGCCTCGCCTTACCGATACCGAAAGTATGCGCGCGGCTTTGCGCCAGTATCAAAAAACTCTCAAGGATGAGTTTGGCGACCTTATAATGAAGGACGCTTCAGAACTCAAGGTTGTTAACGAAGACGGTGAAGAAGTGAGTGAAAAAGAACTTAAGGCCATGGCTGAGGATTTGCCAGTGGTGCGCATCGTCGATACTCTCTTGCGTCACGCTATTATTCAAGGTGCGTCTGATATTCATATTGAACCAGGTGAAGCTGAGGTGGTTGTTCGTTACCGTATCGACGGTATCTTAAGTGACGCGATGAAATTACCTAAGATCGCGTCAGATAGTATTGTGGCGAGGCTTAAAGTTCTTTCGAGCCTTAAGCTTGATGAAAAACGCTTGCCTCAAGATGGTCGTTTTAAAATGGAGATGGATGGCCAGAAGGTATCATTTCGAGTTTCGATGCTGCCGGTATTTTATGGCGAAAAGGTCGTTATGCGTTTGTTGCGCGAAAACCGTGCTGGATTTTCACTTGAAGGAATTGGATTTCATGGCTCTACGCTTGAGCGAATTCACCGTGCAACGAGAAAAACTACCGGTATTATTTTAGTAACGGGTCCGACCGGTTCTGGTAAATCTACTTCTCTTTACACTATTTTAGATTTGCTCAATACTCCTGAGGTAAATATTTCTACCATTGAAGATCCGATTGAGTATCAAATGCCGCGTATTAATCAGTCGCAGGTAAAGCCGGCTATTGGTTTCACTTTTGCTGCTGGTTTGCGCTCTCTTATGCGTCAGGATCCCGACGTGATTATGGTTGGTGAGATTCGCGATGAGGAAACTGCTAGTCTGGCTATCAATGCAGCTCTGACTGGGCACTTGGTGTTGGCCACTCTTCACACAAACTCAGCTTCTGGAACAATCGCACGTTTACTTGATATGGGAGCGGAAGCGTTCTTACTGGTGTCAACTTTGCGGGTTGCGGTTGGGCAGCGTCTGGTGCGAAAGTTGTCTGATGACAAAGAAGGTTACATTTTAACTAAAGCTGAACGTGATGATTTGAGCAAGAAAGTCGACCTTGATCATATTCTAAAAACGCTTAAAGAAGAACAGTTGGTTGATCCAAAGGCGACTTGGAACAATATCCAGTTCTATCACCCCAAGGAAAATGGGGAGACTGAAGATGGTTATCGTGGCCGAATGGGTATTCATGAAGTTTTAGAAATCTCACCTACTTTGAAAGAATTGGTAATTCAAAACAAAACTAGTGATGAGCTCGAAGCCCAGGCGCGTAAAGAAGGGATGCTTACAATGATAGAAGACGGTATCTTTAAAGCGGCACAAGGTCTCACTAGTATCGAAGAAGTGTTGCGAGTAATCAACGAATAAACAGCGATAATTTTTTAATACTATGCCTCGTTTTACTTACATCGGAAAAGACAGTGACGGTAAAAAAGTCAATAATACCGTTGAGGTAAAGGATAGATTTGCTGTCTATGCAGTTGCAAGAGCCGAAGGGCATACGGTTTCTTCTATTGAAGCTGGTGGTGGCTCGAAGCTTGGAAAGTGGTTTGATATGGAAAAGATCAACTACAAGCTCAGTCGAGTAAAAGATACAGAGCTTGTTATGGTCACTCGTAATCTGGGTTCAATGCTTGAGGCTGGACTGACTATCTCGCGTGCTTTGACAGTGATTGAGCGCCAGAGTGAAAACCCAAGGTTAAAAGGAATTATGAAAAGCCTTATTGCTCGCATTAATCAAGGGGATCCTTTTTATGAAGCATTAAAACAGTTTCCGGAAACATTCAGCGATTTGTACGTAGCGATGGTGAGTGCTGGGGAACAGAGCGGTAAAATGGCCGAGTCCTTGAAAACCCTTTCGATTCAGATGGAGCGAGCTTCAAACCTCAAGAAGAAAATCAAAGGAGCAATGATCTACCCTTCGATTGTGCTTGTGGTTATGACTGTGATCGGTATCATGATGATGATTTTTGTGATGCCGCAAATTACAGTAGTCTTTGAAGGAGGTGATCAGGAGTTGCCGACTGCTACCAAAGTGCTGATCGGCACCAGTGATTTCTTAGTCAATTACACTTTCTTGGCTATCGGTGGGCTGATTGCTTTTGTAGCGTCTATTATTTACTTCTTACGTACTAAGTGGGGAAAAATTTTCTCTTCATGGACAGTTGTCCGTTTGCCAATAATAGGCACAATGGCAAAAGAAACCAATGCAGCTCGTACCGCTCGAACACTTTCTTCTTTGCTTAATTCTGGTGTTGATGTCATTCGATCACTCGAAATTACTGAAGAAGTTATTCAAAATATTTACTATAAAAAAATTATCAACCAAGCAGCGGAGCGAGTAGAAAAAGGTACTCCTTTGTCTGAAACATTTATTGAGCGTAAAGACTTGTATCCTATTTTGGTTGGTGAGATGATTTTGGTTGGAGAAGAGACTGGTCAGATTGCCAACATGTTGCATGAGCTAGCCATTTTTTACGAAACTGAAGTAGAGCGAAAAACCAAAGACCTTTCGACTATTATTGAACCTCTTTTGATGGTGGTGATTGGAGGCGGAGTAGGATTCTTTGCCATGGCTTTGATTGCTCCAATCTATTCAATCTCAGACAGTATTTCCTAAACTTTGGTAATTTACGCAAGAACAGATGAAGTGAGCTTATTGTGCCCCAGACTTGGTTCTTTATTTTCAATATGAAATTCTTTACAAAAACTTCGGATAAAAATAATAATGGCTTTACCTTGGTGGAGGTTTTAGTTTCGGCTGCAATTATGGCTATTATTGCTGGCTTTGCGGTTGCAGGTTTTCAAAACTTTGCTCGTTTTCAGCAGTATAATCAAGCTGTAACAGACGTGCGTTTCCTGCTTGAAACAGTCAGAGAGAGAGCTGTCTCAGCCGAAGATGACAGTGAGCACAGCTTGCGGATAAATTCTTCCGAGCTTATTCAGTTTGCAGGTAATACTTATAGCATGTCTGATCCAGACAACGAAGTTTCTACATACGAACTAGTGACTTTCTCGGCAGATTTAAATACAGCCGGAAGTGAAATTGTCTTTCAAAAAGTGACCGGCTTACCGTCGGCGACTGGTACTATTACAATAACTGGCGTGCAGTATCCAGCGTCGACTACTTTCACTCTCACCGACACCGGTGTTGTACAATAAGACTGTATGTTTTTCTCACGCCAACATAAGACTCAAGCAGGAATAGCACTGGTTGAAGTTGTGATTGCGCTCGGTATCATCGCCAGCATCTTAGTGGCTGTTGGATACTCAGTGACCGCATACGTTGACGCTCGTTCGACTTTGCTTGCTAATGCAAAGGCAGTTTACTTGGTAGAAGAAGGATACGAGATGTTGCGCGTTTTGCGTGATGATGACTGGGACACGATAGACAATCTAACGGTTGATACTAAATACACGCTCAACGTCGCCACTACCACGTTGTCGGTAGTGGCTGGTGTAACAACTATCGACGATGATTACGCCCGAGAATTTTTCGTGCGTGAGCTGTATCGGGATAGCGACGACGATATTACAGCAAGTACGACTTCTGGCGCAACCATAGATGACGATGCGAGGTGGGTTGAAGTGTCTGTTGGCGGACCAAACGGCACGACGACATTTTCGGCAGTCTTGGCTAATATTTTTGCTATATGATGTTTCAGCATTTTGTTAAAGAAGCGGTAAGTATTAAAAATACCTCTAAAAACAAAGCTTTTTCTTTGATTGAAGTATTGGTTTATTTGGCAATTTTGATGAGTGTCGCGACGGCGTCAGTGGGCTTTTTGCTCTCGCTCAATGGCTTCATTGATCAATATCGACTAGAAACAATGCTTTATCGCTCGGGAACAAATGCGCTCGAACAAATTCTTGTGGCGTTGCGAGAAGCCGATGCAGTTGATGCTTTTCAGACTATTGAAGACGACCCTGCTGCCGGCATGCTCACTGTTACTAATTCGGCCACTACTACTGCCTTTACCTTTACTGGTAATGAATTGCTGTTGGCAATAAATGGCCAAAACTACGGTAACTTAGCAAACGAGGCAGTGTCGGTTGACGACTTCACTGTGTATTACTATCCCTACAGTAACGGTGAGTTTGTTCGAGTACGGCTGACTCTGTCGGCCACACTTGATGGTAGTGCGTCGAGCAAGAGTATTTCTCTCTACGGCGGTGCGGCTGTGCGCGGAGCAACCAACTAAATGATTGCGTATGAAATTTTTAATGAACAAAAAACAACTTTTAAAGACAACCAAACAGCGCGGAGCGGCAATGCTTACTTTCGTATTGTTTTTTGCTTTTGCCACCAGCTCAATGATGTTTATTTTAGGCAAGAGTGTTTTTTCTGATTTGAAGCACTTCAATCATTTAGTCGATAGTAAGCGGGCTTATATGATATCTGAAAGCCTGACCGAAGATGTGGTGTATCGGTTGGTATACGGCATATTTGATTTAGACGAAACTGAAGTTCTGACATTCGATGGAGTGACAGCGATTTCTACGAGCTCGCTTGATGTTGCTGCTGATATTTATTCTATCGACACAGCCTCTAGTATTGGTGTTGTTTGGCGCAAGAGTTATGTAGAGCTTGCGATTGGTTCTGGTTCGTCTTTTAATTATGGTTTGCAGGCAGGCAACGGTGGTATTCACGTCGCTAACAGCGCCAGTATCATTGGTAATGTTTATGCCAATGGCCCAGTAACAGGAGCTGGAAGCGCTACTATTTATGGGGATGTTGTTTCGGCGGGCCCAGCCGGATATATAAATGATATTTACGCTACCGGCACAGTGTATGCCAATACCATCGAAGACATAGAAGCCGACGGCGACGCCTACTATGAAACTGCTCTTGGTAGTAACACCATAAGTGGAACTTCTTATGCAACATCTTCAAATCTCGCAACTACTTCTTTCCCGATTTCAACTACCACAATTCAAGAGTGGAAGGACGCTGTGGCTGATTACGGTACGGTGATTGCCTCGACTGATCCGGCTTGCTCGAGCGGAACGTATACTATTGATACAAGTCTCACCATTGGGTATCTCAAGGTGGAGTGTAACTTAGATATTAGAAAAACTGGTCCGTCCACAGTGATTACTCTTGACGGTCCGATTTGGGTAGAAGGGGATTTGAGCTTTACTCAAGGGCCAGATATTGAAGTAGATTCCAGCTTGGGCAGGCGAAGTGTGCAATTTATCGTCGACAACGAAAGTGATCGTCTTACTAGTAGTAGAGTAGAAATTCGTAACTCAACTAACTTTACTGGTTCGGGTGATTACCGGTCTTATATTATGTTGCTCTCGATGAACGAATCAGCTGAGTCGAGCGGATCTGAAATAGCGATTGATGTTTCACAATCGGCCAATGGCGCAGTGGTGGCTTATGCACCAAGCGGTTTAATTGAAATTGGCAACGGAATTGATTTGCGAGAAATTACTGGTTATCAGATAAACATCGCCCAAAACACCGACGTTATTTATGAAGAAGGTTTAGCGAGCTTGTTGTTTACCTCTGGTCCGGGTGGAGAATATATTTTAGATGAGTGGCGGCAAGGGAGGTGATTAAAATTAATTTAGAACATAATATTATGAATGCCAAAAGATCAACTTTTGTTTTTGCTATTTTAATGATTACAACAACTATAATCGGGGTGATTTTTTACAGCTCGATTCCAAAGGCAGATACTGAAGTGTTAAAGTCTTTAGATAAGCCCTCGTTTGTTACTACAGAACAGTCTACGACATCAAAAGCTGTTGTTGAAGATTCTTCAGATTCTGTGTATGAAAGCTTAAGTAGTGTTAATACAAAGGCTGAGGTTGGTTCAGCATCTGATGAAGTTTATATAGAATCGAATGATGGTAAGACGACAGTGGCAAATGGGATGATCTCTTTGCTTGTACCGGAGGGCATGATTGTTAAAGAGGGTTCAGACGGTCCAGGTAATCAAAAGGTATTTATTGCAGAACCTTCTGCTTTTAATGATGATAATCATGGAAGAACGGCGCTTTATATTACTGTGAATGACATAAATTATTTTTCAAGATTTTTAGGAAAAGATCCCACATTGCAAGAATTTATTGAGTATTATATATTTTCGCCAGGTAAAGGCTCGATTACAGAAAAAACAATTGGAGCTCATAATTTACTAGTTGCATATTCCGAATTTTTTGAAAGGAACTCCTATGTGATGATGTTAGATGAAACACACGTGGTAAGTGTTAGCGGTCCTTCTTATGATGGTTTTTCTGGTGAAGAACTCGAAGAAGTTATTGAGTCTATGGAATTTAATGTTCAGTAGGAGGGGTGCTTTAAGGGGAAGGGATGCGTAATCAAAGAAGTGAAAATGGGCCGGCGACGTAGGCGTCGGCCCATTTTCAATTCTTTGATCCTTTTCTGTTTTTGCGTGCGTGCTACAATTTCTGAGTATGAAAAAAACTACCCCATTTATCGTTGGCAATTGGAAGCTTAATCCTTTAACCCAAAAGGCCGCAGCGGAGCTTGCGGCCGGCGTAGCTCGTCGTCATAAAAAAACAGAGGCACCGTACATTGCTATTGCGCCGTCTGCTGTGCATATGAGTGAAGTCTCTAAAAAAATCAAAAACAGTACAGTCATGCTTGCTGCACAAAGTATCTCATTCTACGATGGCGGAGCTCACACGGGTGAGGAGAGTGTTGGTCAGGTTAAGGACTTGGGTTCAGAATTTATTATTGTTGGTCATTCTGAGCGCCGAGCAGGTGGTGTCACGGATGAGGACGTAAATCGCAAGGTGGCTAAGATTCTGCGTACTAATTTGGTTCCGATTGTCTGCATCGGTGAGCGGAAGCGAGACGAACAAGGAGCGTTCTTTACTTTCGTTGAAGAGCAATTGCGCAGCTTAGCAGAACAGCTTTCAGCTGCCTCAATGAAAAAGATCGTTATTGCTTACGAACCAATCTGGGCTATAGGCACAGGCAAAACCGCGACCGCCGAAGACGTGAAAGAAATGCAGTTATTTATAGAAAGCGTGCTTACAAAACTCTATAACCGACCTACAGCACGATCGGTTCGTTTGCTCTACGGAGGTTCTGTTAAGCCGCATAATGCAAAGGAGTTACACGCAGATGGTGGTATGAATGGTTTCTTGGTCGGAGGTGCAAGCTTAAAAGCAGAAGATTTTATTGCTATCGCCAGGGCAACAGAATAGCCAGTTTTAATTTAATTTTATGAAAAGTATTATTGAGGTTAAAGATCTGCGTGGGAAGTACGTGCTGTTGCGTTCGTCTCTTAATGAGCCAGTGCAGGAGGGAGAAGTTTTGAGTAAGTTTAGATTGCTGCGCTCTTTGCCGACGCTTCGTTACTTGCACGAGCAGGGTGCAAAGGTTTTGCTTACGGCTCATATTGGCCGAAAACCGGAGGAAACCCTCAAGCCCATCTTTGAAGAAATGAACAAGCACTTACCAGTGCAATGGGGTGGTTTGATTACCGGATCTGAATGGAGTGAAAGAAGAGGCTTGATGGGCGAAGGTGATATTCTGATGGCTGAAAACATTCGCCAAGACCCAAGAGAAAAGGCCAATGCTCCAGACTTCGTTGCTCACCTGGCCGCTCAGGCTGACTTGTATGTAAACGATGCTTTTGCCGCTGCTCATCGCAAGCAAGCTTCGACTTATGGCATCGCAAGTGAATTGCCCGCGTATGCCGGACTTACTCTTATCGAGGAAGTACAAGAGCTTAAAAAGGTAATGGAACCAAAGTCGCCATCACTCTTTTTTCTTGGTGGTGCAAAGTTTGACACTAAGATGCCACTAGTGGAAAAGTATATAGGTTTGTATGACAAAGTATTTATTGGAGGAGCGCTAGCGAATGATCTTTTTAAGGCTCGTGGCCTAGAGGTGGGAGAATCGCTTGTAGCCGACGAACCACTTAAAGATGTGCCGTTTCTACATAGTGAAAAATTACTCCTACCAATCGACGTTATCGTCGATGGCGGCGAAGACGGTCGCACTGTTAAAAGCCCAGAACAAGTTAAGCCAGACGAAAAAATTCTCGACGCTGGGCCGATGACAATAGATTTGCTCGCGACATACATCGAGAAAGCAAAAACCATTTTATGGAACGGACCGTTTGGTGCTTATGAAATGGGCTACACACAAGCAACCGAAATAACTGCTCGTCACGTTGCAGTCTCTGAAGCACATACAGTGATAGGTGGAGGTGATACTGTGGCTGCAGTTGATAAGCTGCAGATAAACGATCTTTTCAGCTTTGTTTCAACAGGTGGCGGAGCGACGCTGGACTTTTTGGAAAACGGCACGACTCCGGTGATTGAGAGGTTGAGTGAACGAGAGTAGTGAAGAATAAAAGAGCGGCACCAAGTAGGTGTCGCTCTTTTGTTTTGTAATATTATTTACGAATCAGTAACAAGCTCTGCCGCTATCTTCTTTGCTTGTTTCGCCAGCAGCTCGTCGTCTGCTTCGTTAGTTTCTTCTATGATTGAGCCGAGGCTTTTGTTGGTGTCGGTCATAGGGTAAAGCCTTATGTGAACATGCGGCACTTCAAAACCTTCTACCACCAAGCATGTCCGCTCAGCTGAAAAAGCCTTATCTGAAGCCGTAGAAACACGCTTTACAACATCAAACAAATGTTTGTACAAAGCATCTTCAAGATCAAAAATATAATCAACTTCGACTTTTGGCACAATCAATGTTTGTCCTGCAACAGCTGGAAACTTATCCATTAGCACCACGCAGTGCTCGTCTTCAAAGACAAAATGACCAGGTACTTCTCGATTAATGATTTTGGTAAAAATAGTACTCATAGTCAAAATTAAAAGTTACATTCGCGAGTATGTCGCTTGAATGGTAACATGGCTTTATAAGTATGGCCTCCTACAAATTTCCCGACGCAGCAAAAGAAGTCAAAATCATCTCTGACAAAGTTTCACCACTTATCAATTCTTTGTTTGCAGCGCGGGGAGTTAATACGCCAGAAGAAGCAGAAGAATTTTTGGCTCCCAATTATGAAACAGGCTTGCACGACCCGATGTTGCTACATGATATCGAACCAGCTGTCGAAAGAATTAAAAAAGCCATTGAAAGCAATGAGCGAATTGCTATTTTTAGTGATTATGATTGTGACGGAATTCCTGGCGCTGTTGTTTTGCACGACTTCTTTAAAGCTCTTAAGTACGACAACTTTCAAAACTATATTCCACATCGTCATTATGAAGGTTTTGGTTTGAGTAATGAAGCGTTGGATAAATTAAAAGCGGACGATGTAAGGCTTGTTATTACGATTGATTGCGGTACGTCAAATGTGGCAGAGGTGGCGCATGGAAACGAGCAAGGATTAGACGTCATTATTACCGATCATCACGAGCCGGAGGAAACTTTGCCAGAAGCAGTCGCGGTAGTTAATCCAAAACTTGGCGACTATCCTTTTTCGGATTTATGCGGAACGGCGGTTGCTTTTAAATTGGCGCAAGCGGTGTTGGATAATATTGAACACAGTCTTGCTCCAGGCTGGGAGAAATGGTGGCTCGACATGGTTGGCATAGCGACGGTGGCCGACATGGTTCCATTGGTCGGAGAAAATCGCGTGCTGGCTTATTATGGTTTGCAGGTGTTGCGCAAGTCGCGCCGACCGGGCTTGCAGCAATTACTTAAGAAAGCAAAAGCTAATCAACAATTTCTTACTGAAGACGACATCGGCTTCACCATCGGCCCGCGCATTAACGCTGCTTCGCGCATGGATACTCCAGAAGACGCTTTTCTTATGTTGGCTGAAACTGACGTTGTTAAAGCTAGTGAAAGAGTCGATCACTTAGAAAAACTCAATACCGATCGCAAGTCACAAGTAGCCTTGATGACTAAGGATCTTCACAAAAGGTTGAAAACACTTGATGAAATACCGCCTGTCTTGGTAATGGGAAACCCTGATTGGAGACCAAGCTTGGTGGGTTTGGCGGCAGGTAAGCTAGCTGAAGAGCATGCCCGCCCAGTATTTTTGTGGGGGACAGACGGTAACGGAGTTTATAAAGGTTCGTGTCGTTCCGGTGGCGGAATGAGCGTGGTGAAGCTGATGCAGGCGGCGCCAGAAGTGTTTCTCGAGGCGGGAGGACATCATGTAGCTGGTGGCTTTTCGATCAAGGAAGAACACATTTTTACCTTCGGAGAAAAGCTAGTTGCCGCTGCCAAGGAGCTTGGTGATGATGCCGTGGTAAAAGAATCGTTGATAATTGATGCTGAGATTTCGCTGTCTGAAGTAAATCAGTTTTTGGTGAATGAGTTAGATAAAATCGCACCTTTCGGTATAGGAAATCCAAAACCACTTTTTGCCTTTAAGAATGTAACTCCAAGTGCAGTGGATTTGTTTGGAAAAACCAAAGAACACAGCAAGCTTACTTTCTCGACCGAAAACGGTCGACTGGAAATGATCGCTTTCTTTCAGACGCCAGAACAGTTCACCAAAACACCCAAAGCCGATGTTCCTTGTACAGTAATCGGACATGTCGAGCAATCGTTTTTCATGGGTCGGCAGCAACTGCGCGTGCGGATAATAGATGTGATATAGAAGTGCTTAAGTACCTTTCGTTATTAATAACTGATGAAGTATAAGTTTGCCTAGCAAATTGCTGGGCATTTGTTATGCTGGTTATACATATGAAAACAGTCACAATTTTTACTGATGGAGGATCGCGCGGTAATCCGGGGCCAGCGGCTGTGGGAGCTTACATAATTGATGCAGATAAGAAAGTACTGAAAGAAGTATCTGAAACGATCGGCAATGCTACTAACAACTACGCCGAATACTACGCTGTTATGTGTGGATTGGGGGCAGTGAAGCAGTTGTTTGGCAAGAAGACTAAAGAAATGGAATTTGAGCTTAAGCTCGACAGCGAGTTGGTGCAAAAACAACTTAACTCTGAGTATCAAATAAAAGATCCGGGGCTAGTCCCGTTGTTTATTGAGATTCACAATTTACGTGTAGCAAACTTTCCAAATATTAAATTTACGCACGTGAAGCGAGAGTTTAATAAAGAAGCAGATAGGTTGGTGAACGAGGCGCTCGATGGTGAGTAGTCATAAAATAAAACAGTCGACTATAGCGTCGACTGTTTTTCTTTTTTCAATTTCATCTCACTAATTTGTTAGAATATTCTCATGCAAAAGAATAACCTTGCAGTCATAGCCGCTGGATTTTGTGTTGGCGTGGTTGGGCAGATGTTGTTCATGTGGCCGCTTGCGGTATTTGTGTGGTTATTCTTTTTGGCTTTTGTATTACTTTTGGTTGGTGTTGCAGGTGGGAGAAAAAGCAAAGCTTTTTCTCCCACCTGTCCACTCCTCATCACTCTCTTTCTTATTGCTCTTACTCTGGGCGCGGTGCGAACAGAAATTCATTCCTGGCAATTCAGCCACTCTTCATTTGAAGAACAGTTAGATGAAAAAGTTGAGCTTGCTGGGGTTGTTGTGCGTGAGCCAGATTTGCGTGAAAAATCAGTCCATCTTTATGTTGAAGTCGCTGACGATGTTTTGCTAATCACAACTGATCGTTTAGGAGATTTTGATTACGGCGACAAGCTGCAAGTGACAGGAAAGCTAACCAAGCCCGAAGCTTTTACAACTGACTTAGGCAGAACGTTTGATTACGCAGATTACTTGTTGGCACGCGGTGTTGAGTACAAAATATCCTTTGCAGAAATTGAGAAGATTGATTCTGGTTATGGATCTCCGATTGTTTCCTTTCTTTTGCAAACAAAGCAGAAGTTTGTTTACTCCATAAATCAAGCTTTGCCAGAGCCAGCGAGCGGTCTTGGTTTAGGATTATTACTTGGAGTGAAGTCAGCTTTGGGAGATGAGTTGGAAACAGATTTCAGGCGCACTGGAATTATTCATATTGTTGTTCTCTCTGGCTATAACGTCATGTTGGTGGTGGCGTTTGTGCTACTTGCCTTGTCGTTTTTCTTACGCCTTAAGGCGCGTGCTGTTGTGGGAGTGGTTGCTATTGTTGCATTTGTTCTCATTGTCGGTTTGTCGGCAACTGTAGTAAGAGCTGGAATTATGGCTAGTTTGGTTTTAGCAGCCAGTTTGCTCGGGCGTCGCTACAGTGTGCTGCCGGCACTTTTGCTCGCTGGGATTATTATGGTGAGTATAAATCCTTATATCTTGCTTTATGATATCGGATTCCAACTTTCGTTTATGGCAACGCTTGGGCTAATTTTGGTTGTTCCTGAATTCGAAGCAACGGTTGCCAAACGGGGCTGGATTAATTGGCGCGGCTTCCTGCTGGCTACCATCGCCACTCAAATAGCCGTGCTGCCGCTTCTGATTTATCACATTGGAGAAGTGTCTTTGGTGGCAGTGCTGGTGAATGTATTGGTGCTGCCAGTCGTTCCGGCCGCAATGTTGCTTACGTTCATAGCTGGCTTGCTCGGATTGTTCTCGACTACTCTCGCCAGCTTGGTTGGTTTTCTGGCAACACTCGTGCTCGGTTATATTATCTTTGTAGCAACTTGGTTTTCACAATGGAAAATGGCGGCGATTGCTGTGCCTGAAATTTCGCCGTGGGGAGTGCTTTGTATGTATGTAGTTTTGATCACACTTTGGTGCTTGAGAAGCAAGCGCTCAGATGAGGTACAGAATAAACCAAAGACAGAGCTAAAAGATGATCTAAATGATTTGCAAGACTGGAAGATAGTCGTGGAAGGAGAAGAAGGAAGAGGAGAGAGAGCTGGTGGTGTGGAGG
>JABAZV010000013.1:0-5443 GCA_018608435.1 Patescibacteria group bacterium | reverse complement strand
CTTCGCGCGCCCTCCACACCAAACAACAAAACCCCCGACGATGATCTGCCGATCTTCTTTCGCTAGTCACAAAATGAAAAACACATAAGTAAAAAAAGAGGGGTATGATAAAATAATGTAATGGAAAAGTATTCATTAGGAAAATTTCAAAAAAATGAACAAGAAGCCCGTGAAGCAAGTAATCTAGGAGCTGGTGGTCTATAGGATGCAAGGCCAGAGCCAGTAGATATTGATGATATCGCGACAGCGAGGTGGAAACTCATATATGCGAAAGCCGAACGGAAAAAGCTCTTAGATGCTGCTTACGACGAAGCTTCTGAAGAAAATAAAGCTTTTGATCAGATGAGAGCTGTTGAGCGATGGGGTTTAGTAGAAGGTTCTGAAATAAAACTCGTAAAAGTAGTTGGCGACGGAGTTTCAGAAATTAAAGCAGGAGCTGAACTGTCTGGGGCACTTGATTTTGATGTGGCCGTGGGTAAAAGAATCTCATTAAATGAATGAGCAGGAAATACCACCTCGATTGAATACATAGACGAACACGAGGGCAGAGTTTACTTAAAAACCCGCACTTCTGTATATGAGTTAATTCAAAATGAAACAAATTCTGAAACTCAAGAGGAAATAAAAAGACCAAAATCTGTGACCACAGCGAGAGATTCAAAATATACGTACCTAGAAGACGGTCGCACCCAACGCTTTAAAGAAGTCAGTGGTGAAATGCACGACCCACAGGACCTTTTGGTATTTATACCGCCATGGGACAAAATTGGAGAACAGGCTATAAAAATGTTTCCAGAAATATTCAATGGCGTCGTCAATCAAGCGCAGTTTGAACAAGTGATACTTAATTTTGCTCAAGGCAAAGGCAAGACGATGAGGCCTGTAAACGAACAGGGGAAAGTACTAGCTAGCCTGGAAGACGTTGCAGAAGATGAAAGAGTATTTATTTCTTTTGTAGACAAGAATGAGAACAAAACAGTATTCCATTTACCTGTTTCAAAAGAACCGCAAATTGGATGGAATACTTTTGATACCAAGCTCTACAAAGACGAAGATGGAAACACCTTACGAGAACGGCATATCGGAAATGCTGTTAAAGACATCGAATATTAAGTTTATCTGATAAGAAATGAAGAAAAGCCTTTCCAGCCTCACGTAAGGCAAAGAAAACCCCCAGTCTCCAACTCGGGGTTTTCTTCAATTACTCTTTGTAAGGTTGGCTTACGCCAACCGCTTTGCCACCACATCCCAGTTTAAATTTTCAAAAAACGCATCGACGTATTTCCCTTTAGCACTTGAAACGTAATCGCGCATGTAAGAGTGTTCCCACATGTCTAGTGCCAAAATAATATCAAGATCAGCCAGTTGTCCAATGTGTTGCTCGTCTACCCAAGTTTGCACTAGTTGGTCGGTGTGGGAGTCATGGTAAAGCATCGCCCAGCCAACCCCGCGCGTGGCAGCGATGTTTCTAAAGCTCTCCTGCCAATTTTCAAATGACTGCCACTGTTCAACCATTTTTTCTTTGAGAGAACATTCTGGTAATGGTTCTGCACCACCTTCAAATTGAGCAAAGTAATACTCGTGATTACGCATCCCGCCAAATTCAAAACCCAAACGTCGTTGCATTTCTGCGATTGCAAAACCATTGTTCTCACGGTCGCTACTGTAAGCAGCTATTTTTTCGTGAATAAGATTCACGTGTTTTACGTAACCTTGATATAGCCCTAGGTGGTTTTCTATCGTGTCGGTTGAGATTCCGACCATCTCTGGAATATCAAATGTAAGTGCTTCGTATTTCATGGGAATATTATTATGCTTAATACCTCTCACCTTTCGTTGCTTTGCATTGTATCATGAGGAGATATGTCAATCGTTTCAAGCTGGAGAATTGTTTCATTGTTTCTTCTTGTCATTGCAGGTGTCGCTGCGTGGTGGCCGGTAGTATCTGTGTCAGATACTACCTCTGAGCACTTGGTTGTAAGCTTCTTTGACGTTGGGCAGGGAGATGCAATTCATATCGCCACGCCTGATGGATACGAAATGCTAATTGATGGCGGGCCTTCAGCTAAAGTTTTGCAAGAACTCTCAAACAGACGATCTTTTTTTGATCGAGAAATCGACGTGGTGGTAGCTACTCATCCTGACACCGATCATGTGTCAGGCTTGGTTGATGTATTGCAACGTTATCAAGTTAATTTGTTACTGGAGACAGCGGCTGAACACGATGCGCCAGCCGCAATTGCTTATAGTTCGGCGGCGCTTATTGAAGGTGCTCACATCGTTTCAGCTCAAGCAGGGCAAGTATTAAAATTGGGAGCTTCTACTACTGTAGAAATTTTGTCGCCGCGCGGAGACACGAGTAAATGGCGCAGCAATCCAGCGTCGATAGTACTTAAAGTGAACTACGGCGAAACATCTTTTTTGTTTACTGGCGATGTGCCGAGCAACATTGAAGATTACTTAGTTGGTGTTTATGGTGCCGACCTACAGAGCACAGTGCTTAAGCTTGGTCATCATGGTTCTGATACTTCATCGAGCGAATTGTTCTTACAAACGGTAAAGCCAGAATACGCAGTAGTGTCGGCTGGCAAAGATAATCGCTACGAACATCCTCGTCCTGAGGTATTGGAGCGCGCTCGTTCTGTGGACGCACAGATCGTGAGTACCATAACAATGGGGACGATTACTTTCTTAAGCGATGGAGAACGAGTGTGGCTGGAAGGAGATTAGGCATAATGTCTGAACAAAAATAAACATACAAAAACGCGCCTGACAGCGCGCTTGTTTGTGTTTAATCTAATTAAGAATTAAATCAAACCAGCTTTCTTCAATGTTGCGTAAGCGCCATTTTTAGCAATGGTTCGCAAAGCAGAAGTAGAAACTTTTACGATGACAGTCTTGTCGATTTCTGGTACGTAGATTCGTTTTTTCTGCAAGTTCGGCTGACGGCGAGTTTTTCCGCAGGGGTTAAACTGTGTCGCACGAGTGCGGTTACTATATCGGCCCCCGATCTGGGTTTTCTTACCTGTGATGTCGCATTGTTTTGCCATGAATAGATATCAAATTTAGTGGCGTTATCCTATCATGTGACCACAATATTGCAAGTAAGTGAATCGTTCTTTAAATATTCCTACTACTTTTGGCGGATTATTATAGTGTGTATATAAGTAAATCTTTACTATAAAAATTTAATATTTAGTTAACATTAACTTAGGTTCACTGAATTTTTTTGTTTCAACGCTTAAAATGAGTTAAACTATTTCTCATATGGAACCAACACAAATTGTAATGCTTGTCGCTCTTATTATTTCAGTCATCATGCACGAGATGGCTCACGGCTATGCTGCTAATTGGCTAGGCGATCCAACGGCGCGCTTGGCTGGCAGGCTAACCGCCAACCCTATTTCTCATATTGATCCTATGATGTCGGTGATCTTGCCAGGGCTTTTACTATTTTCTGGTTCACCGATTCTCTTTGGCGCCGCTAAGCCAGTGCCTTACAACCCATACAACTTCAATAAGCACCAACGCTGGGGAGAAGCGATTGTAGCAGCTGCCGGCCCAGCTGCTAATATTGCGATCGCAGTTATCTTTGGACTTATTGTGCGTTCGGCTGAAGCATTAAGTTTGTCTGCCACTTTTGTTGAGATGTCATTATTGATTATTATGCTTAATATTTTCTTGGCATTGTTTAACTTGGTTCCTATTCCTCCGCTTGATGGTTCAAAGATTTTACCCAAGTTTTTGCCGCGTGCTGTGTCTGTAGAGTACGACAAGTTACGTATGTGGTTTGAAGGTAATCCTTTGCTTGGTTTTGGTTTAGTGATATTTACTTTTATAACTGTACTTTCTGAACCGCTTTATAACTTTACTGTAAAGGTTACTTTTCTCTTGGCTGGTTTATAGTTACTCAGCGTCTAAGGAAACACATTACCGAAGCGGCACTCATATGTGTCGCTTCGTTTTTTATGTTTATTATTGTATATTTGCCGCTTGAGTAAACCAGAGTTGTTTTTGTAATATTAATAAGTTGCAAAAAATACTATATGTAGTACATTACGTGGGCTTATATTATGGCAACAATTCAACAATTAACCCGTAAAAGGCGACGCGACAAAGCGCGAAAAAGTAAGCGTGCTGCGCTTGAATCTGGATTTAACAAAATCAAGAATCAACCTAACAGTTACTTTTCTCCGTTTAAACGTGGCGTGTGTACTCGTGTGACAACCAAAACCCCAAGAAAGCCAAACTCAGCGATTCGAAAGATTGCTCGTGTACGTCTTTCAAATGGTATGGAAATCACTGCGTACATCCCTGGTATCAAACACTCTCTGCAAGAGCACTCTGTTGTTCTAGTACGTGGAGGTCGTGTTAAAGATATTGGTGTTAACTACACTGTCGTACGAGGTAAGTACGACGCAACTGGTGTAGACGAACGCCGTCAGGGTCGCTCAAAATACGGCGCTAAGCGTCCTAAGGCTGAATAGTCTGTTTCTGGTAAAAGGAAACACACTGTTCTTCTGCAGGAGCGGCACAGAAGAAAATGCAGAAGCGATGTCTGCAAACATTAAAAATAGTTTATATTCGCTACAGATCAATTCCTAGTATTTGTGTCTATTAGATACAAAGGACTAGTATGCGAAGAATGAAAATGTGATTTGTCATATTTCTCATTCTTAGTTATTGCTAAGAAATACGTTCAGTTGTTTATTTGGAAGAATGAACACTGTGCTTAAAAAATAAAGTCATGCGACGACCAATTAAAAAACGACCAACCGTGTCACCAGACATTGTGTACGGTTCCGTCGATGTTGAAAGACTCATCAACTACATCATGCTTCGTGGTCAAAAAGAGACTTCAAGGAAGATTGTATACGGTGCGTTTGAAATCATCAAAAATGATAAAGAAGGCGGAGATCCACTCGAGATTTTCAATACAGCTTTGCGTAACGCTGGACCACTTATGGAAGTTCGTTCTCGCCGTGTTGGTGGAGCAAACTACCAAGTACCTCGCGAAGTTCGTCCTGAACGACGACACTCACTCGCTTTGCGCTGGATCATTGCTGCTTCGCGCAAGCAAAAAGGAGGAACAATGCGCCAGTCACTAGCCAAAGAGCTTATGCTTGCAGCTAAAGAGGAAGGTGATGCAGTAAAGAAGAAAGAAGATACTCACAAGATGGCAGAGGCCAACCGAGCGTTTGCTCACTTCGCTTGGTAGTCTCCAAAATCGACGACTGACTTCGTCGTTACGGCAAAATTGCAGCTCACTGGACAGTTGTCCCATTCGCTGCAATTTTGCCTAGATTCCTCGCCAGTCATTCGATTTTGAAAAATCCCAGATTAGAAAAAGCGGCATCGAGCCGCTTTTTCTAATGGGTAAGTTGCGTTTCTGGTGAGAAGAATATGGTTTTTTGTGTCTATAGTAAAGGCGGCGGGCGAAGCC
>JABAZV010000023.1 GCA_018608435.1 Patescibacteria group bacterium | reverse complement strand
TCCACTTTGGGGATATAACTCTCTAGTACAATTCAGCGATCGGGATGTAGCAGCAAAATCTGGAAGCACTAATAACCTACGTGACGCCTGGATAATGGGCTATGCTCCAAACATAGCAGTTGGGTCTTGGTCTGGTAACAACGACAACTCTAAGATGGGTGGTGGTTTATCTGGACTTATTACTACTCCTATGTGGCGTGAGTTTATGGACATAGCACTAGAAAAACTACCTGAAGAAGAATTCCCTGAACCGGAAATAGTAACATCTGGAGTAAAGCCAATTATCCGCGGACAATACGTAGACACATCACTAATCTTGCAAGCACTACAAGGTAGCTCAGCTCCAAAGATAGACCTTTCAACTGTTTACGGAAACGTTCATTCCATCTTGCATTACGTAAACAAAAACGACCCTCTTGGCAGCTACCCTAATTACCCAGCTGGTGATTCGCAATATAAAAACTGGGAGTACGGCGTACAACAATGGAACGAGGAAATATTCGGATCATTAATAGAAAGCCAAGATGCAGCAGCTACTGCAAACGAAGGAGCTGGGTATGACGAAGCAAACTCAACAAACCAGACGATAGAAAATACAAGGGAGGAAGCTGTAACAGAAGAAGGATAGGAAGCAGCTTCACGAAACAAAGTCACCACAATTACAAACTCTCAGCAAAATTAAAATACCCTACTGCAAAAATTGTAGTAGGGTATTTTACAACATGACTTTTGGTGAATGTTTTTCACCCAACTGATTTTGCAGTTGCTTCAGTATTTTAGTGTGATGAAACCTTATCTCACTCTTAATCAAACTTGGCGCCAGTACAGCAATCGTTCTCGTACTTACCGTGTACTTAACCTGATCTTTAGTCAGCTTCATACTCGTCACTTCTGCAATCACTTCAATACAAACCTTCTCAACAGATGCTTGCGGTGGCTTTAATCTTCCTTCATAGCGCAAAAACAGAGAACTAAGTGCCTTCATTTTTCTCGGTGTTCTATATTGTTCTTGTTCAGGATTCATAACAACATAATATCAGCTCTTGAAAAATATTTGGCCAATTACTTTACAGAAAGTCACTGGTCAGAAGGCTTGTCAATCAAACCTTTTACTACTATTTATTCATCGGCATTATTAAATAACGAAAACTCTGATCAGACACTCCTGTCATAACCATTGCTCTACCAATACCAGCAAAACTCATCTTGATCGAATCGTCGTTAACATGAGACAAAGGATCTGTTACGTACTGCTGATTAAAATTAAGAGCAAGCTCTTCTCCGTCCACCTGAGCTCTTATTGTGTCAGTTGTGTGTCCAACTTCATTATTCTGTGAAGACACTGTCAGACTAGCTTCTGAGAGGGTCAGAGACACCTGCCTGAACTTGTTTAGAAAGATATTAGTCTTCTTGAAAGATCTCAAGATATCATCCTTCAAAACAGTCACATGAGTCACAAATTCTTTTGGGATAATATTCACATAATCAGGAAAGCTCCCAGTCACTAATCTAGAGGACATATACACACCACTTGGAAAACGAAGAGAACACTGGTTTTCATTTGTCACTAAAACAGGATCTTCTCCTAAAGTTTCACAAACTCTAGCTAATTCTAGTGCATTTTTTTGTGGAATCATCATAGACTGATCGAATACCAAACCCTTTTGGGTAACTGTTTTTTCCATTAAGCGAAAAGAGTCAGTCGCCACAAAAGTAAGAGAATGTTCTTTCTTTTGTTGAATAAACACACTACCAAGTTCTGGTTTTATTGAAGTCATCGACGCAGCAAAAGCCGTGCTCTTAATACCGTAAGCAAACTGAGCACCCTGCAAACTAAGTTCTTCACCCTGAATCTGTTTCACTATTGGAAACTCATCATCAGAAAAAGTCTTGATTGAAGTATTTGTGTTTGCTGTCTCTAATTGCAAAACTTGATCTTCAGTTCTCAGTGTAATTTCTTTCTGAGAAATAAACTGGATACTCTGTAGAAAGGTTTGGGTGGGTACTGCCACCACACCATCTTCTATCACTTCTCCTTTTAGCGGTATTTCAATACTGATCTCCAAGTTAGTTGCCTGCAGAGTGATGTTCCCTTCCTTAGCTGAAAGTCGAACACACTGAAGAACAGGTAAGGTCACATGCTTGGTGCTAATACGACCAACCATCTCAAGTGCAGTTATCAGTGTGTTGTGGGGGATAAGTATCTCCATATCTTTATTGTAATCTATTTTACTCTTTATTATTAGGGGTGTGGATGTGTGCAAAAGTGTATTTCGTGGCCTACTGTAGGTGTGTTTTGAGGCGAGTTGTTATTTTGTTGTTGTGGGTAAGCTGTATGTTGCTGCGGATAGTACTGGGGAAAGGTTGAATGAGATTTTATTTGTCTACATAATTGGGGATAAAAAACGACATTATCCTTAGTTGTTTATGGTTTTGTTGGTAGTTTTCCTAGTGTTTATTTGCAGTAACCCACAGGTAGTTACGCTTTTTGTTCAGTAGCAGTAGATAACTGTGTGGAAAAATAAACAAAGGTGATGAGCGACGGAGTCGATCATCACCTTTGTTTATTTTTAAACTTACTCCCCTTCCATCTTTTTATTTAAGTAAGAGTCGTACTTGTGTGATCTCTTCTTCTAGTTCTTCATTGTTTTTTAACTCCTGTTTTATTTTCTCGCAAGAGTGAATGACTGTCGTATGATCTCTTCCTCCTAGCTTTTTACCGATTGAAGGATATGAGGCTTGAAAATCTTCTCTCAGGATATACATTATGATCTGACGTGGTTTCACCACCTCCTTTCGTCTAGTTTTTTCGTAAATACTAGCTTGGTCAATGTCATAGTAACGAGCTACTTTCTCAACAACATCTGCTATAGCAAGTGTTTTTCTTGGGCGAGAGCTGTTCTTTATTATTGTACGCACTTCGTCGATTGATAACGCTCGTCCAAGAAGCTGCGACTGACACATGATTGTATTTAGGGCTCCTTCTAGTTCACGCACGTTTCCTTTGATGCTTTCGGCTAAGTGTTCAACCACATCATCATTAAGAGTAATACTGTTTTGTGCAGCTTTCGCGCGTAAGATAGCAGCTCTAGACTCACGGTCTGGTGCCGGCAGATCAACAATCATTCCTTGTGAAAAGCGAGACTGTAACCTTTCTTCCATGCCGTTTAGTAAGGCTGGGTGTTGGTCGCTAGAAAAAACAATTTGTTTATTGCTGTCATGCAATGCGTTGAAGAGGTGAAATAATTCTTCTTGAGTTTTTTCTTTAGTGGCCAAAAATTGAACATCGTCCATAATCAAAACATCGTACTGACGATAGCGATCTTTAAAGCTGTTTGCTGTTCCGCTTTGGAGAGAGTTGAAGTAATCTACAGCAAAACGTTCAGAGGTTACGTAAAATACTTTTTTGTTTGTTTTTTTAGTATGGTTCCCTACTGCTTGAATGAGGTGAGTCTTACCGTGACCAGTCTTACCGTAAATAAATAACGGATTGTAAGTAATACCAGGCTTTTCACTAACTGTTTTTGCAGCAGCATGAGCAAGCGCGTTGTAAGGACCGACTACAAATGTGTCGAAAGAATACTTAGGGTTTAGGTTGTCACTTTTGTTTATGTAATATTCCTCAAGCGGCAGCGCAGCGTTTACAGTTTGGTTTTTGTTATTCTCTTGCTTTCTTTCATTACGCTGAGCCACTGTATATTCAACACTTCTTACGTGTGGAGTTAGGTCGCGTAGGGTTTTTAGAATCATGGTATGAAACTTATCTTGCAACCAGTCTTTAACAAAAACACTAGGTACACCAATAGTTGCAGTACCGTCTTCAAGCGATACGATGTGCGTCTCTCGAAACCAGGTTTTAAAATTGGCTGCTGTAATAGAAAGTTCTACTTTTACCAAAGCGTCGTCCCAAAGTTGCCTAACATCAACTTGTTCTGTCTTTACGATACTGTCAGTTGAGCTCATGTGAGATGTAGTATTCATAGTAATTTAGTACCAACAAACTTAATTACTCCGCATTATACAGACCTGTAGACAGACTGTAAAATTACCGATAATCTAACTTTAGATTCTCGAACTATTGTCACGAAATAAAAAAGCAACTGGGGATAATATGTGGATAAGTTTTGATAACTTTAAAAGTTCCGTTTTGAATACTGATATTACTTTCGTTCAGTTCTTTTGTGTCTAATAAAGCGTTGTTTTAAATACCTAACTTAAGGGTTGAAATATTCATACTTTCCTGTATAGTTCCAAGCACTAAGACAGAAACAAATTAATCTATGCCAAAAAGAACCTATCAGCCAAGTAAGCGAAAGCGAGCAAGAACTCACGGTTTTCTTGTACGCACCGCTACTCCTTCTGGACGTAAAATCATTCAAGCTCGTCGTCGCAAAGGACGAAAGCAGCTAACAGTAAAAAAAGCTCGCTAGAGCTTTTTTTGTTACTGCTTAATTTTATTGTATATTGAAGCAAGTACGCCTGAGTAAGCGTAAAGCATTATGTTTAAAAAGACCGAAAGACTTTCAAGTAAAGAATTTTCTGCTTATTTTAAAAGCGGAAAACGTCAGCATTCGCCAGAATTTACAATGATCACCTCCCCTCTTCCAGCTGGCAGGAAGATAGCTGTTGTGGTGGGTAAAAAAGTTTCTAAAACAGCTGTCGGACGCAATCGCTTGCGGCGTTTTGTGTACGCGCAATTAAGACAGGAGTTTGGCGAGAAGGATTATAAAGGAGCGTTGTTGCTCATTATGAAACCTGCTTTTCTTAAACTGACAAAAAAAGAAGCAGTAGCAGCAGTGCGAAGAGTAGTTGTACAGTTACAGAAAAGTACTTAGGATGATAAGATTGCACCTATAACACAAGTTTGTTTTACTTGCATATTAATTTATATAGCTACACTAATTATGGGCACTATTTGGCACACATTTTTCTTTGATCCAGTATATAACTCGCTGGTATTTTTTATCAATCTGGTTCCTTCTGGTGATTTAGGAGTGGCGATGATCCTAACTGTTTTGCTGGTAAAAACAATTCTTCTCCCTCTTTCAATCAAGGCTGTGAAAACGCAAAAAATAATGAGAGAAATTGAGCCTAAGCTCAAGGAGATAAAAACTAAGCACAAAGACGACAAGCAAGCACAAGCTCAAGCAATGATGGAAATATATAAAAAAGCTGGTATGAATCCATTGGCCAGTCTAATGCTTATTTTTATACAGATTCCAGTTATTATTGCTTTGTACTTCTCTGTTTATAGTGGTGGCGGAGTACCTTTGCCTGATATAAACACTGAATTACTTTATTCATTTATAACTGCCCCGGCAGAGGTTTCAATGCAGTTTTTGGGTCAGATTGATATGACAGGGAGGAGTTTGTGGTTGGCGCTTGGGGCTGGAATCACTCAGTATTTCCATGTGAAGCTCACAATGCCAGAATTACCACCTAAAGAAGAAGGAGCTGAGCCAGACATGAAAGCAGATTTTATGCGTAACATGCAAACTCAAATGAAGTATGTTATGCCGATAATTATAACTTTTGTGGCCTACTCCATTTCCACCACTATCGCTTTGTATTTCTTGGTTAGTAACTTAGTTACTATTGCTCAGGAATACTTTGTTAGGAAGCATCGGTAAAAATAAAAAACCCTGTCTTGCGACAGGGTTTTTTATTAAGTGTTTATGAGCAGGTGTATACTATGGTACCACTTGGACCTCCAACTGCTTGTGATGATGGTTTTCCGCCAGCTTTTTTGCATAAAGCCAGCCATTTAATATTTGGTTCTACTTCTGCTGATGGAGTGCCTGCGTCCCATGGATCTGGAGGGGTTCCTGTTAAACTAGCGCGGTCTGCAACTTCATCTCTGTTCTCTACCCCTTTTTCTGTACCGTCTAGCTTATCGATAGACATCTTTACGTCGACAAGATTTGAGTTGATGACAGTTAAAATTAAAACCGCACTCAGAACAATAATCAAGCCAGTAAGAGCACCTTGAATATCTTTCTTGGCTTCGGACTTGGCGGGAACAATATCAGTAAGCATCCATTTTACTCCAGCGATAACTATCTTTATTACTGCCAGTAGAGCGGCGATGCTGATAGAAAGAGCGTAGAGAGCGTTGACGAATGCACTAAAATCACTAGTGTTTGGATCTACTCCAGGCAGTCCTACGAGTGGTGAATATCGATCGACTGTTTCAAAAGCCAGCACGCTAGAAGAGAATGGAACTGTTAAAAGAAAAAGAGCTACAAATATTAAACTGGTTATGATGATTGTTTTTTTCATATAAAGATTAGTTTTCGTCGACATTAATCTCTGTTTGATCGGTGTCAGGTTCATCTGTGATCACAATATTTTCTCTTTCAGGAATAGCTTCACGTAACATCCAGGCCGTTTGGTCTGTTTTGTTTATAAAATACAAACTGTTGGTAGAAATACTGTGTTGCATATTTATAATGTCTAACGTACGACCAGTCTCGTCTTCAGGATCAGCTAGAGAAGTTCCTCGGTTAGTACCTGCTTCAATGTGCCAAAGACTATCTTTAGCTATATAGGAACCCATATACCATTTATCTGGAAATTCTTGATTATAGTCAGAAATACTAAGCGCGCATACAACGTTACCCAAAACAGCGATGCACTTTTTAGGTAAAAAGGAAAAACCTAACTCTGTTGATGATTGGTCGTTGGTGTTGTAAACATAGCCAATGTAATCACCTTTTTCTTGTTTTGCATAGATAATTATATCTTCACTACCAGCGGCAGCAAAACCGTATCCGGACAAAGGTAATCTTGTCACGCTATTGTCTTTACCAGCATAAAGAAAACCTTCTAGTTGACTGTTGGCTTTTGGATAGAAATAGTGGGTGTCTAGAGAGTTACTCCCCCACTCGATTGTGACCTCTTGGAATGGAATGGTGAACAGTGTCTCACTAGTGTCACTTATTGGATAGTAGTGATTAACAGCTACTCCCCTGTCCTCAATAGCTGCGTAGAGGAATGTGTTGTCAGTAGTTGCTTTAAAATCAATGATAGATTCGTCTAGCGTAGCAGCATTAAGTCTGTTGTTAGTATGGTCTATTGAAGCGACAGTAAACTCGCTCCTATTTCCTTGTCCAGATTCGATCATTACAAATTCTCCATTAGGTGTTATTCCCCCTTTATGACTAAGTGAAATAGTTGTGGCAGAAACCCTTTCTTCATTACCTGTAACAGTATTAATTGAGAAAATATTTCCAGTTCCTGCTTCGATATAATAGAAACTTGGTGTGGAGCTTGGTGTTCTTTGCACTTCAGAAAAACCGATAGTTGGTTTGGTTGTAAGCTGCTGCAGTCGAGAAGAGTCATCTGTCATGTCTACTCTTATGTTGTCTGAGTTGTCTTCATTATTGCTGTTTTGCTCGGAAAACTGATTGGTGTTCATGTCGGTAGTGTCTCCAAGGTTTACTCCGGCAAAATCATTATTACCATCATTGCTACTTGGTGAGTTGGTGTTGAAGAAAAGAATATAGATCCAAACAGCCAAAAGAAGAATAACGGTGACAACACTCAGAATGATGAAAAGTGGACGTTTCATAAAATTAGAAGTTTATAGATATAGATTCACTTACCCCCTGCAGCACTTGGGTTGTGTCACGAACGTGGAATTTTAAGGAAGACCTTCCTCGCTCACTGTTTCTTCGAATGGTTGCTTCATAAGGGTTGTTTCCGCTGTTTACCAAATTGTTGTCTATTTCCCATTCTGAAATATCAGGATCATTAAAAGTCCTTGAATCAAGATAATAAGGAGAGGCTATTATGGAAGTACTGTTTTCAATAAGAGTAAATTCCCTGTCTATAGCTATAGGTCTAATGCCGGACAGGGTGTGTTTTTCGTAGAAAAATAGACGCGGGTATACTGATGGTAGAAATACTGATCTTTTCGATATGATACCGCCCGTTGCAGAAGATACTTGTAAATTTAAAACATAATTAAATCCCATCGGAGTAGTGAATGAGACTTGGTTTATACCACGTACTGCCCCGCCAGCCAATACTTCGCTACCAACTTGCCATTTGTAGACAAGATCACTCGGGTTATGTCCACTCACAACAGCTGTTGCGTTCACAATGCTTCCAATACTGGGCAAAGATCGGCCTTGATAAAAATTAGGTACATGGGTCTGCGGTTCGATGATAACGTCTACGTATACTGGATTTACGTTGCGGTTTATGGTTTCACTTCTGCCAAGCGGTGAATCTATTATGATTGATAAGACGTCTGTTACTCCATCAGCGCCTGCTGTAAATAACACACTACGACTGTTGACTGCAGACGGAACCGTTTCTCCATTTAGTGTCCAGGTTAAGTTTGAGTTGTTGGTGCTTGAACGAAAATCATTAAGACTAGCGGTGACTTCTTCACCAGGTTGCGGGTATTCGGGTGACAGTTCAATGCTGGCGTTATTTTTAAGCTGGGCTTGGGCTGGATTGGCAAGAATAAACAAGCAAAATATAAAGGTGCCGATTTGTATTAGTTTATGCATATATACAAGTATCATACCAGACGATTAGCTTTGTTAGGGCTGTCGACTCAATTTGATGGTGGACAGGATTATTTGGGATACCTAACTATCACCATTGTCCACAATAAAGTCCAAGGAAAAAGGTTTAGAAGTGGTGTCATTGTGCCGGTTAGGCACAATGCTAAGGTCACCATCTTTACTCCATCTTTCCGGCCAGAAAGAGGCGCATAGCCTGCAATTCTGTACATAAAGTATACGACCAAGTTTTGACATATGCCGTACAAAAAGAAAAGTAAAAAATTAAAAGCAAAACCAACACTAAGAGCGCTAGTGGTTATATCGATACCAACAAAAGAAACTATTTTTGCTACGGTACCGCCTACACCAAACGCGATTAGAGCATAAAAGCCAAGAGTTATTTGAAATGGATACATAAAAAGAACCCAAGAGCGGATAAAAGCCCAGGTATATGCTCGACATTTCAATCGATCTTTCTTAATTCTTGCTTTTGATGAAGTGGTCTTTATCTTTATTTTTTTAGCAGCAGCCCTCCTCTTTGCTATTTGTCTAAATGTTGGTTGGTTTGCTGCTGATTGTGCAGGACTTGATGTTTGTACATTGTAGGTTGAGTCGTAATTGTTTTTTGCAGGTTCGTCGTCAAGCGGTGAGTATGATTGTATTCCCTGGTCTTTATATCCACCACTAAATTTCTGGTCTGTAGTTGGGTGAGGGTTAACAAACTTTTCTTTTTTCTTGCCGTAGTTCTGCTTGGTGGAAGTTTTGTAAAAACCAGAACCAGTTGTTTTTATTCTGTCTGTATTCACATTACGAATGCTTGATATTGGTTCGCTGTAACTAGAGCGATCAGCAGAAATCATGCGCGGGAAAGTGCGCGGATTGACAGTTGAATCCTGCTTATTTTCGCCTTTGCCAGAATTTGGGTCCATATTCAAATTAGTATACTACACATGCAATAATGTGTTCGTGTGACCAGTCTGAGTAATTTACTAATTATCTCCGCTTATAAAACGGAGATAAAATAACAATTATCGCTTACCCTTGGATGCGTTCAGTTCATCTCTAGAGTTTTGAATCTGTATTAGCTGAGACGGGTCTGAGGTGATGATTTGATCTTCGGTGTAAGATGCAATTATTTTGATGGCGACATGTTTCAGTCCGACAAAGAATACTCCCTCCCCCACATTAGACTCCAGCAGCAAAAACTTTTCTTCATCTGTGAGGTTGAAAGTTTTTTGGATGTTGTCGATGGCAGTTGGTGACTGTTTCATTAGAAACTGAATTGACGAGTTGGTGATCATTGGTACGCCATAAGGAGAACGGAGGAAGTCGTCCACGTCCTGTGTAATAGTGGCAATTCCTAGATAGTACTTACGACCACGCTTTGCTAGTGAAAATAAGAAAGAAGCTGTGTCTTCACTTTTCATCATCCACCAAGCCTCGTCAATAACCATCAGGCGTTTTGCTAGTCGACGTCTAACTGAGTTCCAGATATAGTTTGTAATAATGTACATGGCGATAGTCTTCAGCTCATCTTCCATGTCACGCAGAGAAAATACAACGAATTTTTGGGAAATGTCTACGTTGGTTGGTTTGTTCATGAATCCAGACCAGGTTCCAGATGTGTATTTTTGTAAACGTGTGATTAAAGAGGCACTACCGTCCATTCCTGCCAGCACCATTTCAAAGTCAGACAAAAGTGGTGGTTCCTGTTCGCCAAAGTTGGTGTCGCCAGTAATGTCTTTAAGGGCATAGGTTTCTTGGATTGCTAAGTCTATAAGAGTTTCTTCCTCAGCTGTAAGTCCGCCGAGCATAAGACGAAATAGTCCTACTAATTCAATAACGTGTGTTCGCAAAACGTCGCGTGGATCTTCGTCGTCACGCGGAGGTGGTAGGTCAAAAGGGTTGATGTGGTGGCTTGAAGATAGGGAAATATCAAAGAAGCGTCCTCCGGTTGCGTCGGCTAAGTACTCATACTCTTTTTCAGGGTCAAGTACAATCACCTCGGTTCCAAACATGAGTGAGCGTAAAATTTCAAGCTTCAAAGCGTAAGACTTCCCTGCTCCAGAAGTGGCAAAGGTTACAGAGTTGTAGTTAGTAAGGCTGTAGCGATCGAACAAAACCAGGCTGGAGTTGTGTCGGTTGATGCCGTAAAGAATTCCTGTGTCAGAGGTTAGGTCAAAAGATGTGAAAGGAAAAAAGCTAGCCAGAGGTTCAGAATTAAACTTGCTGTGCACAAGTAACTCGTCGCCTGCGAGCGGCATAATACTTTTTATTCCTTGTTCTTGTTGAAACAGTGCCGGCTTAAGTGATATTAGTCTAGAGTCTAGAATACCCCTTATTTCATTTTCAGATTTATTTAAATCATCTTCAGATTCACCATAAATAGCTAGGTAAAAACCAACGTCAAAAAGCTTCTCCTCTGCTTGTTGTAGTTTGTCGCGCAAGTCTTCTAGGTTGTTGTAAGCAGCTTCCAGTTGCGGGTCTCTAACCTCTCCCTTCTCAGCTTTCATGTTTATCTGACTCTGCACCTCAGCGACCTTTTTTTGAAATTTCTTTAGAGTATCAGCTGTGTCGATTGGGTGGATAAAAATAGAAACATCCATTTCTTTCGCTATGTTTAAAATGGGCTCTATCCAACCGTCATTTAGGTAGCGAGGATAAGACACTGCGTATAGGACACGTACATCAACGCCACTCAAATTTATGCTACGCGGTGTGATACTGATTGCAGAGGGTGCAATAACGTCACTCAAAGTAAGTAGCTTATCACTCATTTTTTCTGCACCATTATTATTGTTTTGCGGTGGTTTTAAGAAGTCTGTAAGTCCCATATTAAATTTGTTATTCGACGATTGGTGCTGAGCCTGTCGAGTCTCCTGGATTGTAAAGGTGATAAAAAAGTTCAACCAAATCGTCTTTTTGCAGTGTTATTGTGCGCACGCCAACTCTGGCTAGTCCTTCTGACACTACCCCAAGTCTTTGCTCGAGCTGAAGTCGATGTTCTTCAAAGTTGATTTTACTGGCGTCTTGACCGGCTGTAGGTTTTTGCTTTGGTGAAAGCATGTTAGTGATGCCTTTAGTAAAGTTAACTTTTGACGGTGAATATGGAACAACAACGAAAAAGTTTTTACTCATCACATCAACATCATCGGTGAAGGTGCGAATAAATTCTATGTATTCACGTAACTGAATACGCATAAGATCGTTATTTTGATTCCCTTCTAGTTCACCAAGAAATTTTAGGTAAGGCTCAATGTTTAAGCGACGAGATTGAACGTAGATCTGCAGAGTGAAGTCTAACGTGTTTAGGAACTGCTGAAACTGGATCAATATCGCTTTCTGTTCATCTAGTGATTTAAGCGCGAAGTTTACCGAAGAAGCTAAAACAACCATACTCATTTGGCCATTCTTATGAATAACCACGTTATCTTTAACGTCTTTGATGGGAACGAAGTCTTGTGTCGCTGCTTTAGTAGAAGGCATATTATTCGTTCTTTTGAAGGGCTTGTAATTCTAGGTCGCGAGCGAGCGCTGTGAGATCCTTGTGTTGCTTTTTTACTGTCGGTGCGACGGCTCCATCAATGTAAGAGTTTTTCTTGATTACAGTAGTGTCGTTTGTGTAGACTACCTCATTCTTTTGCCTCCAAAGATACATTCTTTGGCGGGTAAAATAGTTTAAAATCGATTCGAGGAAAAAGGAAAAAGGTCTGTTGTTTACCGGAAAGAAAGCCAAGGCACCAGCCAGAAGAGCAAGAGGTAGGCCAAAAATTACCGCAACTATAAAAGGTAGTGTAAAAAACATCACGGCCGCCATACCAACTCCCCCGCCTACATACAGGAATTGCCGCCACGAAAGAGGGCCGAAGATTTTGTCTTCAATATCAATAAATTGTGGAACTTCAAATCTCATACATCATCATTATACACGTTTGGAGTTTTTATATTCATTGTAAGGGCCTAACTATCCCCAGATATATTCACTTCAAAACAACAAAGGGTTCTTAAAGTAAATTTTAAAAAAAGCATCACAAAAGTGCGCCCTCATTTTTATATACATATTTTTTCTACCCTACTCTGCTTTACCCCACCTAGCGATGTGATCTTTTTCAGCTAAAGTTGGAGGCGGGGTTTGTGTTGGTATTGGCATTACTGCCGGGTTCGGTGCGGCTGGAGCGACTGCAGTGGGTTGGTGTACTGCAGCTGGATTGACTGGTCGTTGAACTGGTGCGGGTTGCGCCGGGATCATCCTCTCTGCTTCATGCAAAATAGCAGATTGTGTGCTGGAGTAGATTGACTCAACCGGTGCTACTGCTATTTGTGGTTGAGGTGGAGCGATTACCGGTGCTACTGCTTGTGGTTGCTGGGCGGCGGCGTTTATGCTGTTGTTAACACAGCCCCAGAGTTCGCCAATTACTTGGGCTGCGTTCGGTACACCAAGTTGCATAAGCTCTCGTTGGGCAGTGTCTATATCAATAGCGTTAAGAGTAAGTAGAACACCGGTTCGTATCAGTGGCACATGCTGAGAATCATCGAGCGCGTGGTTTGCGACTAATGTTTCCACACATTGTGACACTAGGTTATTGTCGACGGCAAACTTTTTTTCAGGTGCAGCGCTTTGGTAGGCTGTTTGAAATAGTTCTAAAGCATTGATGGTAGACATATTTATAAGTTTAAGTAAAAGGGTTTCCGTTTTGGTCTAATATGACAGACCCGGTTGCGTTTCCATCAAAGTTTAATTGCATAGAGGTAGACATAGTATCTGATTTTTGTTGTGCCTTTTTCCACATTTCCCTTTCTTCGGGAGTAGCATGATTTGCAAGGTAGTCGTTCATGCCTGTCTCAATCTCTTTAATGTGATTGACGTCATTAACTTCTTTTAGGTGTTGCATCATCGTGTTGGTTGTCATTAATTTCAGCACTTCAGCATTGGCCATCACTCCAGCCGGTATTTTTTGAGCTGGAGTGTTCTTAAGCATATCTCTAATTCTTGCAGGGCTTTTACTACCTGCTATGCTTACAAACCCTGCCTTTCGTGCTGTACTCAAAGCTTCTTTGTCCGCTTGCGATACATCATCTGACTCTAGGAGCTTATCGGCAGAAGCCTGACGCATAGCAGCAGCAATTTCTGGCTTATTACGATATTCTTTATCAAGCCCCTTAATTCTTTCGTCAGAGAATGATCTAACAGCTTTGCTCAGTTCTTCTGATGCTTTCGCAAGCTCAGCTTCGGTCGCGCCGGTCTTATTGGTTGCGTCGATCAGATCTTTTAAAGCATCAGTGTCTCGACCTGTTTTAATTTTCTTAATATCTTCAGCAGTGAATCGTCCAGATTCACCCAGTGTCTTGATTTGAGCATCTGACAAATTCTTGGCAATACCACCAGTTGTAAGAGTCTTGACTGATTGTCGGACCAATTCCTCATTAGGCATTTGTGCAACTGCTCGAGCTGTGTCAGCTGCTGCTCTAGCTGCTGTTTCAGGATCACTACTGTTCATTCCCTCTGGTCCATTCCTCCGGTTGTCTCTATTAGTTTGTTCTTGAGCAAGGGTGTTCGCACGAGCTTGCTGTTCGTCGATGGTGTATTGTCTGCCAAACTTTGCGTTCTGCATATTGCGCGCCCCGCCACGTACTCTGTCTTCAACAAAGGTTGACCTCGCTATTCTGCCGGCAATACCTGTAGATTCTTGACGACGATTCAAAGACTGTTCTAAGCTGTTGCCGAGATTGTAGCTGAGTCTTCTTCCAACGGTACCAGCTGCAGCCCCTCCGGCTGCTGCAGCAGCCCTACCTGCCCTCCGCGGTACATACATAGCGGTGTTTGCGGTCATTCTTCGGGCACGACCAGCTAAGTTTTTTCCTAAAGCCATGACCTTGTTTGAACCGTCAGCGGAAAGGTTGTTGGATACAGTGATCGCAGCAAACAAGAAAATACAAGAAAGAATAAAAGGCGGTAAGGTGTCCGCAAAGCTGTCCATCTTTTCTTTACCTGTTCCGGCAAAAAGAGCGGTAAAACTTTTATTACCACTTGCATCTACTGAAACGCTATAAGCTTGGAGAACCGTGCCAGCAAAATAGAGTAATAGCATGTAGATTGGAGCAAAGAAAGCGCGCTTCAGAAAACCACTCCAGTACTTCCTGACAGTGCCTTCTAGTTGTGGGAATACCCATCCAAGGAACATGAGGGGAGAAAGTGCCATATAAAGACAAAGAGCAGCGAAGCGAATAGTGATAAGCATTCCACCAGCTCCAAAAACAAACCCGGCCACAGAAAACAAAATCATTGAGCCAATAACGAAGCCAAAGGCACCAGTTTCTGCCAATTGTGGAGGAAGTTCTTCTTTACTGAATACCCCTTGCACACCAAGACTGTCGGCAAAAATGGTAGAAATAGCTACTTCTCCTGTGGGTGCAGATAGTCCATTTAGAACAATTTGTGTAGCTAGGATATTACTGATGTCAACAATTAACTTGGTTATGTAGAGACTGAAATTGACTAGCAAAGCTGCGATTATAAGGTGAGCCAGCCAAACTTTGGTGCGATTATCGTCGCTGCCTAGAATCATCTTGAAGCCAAGATAAACTAAACCAAATATAAAAGTCAGGTTGAAGAGGTCTCGGACAATAACCCAGAGGTTTTCAACCGCCCCACCTACGCCTGTGTCGGTAAAGTTGTCACCAAAACCAATAACAAACAATTCTATTGACCAGTCGAGCAAATTACCACCCATGGCCATGAAGGTACCAAACACAGTTACTACCATACTCCACATCAATCCAGCAACCTTATTTTCAACAGGGTCTGCGTAAGCAAATTCAGGAAGCAACAACAACACTGCTATAAAGAAGGTTGTTGTAAGTATGGATTGTTTTTTAGCTGTGGTCATATTTTACTCGCTCTCCAATTTTACTCGCGTGCCAAGATGCTATCCCACTCACTTTCTTTGATTTCAATATCAAATTCAGAGAATTTATCCAACTGGTTATAGCGAATAAGAATGTCCGTAATCTTGTTATTGTCTGGTTTATCCTTTGCAAGCTCTGTTTCATACTCAGTAATAAGAGCTTGAATACTTGTTTGGTATCCTGTCGCCTCGATTATTATTTCTTGAGCATCTATTGATGCTTTTTCGGAATCTGTCCTCACTTCTTCAGATGTAATATAGTTAGTAGACAAAGCTAACAGTAATGGTTCGTAAGCGGAAGATGATGAACTCATTGCTATCTGTATTGCAAGAGCTTCTTCCATTTGGGCTAAGCTGCTTGTGGCGCTTAGAACACCATCTTCAATACCGAGTTTGTCTAGGTAAGAGTCGTAAGTGTCACCAATTCCGTCACCATCAGTATCTGCGCCACGATCTGAAAGTCCGAGTAGTCCAGCGGCACCCGTAAAAGCTTGTTGGGCTAGCCCGCCTATCAGAGCGCCGAGAACTTCGTTAGTTTCGTCAGCTTCAAGCAAAGCCTGACGACCAGAGTCAAGGTTGTTGTCTAAAGCTGAAGCGATGGCAGATCCAGGAGTTATGATTGAGCACCGTGTTTCTTGAATACCAGAAGCAGATGTAACTGTAGGACAGTCGTCTCTGATAGAGAAAAAACCTTTAGCCCAGCCAATTTTGGCTGTTTCCTCCTCTTTCAGGTTTGACAGTCTTACTTCTGCAACTGCCTGAGTTGAAACAATGGCGCCGAAGGGTGTGTACTTTTTTGGTTCTGAAGTTATATCAAACCACGCTTCCCAGCCGCCTTGTTCAGAAAAGCTTCCTTGCGTTCCTTTGATGAAATCGTCCAAGTTTGCAAGTGCTCCAGTCAACGTACAAGCAGAAGCTTGGTTGGTGCGTGTTTCTTGATGCTGGAGCTGAACAGCAATCTGAACGTTAAGCTTAAAAGGGTCACATATAAAAGATCCAATTGCGCCTAAATTGCTTATGAATTCACCTATAAATTCGTCTGTTTCATCAAGTAAAAATTGTTTAAGATCGCTAACGAAAGCTGGTTTGCCTTCAAACCCGCCGTTTATCCAGTCTATCGTGCTTTGAGCCATGGAAGAAACGAATTTTTTAGCTAAGGACCAAAAAACACCATCAAGAATAGTTTCTTTAAGCCATAGGTCTTGTGCAAAGACAGCCTGGGCTTTATTGGCTATCGCAGTTATGGTGTTTTTTACAGCGTTATATGTCTGCTGCACCAACGCCACTAACTGACCAGGTAACGTCGACCCTCCACCGGCTGCACCAGCTTCTGCTTGGGGTACTTCATTCCAGTTGTGCGGAACGTATACCATTACAGTGCCAAACATGATTAACATTAGTGCGATCAGGCCCCGTTTTAAGAAAAGAAAGAAATTGTCAATGAAAGTATCCATATATAAAGCTAATTAAGGGTTTTGTAAATCAGGATTGAAAACAATGAGCTGAACCGCCGGATCCTCAACGGTAAATAGATTTGCATATGGAATGAGGCTATCGGTCATGTTTACCAGTGCGTAGTAAAGTCCAGTAGCGTCCTCTTCATAGCGCTTAAGACGCAGGAAGGTTTTTGCTGGATCAGAATTCATCTCAGTCATTGATGCAATGTCTTCATGAATAGCGTTATATGTGTTGATGAGATCGAGGTGCTCTTTGGCTAAAAAGGCTGGAACAGGCAGTGCTAGCGTGTCATCTCGGAAACCTTGATACAGTTCAGCTAAAGTTTCAATTTCATCCATACGTTCCTCGGCTCCGCGGTTGAGTATGTCGTGCAAGATATACATCTCGCCTTCCATGCCAGGATTATTATTTTTATTTAGGATTAAGGATATGGTATTGGCGTAGTTGACGATATCTTGATCGTCCCATTCCTGCATGATATTTATGCTAGATACACCGTACAGTGAAATAGCGGTTTCCTTATCGAGGATGGCGACAGTATTATCGATGATTTCTTCGTTTGTTCCACCAAACGGTCCTTGCGTGCGAGCTCGTAACAGGCTTTCGAAGAAATTAACACCAAGCCTGCCCGTTAAAGTGTCTGGTGCTTCGTAAGGTACTGTATTGTCTTTATCGATGACAATTGGTTTTGCGGTCACAAACTCGTCTCGCCAGTCCTCTATTCCATTACTGTCGTTGTCGGCTATTGTAATAGCTGAACGTACAGTAGTCTTGTTTATAGCAGCTGCTTGCTGAAAAGAAGTCGGTTTGGCTGTTTCACCAAAGTTGCTTATTACGTAAGCTCCGGTTACAAGTGCGAAACCTACTAAGGTCGCTCCAACAACTTTTGGACTAATTTGTTCCGACATATAACTAACAGTATAACAGCCCGTTGTTAGAATGAAACTTTTATGCACACACTTATGGATGCTTTTTGTGGGTTAGCTTGGCTGTTAGTCGTAGCCATTTGTTTAGAGGAATATCTTCAGCTCGAATGGTTAGTGGCAAAGTGGAGGTATTCAACGCTACCTCCACTTCTTCCCTGCTCCACAGTTTGCTTTCGACTAAGTTATGTATAAGCTGTTTTCTTTTCTGGCCAAAACCGAGGTGTATTAGGTTGAAAAAGTCTGCTGCAGCAATGTCTTTAAAATTAGCTTGGTTGATGTTTGAAACTGAGATGATAGCGGAATCTACTTTTGGTGGTGGAGAGAAATGACCACGTTTTACCGTGCTTACATAAGAAGGGTCACCAAAAACTTTAACTGAAAGCGACAATAGCGATTCTTTTTTGTCTCTCGCAATGCGTTCTGCTACTTCTTTTTGGATCAAGAAAACCAGTATAGACGGCTGGCATTTTGTGTCTAGTAAGCTGCGAAAGAGTCTCCCAGAGAGATAATATGGAATATTAGAAACGCAGATATAACTATGTTTTTCAAGGTTAAATTCGCTAGGGTTAAGAGTGCGGGCGTCGTGGTGAAAGATGGTTAGACGACCTTGGGTTATTTCTTCAGCGAAGGTTTCGTTTAGTGATGAGATTGCCCGTTCGTCAGCTTCGATTGCTACTACATTTGCACCCCGAGCGAGTATTTCTCGAGTTAGAGCGCCAGTGCCTGGGCCTATTTCTAAGACTGTGGTTGGGGAGACGTTGAGAGAGAGTGCTTCGCTCCCTCCCTCCCCTTCCGCCAAATCAAAAAGCCCGGCGGCGTCACACATCTTTTTGGGTACAAAGTCGCTGTTTAAAAAATGCTGACCGAGAGATTTTTTGTGAATAAATTTCATGATTTTGCTTTGGTTTAAGTCACTAGAATTGTTTACGTCTAAAAGCCTAGCATGTTGGTTTGCGTATGGGAATTAAAACAAAGGCAAATTTTGTTTAATTACGATTGTTGCTTATTGTCTTGCGTAAACTTTTCTCCTACTGAGAAGTCGTCAGTACTTCTAAAAATAACAATGTAAAAAGTAGACCTGATCTTTTAAAGTTTTGGATTTGTGTTGGAATAATAAAGAACAGAGCGACGCTCGCAGGCGTCGCTCTCTTCTTTTGTCTTTTTGAAGCTAATCCAAATAAACCGTCGTCTCGTAGCCTGATCCTCCACCTATTCCCTCTGGTTCTGCCTGCTCGACGTATTCAACTGGAATGTCATTCAAAAATTCTGACGGCACGTTTACTCTCTGATTGCCAAAGATTGTGCGCATGTGGGCGTAGGTCAAAAAGACTTTTTTCTCAGCGCGTGTTAGTGCGACGTAAAATAATCTCCTTTCCTCCTCGTTGTCGATCTTGCCGTCGTCGAGCCTTTCGTGTGGAAACAGTCCTTGTTCCAAGCCAGAGATAAATACATAAGGAAACTCCAGTCCTTTGGCGGCGTGAATTGTCATTAAGCGAACAGCGTTTTCTTCTTCTTTTTCTTTGATTTCATCTTGGTCGCTTTGCAGCGCCGCGTTCTCGAGCAGGGCTTCGACTGCGTCGCTCGGGTCCATGTCATTGAAGCGACTGGCGAGCGTTACTAGCTCACGCAAGTTCTCAAGTCTTTCCATCGACTCTTCTGTCCTTTCTTCTTTAAACTTCGATTCAAGACCGCTACGAGACATAATGAATCTGATTGTGTCTGAAAGAGGCTTAGTTTCGGCCGCATTTTTGATGTCTGACATTATCTCGTTGAATCCTTGTACCTTTTTGGCTGTGCCGGCATTGAGCTCATTTTCTTTACCTTCAATTACTTTTAGCATTGTAACCTTGCCGATTCCACGTGTTGGCTCGTTGATGACTCGTGTTAGGTCGGCGTTGCTGCCAGGGTTTAAAGCCAAGCGCAGATAAGACAGAACATCCTTCACTTCCTTTCGCTCAAAGAACTTTGTACCGATGAGTTGGTACGGAACGTCGCTGGTAAGAAAAGCTTCTTCGAGTGCGCGAGACTGAAAGTTCGTGCGGTACAGTACAGCAATCGCAGCCGGTTCAGCGCCTTCGGAAATTAGTTTCTTGGCGGTCATGGCTATGTAGTCGGCTTCGGCGTGTCCATTCATGCCGGCGTAAAGCACGATTTTTTCACCGTCTTGATTGCTGGTAAAAACATTCTTCTCGACGCGGTTTTTGTTCTTCTTAATCACTTCGTTTGAAGCGGCGATAATTGTGCCAGTGGAGCGGTAGTTTTCTTCCAGTAAAACAGTATGCACACGCGGGAAAGAGCGCTCAAACTCCAAAACATTTTTGATATCAGCTCCGCGCCAGCTGTAGATGTTTTGGTCGATGTCTCCTACTACACAGATGTTTTGCAATTCGCTGCAGAGCATTTTAACGATTGAAAACTGTACTTGGTTGGTGTCTTGAAACTCGTCAATGTGAATATATTTATAACGTTGTTGTAGTGTTTCGCGTATACTTTTGTGCTCTTTTAAGAGGAACAGTGTTTTTGCAAGCAGGTCATCAAAGTCGAGCGCGTGCTCAGCTCTAAGTATTTCTTCGTATTTCTCCCACACTTCCCCAGCTACTTGCTCGGGATAACTGTTGGCAGCGTCTTTAAACTCAAGAACAGTTTTAGCATCACCTTTGGCACGAGAGATTAGGCTGAGCATTTTTCTCGGTTCAAATTCTTTGGGATTGTAGTCACACTTTTCAATCGCTTGTTTAACCGCCTTTTGACTGTCGCTGCGATCATAGATAGTAAAATGACGGCGCAAATTAAGAGTGTCGTGGAATTCGCGCAAAATGCGCACGCCGAGTGAGTGAAACGTGGTGACAAGCGGATAGCTGTCGATAACGGCTCGGTCGGAGGAGAAGTGTTGCTTGGTGAGACTGATAACGCGCTCACGCATTTCTTTGGCTGCTTTGTTGGTGAAGGTTACGGCCAAAATATTGTGCGGTGCTATGCCTTGATGAATAATGTGCACAATACGATGTGTGATGACGCGAGTTTTGCCAGAGCCTGCTCCAGCCAAAACTATGAGAGGTCCGTCTATGTGCAGTACGGCTTCTTTTTGTGGTTTGTTTAGCCCTTCTAAATAGGCAGGTTGTGATTTTTGTTCGTCCATGTGGGAGCTATCATAGCACGGAGCGGTTTTGTGAGCGTGACTTATTTATTGATCACCAAATATTACTTCGAACAGGCAAAATATTTGCAACGGGAATAAGGTGCGCTTAATAAATAAAAAGATACATTAGTATACATGTCAATAGCATTATTAACCCTTAAAATAAGCTTATAATCACTATTTTTTTAAAGCACTAAATAAGTGTATTTCGTCAATTGTGTGCTGAGCAGGCTCTAGTAGAATACTTTGCGTACCAAGTGGTGGTACGCAATGAACAAACAAAAAGTTTCTTGAGCAAGAGTGCTCTTTTTATTTTTCAGTATTTATTTTATTTCACTTTAGCATTTAAAATAATACATACCATTCTGGCACGGAAGTTTGAGACTATAACGGCGGCGAGACCAAACAAACAGCATATTAAATACCAAAATACAGACAATGACGAGCCTGCTATATGCATGGCGCGTCAGGACACACATACATTTGAAGTAATGAACCGCCTGCGACTTGCTGCGGAACTCTTACTATTAGCAGCTATCATCAGTTTTCCTTTACTGGCACACGCTGGCTGGTTTGAACGTTTTTTCTCTAGTAGTGCTGATATGGCTGCTGCTGCGGTTATTACTTCCCCAACAGTGGTCGACATGCCTTTGCTTACAGCGCTTACCAACCCAAATCCAAAAGCTTCTCGCGGTGGAGCTGACATCGTGGTTAATGAAAACACTCTGGTTTCAACTGGTCCGGTTGGAGCGGATGTAATTGCTGAACAAAAAGACGGGATGGGAGAAATTCGCCTTTATACTGTACGCGAAGGTGACTCTTTGTCAGAGATTGCCGATATGTTCTCTATTAAAACAAACACTATCCTGTGGGCAAACGACTTGAAACGAGCCACTGATATTCGGTCTGGAGATACTTTGGTAATTTTGCCAATTACTGGTGTCCGTCATGTTGTTAAAAGAGGTGACACAATCGGAGTTATCGCTAAAAAATATGACAGCGACGCGGAAGAAATACTTTCATATAATCAGCTCGCTTCAGCAGACGATCTGATGGTAGGTGAAACGCTTATTATTCCAGGTGGTGCTATGCACTCGGCAGTAAAGTCAGTAGCAAAAAGTTCTACAGCTGCTGCCCCCACAGCTTCGTCAGCTGGTTTCTCACACCCTGCACCAGGATCGGTTCGTACACAGGGAGTGCATGGCTACAATGCTGTAGACTTGGCTTCTTATCAAGGATCACCAATTAGAGCTGCGGCAGCAGGAACAGTAATTGTTTCTAAAAGCTCAGGTTGGAATGGTGGCTACGGTCGCTACATGGTTATTAAGCACGCTAACGGATCACAAACGCTTTACGCTCACCTCATGCGCAATGATGTTGGGGTAGGAGCTTATGTTGCACAAGGACAAGTAATTGGCGGCATGGGAAGCACCGGTCGTTCAACTGGTACTCACCTTCACTTTGAAGTACGAGGTGCTCGTAACCCGTTCTAAAAATTAGTCCAAAAAATAATAAGGTGAGCTGTCAGGCTCACCTTATTATTTTTTCTCTCATCCCCCTCCTCTTGTTGGCTATAAAGTGTACATATTATTAATGATAAGTAAAACTAATTTGTTTATAGTGAAACTCTATACTGCAATGCTTCTAGCACATGTGACACTGCAATCTCCTCTGCCCCGTCAAGGTCAGCGATTGTGCGTGAAACTTTGAGCAGTCGATGATAGCCGCGTGGTGAAAGGTTGAGTTTTTGGCTAGATTTTTTTAGTAAGTCTTTTACTTCATCACCTAGAGGTATGAGTGCTTCAATGTCGCGAGCAGACATTCCTGCGTTGGTGTTTGTTTTTGTTTCCGTAAGTCTTGTTTTTTGACGACTGCGTGCGTCCATTATTTGTGCTCGAGCCGATTCTGTCTCGCCAACACTTTTGTTTAGTTTGGTTAATGTTTCATAATCTATATGAGGTACTTCAAGCCATAGATCTATGCGGTCTAGAATAGGTCCAGAGACTTTGTTTTTGTATGTGTCCTGCATAGCGCGAGCTAAATCTTTAGTTCCGTCTTCCGTTCCACGGTAAGGGTTGAGGGCTGCTACCAGCACAAAATCAGCCGGAAACTCGGCGCTGTTTTGTACGCGAGAAATAGTAACCACCTTGTCTTCAAGCGGCTGACGCAAAGCGTCAATGCTGCGCCGTTCAAACTCAGGAAACTCATCCATAAAAAGTACACCGTTGTGAGATAGAGTTACTTCCCCTGGCTTTGGGTTTGCTCCTCCCCCTACAAGGCTAGTGTGACTAGCTGTGTGGTGAGGTGCTCTAAAAGGAGGCTTGGCGTTGATTGAAAATTTACTGCTTGTGAGTGAGTGAATAGCTGTTACCTCCAAAGCCTCTTCTCTTGAAAGTGGCGGCAACAAAGTGCGCAGTGCTCTAGCTAACATGGTTTTGCCAGTGCCTGGCGGCCCTACTAATATCACGTTGTGTCTGCCGGCTGCAGCGATGATGAGCCCGCGTTTTGCACTCTCTTGTCCTTTGATGTCTTCAAGCTTGGTGTCGGATTCGTGCCAAGTTTCATCAATGCTTGTAATTGGCTGAACAGGTAAAGAGAAAGTTTTTTCAGCACCGTCACTTTCGTCTGTTGTCTGACTCACTTCTTCTTTGTCAGCAGTGTTGATATGGTCTATCACTTCACGCAAGGTGCGAGCTGGACGTACGATTATGTCGTCAATCAAAGCTGCTTCCATAGCATTTTCTTTTGGAACAATAATTTCTTCAAAGCCAGCTTCAGCCGCTGTGCGGGTGCAATTCAGTACTCCTTTAACAGGTTTTAAAGTTCCATCTAGGCTTAGTTCTCCAACATAAGCCCGCTTGATTTTGTCTGGTTTAATTTCTTCGGCAGCAATTAAGTACGAAAGTGCTATTGGCAGATCAAACAATGGACCGTCTTTCTTTAGGTCAGCCGGAGCAAGCGAAACAACTACTTTTTGATTCTTGCTTTTAGGTGAAGAAAAACCAGTATGTTTAATGGCGCTACAGACACGATCTTTAGCTTCGTCTACTGCTTTACCGGCTAATCCGACCAAAGAAAAGGAATGTAGACCACGCGAAATATCCGTTTCTATAGTTACGACTGTTCCAGTGGTAACAGCAGGCTGGACTGTGTGAACGTGTGCAATGAGCATGAAGTATAGGTTCTTAAATAAGGCTAAATAGACAATTCCTTTTCCCGATCTCGATTGATGATGTTGGTGCGAGCGGCTGGATTTGCTTCAAGCCTTTCAGGCTCAATTGGCTCGCCACTAATTTCACATATTCCGTATAAACCCTTATCTATTTTTTCTAGGGCACGTTTTATGTTTCGGTAACGTGTTTCTAGTTGTGATAAAACAGCTCGTCTTTCATTCCACTCTTCTACCCCGTCAGCGTCCAGATCTGGATCTGCGGCCTCCTGTGAGCCTTCTGCTGGAACAGCTACCCAGTCACCAGTTGTTGGGTCTTTGATTGCAATAGTCGCAAGTTCTGACTCCATTTGCCTTAGGTCAGCTTCTAGTTTTGTTTGGTAGTTTGTTTCGTCTGACATGTTTTGTTTTATGATTTAAACTTTAACAAATTATAACGCACGGTCAGATTTAAAACTGACCGTGCGTTATAAAATTACTCAGTGCGATGTTTTCTAATTACTTCCTTCCTGATCTGTCAGAACTTGCTCAAATTCAGTAGTTTGATTTGCAATTATTAGGGTGTTGTCAGAAATAAAACCGTAGATTAGGTAAGTCTCGTTCTCGTCTTTTAACACGCGAACATCTATGCCATCGATTATGTCGTCGATAAGAGGAATGCTCTGTACATCTGCTGGAATTTTGTAGAGGTCAGCAAAGTCGTTTGCAATATTGTCTTCCCAGCTGAGCATCCCGCCGCGAAGAGTGTCCTTGCTGACAAATTGCATTACCAGCATCGGCTTAGACTGATTGACTGCTGCAACATGGACTGTTGTCAGCGCTTGTCTAAGTGCTGGTAATGTATCAAATTCAAGCAGTTGGAAAATGTATGAAGCGGTGACTTCATTACCATTTGGCGCTATGAGTGAATATTCTGCAAGACCAGCTGGACCACTGTTGATTGCTTCAAAGATAAGACCAGAGAAAAATCCCAGCTGATTTACCGCCACGGTTATGGTTGAGAAGTTCGACTGGTTCAGAATCGGCTCTGAGTTGATAGTGATTTCAATGTCGTCGACTGTCATTAATTCTGTAATAAAAGATACGGTTGGTTTAATGAGTAGTATTGAAGCTCCACAGATAATGATTGCTGTCAGCAGAGTAAGCGTAATGGTGTTGGTGGTGAAGTTTTGTAAAAATTCACGTAAGTTTGAGGCTTCAGTTTTTTCAGCTTTTTGTGGATATTGTATGTCAACAACTTCTGTCACTGGTTCTACTTCTACCTCGATTTCTGTTACAGGATTTTCATCTAATATTACTTCTCCCCACCGAGGACTTTCATCAGTTATCTCCATCTCCTCTGCTGATACGACTGCTGCAGCTGGTGTTTCTGCTATTTCCTCTTCTTGAATTGGTTCAGGTACAATTATTACTGGCTCAAGCTTTGTTTCAACTTCAATTTCTTCTTCTGCTTTGTCTGGTATTTCTACTTCTGCCGGTTTTTTTATTTCCGGTACGACAATTTCTGGCGCTGGAACAACGGGTGTTGGTAGATTTATTTTTTCTGCTGGCTGGCTGTGTTTTTTAAATTCAACCTTAACTTTTGTCGGAGTGTGATCAATAGCTGAATCATCTGGAGCTTCGAGTAAGTCGTAACCGCTTTCTGTAAATGGTGACCAGATTGTTTCTGGCTCATCATTTTTAGTTGTTTTTACAGACGCTTGTGCCCGCCTTCGAAGAATCTGCTCCTTCAGTTCGTTGTTGTTAGCTGTAAAGATGGTGCCGGTCTTAGATGTGGCTTTTTGAATTACGCCTTCACGCCGGCTGGTTTCTGGTACAACATACTGTGGAGCTTTATTTCTTCTGCGCTTTGTTAAACGCTTTAACCACTCACTAATAGATTCACCAACAGCAGGAAAAAACTTAAATCTCTTACGCTTATTGTCTGTAATAATGGTAGCTCCATGACTAAAATTTTGTGTCTTTCCGTCACTGTCAGTTATTTTTTTCGCTTCGTTTGAAATTACTGTTTGTTCGTCTGTTTTCTTGTTTAGTTCATGAAAAGCAGGAATAGGACGCTTTGGTAGATTTGCGTCTTTCTCGATAACTTTCTTTTCCTCAACCTTTTTCTTTGGTACAACTACCTTCTTTTCTTTTTTTGGTTTAAGGGCTTCTTTTGGTACGACTTCTCTCTTGATGGCCTTCGTCTGCTTCGGAGCTAAAGCTTTTGGTAAAGTCGTTTTATTTTTTTCTTCTTTGATGACCTCGATCTTTTCTTCGTGTTCAGAAGGAGTAATATCAACAGACTCGCCTGAGCGAGCTTCATTCAAATCAGAAGCAAATGTGCGTATTTTGCTTGGGTGCTGTTTATGGTGTTGCGACACTGCCCTTAGTATCGCATGCTTTCACCCTGCAGAAAGGTAGTTTTTCACTTATTTGTCTGAGTGTTGTTTTAACTTTCTCAAATATAAAATGGCCAGCTTCCTTAGGAGGTTGGCCATTTTGCGCGTAGGCATTAAAACTACTGCTCTGGTGCAAATGTAGAGAATCTGTCAGGATCAGCTTCCTTTATCGAAAGTCCAATTTTACCATCTTCAACTTTGGTGACTACAACCTTAACTTCGTCCCCTACTTGCAAGAGCTGTCGAATGTTTTCAACTCTAAATGGAGCTATCTCAGAAATATGAATAAGCCCTTCAACGTGTTCATTGATTTTTGCAAACGCACCAAAGTTTGTAATTTTGGTGATGCTGGCAACTGCTGATTCTCCCGCTTCGTATTCTTTTGTTAGTGATTCGATTATGTGAGCAGCAGCTTCCACATTAGTGCGTAAACCAGAAAGGTAGATTGTGCCATCGTCTTCAAAGTCTATTTCTTCAATGTGAGTTTCTTCTTTTATTTTCTTGACCGTCTTTCCTTTGCTGCCTACAACCAAGCCGATTTGATTGGGGTTAATTTTAAGCGAGACAATTTGTGGCGCACGGTCTGAAATCGTCGCTCTTGGTGATGGTATTTCTGCTTGAATGGTTTCTAGTATTTGCGCGCGCGCTTCTCTGGCTTGTTCAAAAGCTTCGCGTAATATCTGTAAAGATATTCCGTCTGTCTTGATATCCATTTGCATTGCTGTAACTCCCTCACTCGTTCCGGCTATCTTAAAATCCATGTCGCCGAATTCATCTTCAGGTCCTTGAATGTCAGTTAGGAGTTTGTATTTATCGCCTTGTATCATAGCTCCGATTGCGATGCCTGCGACCGGTTTTTTTATCGGTACGCCACCATCTAGTAGTGCTAGTGTAGAAGCGCAGACTGATCCCATTGAACTTGATCCGTTGCAAGACATTGTTTCTGAAACTAATCTAATTGTGTAGGGAAATGATTCTTGCGCAGGAATCACTGGCGCTAGTGCTTTCTCGGCTAACGCCCCATGTCCAATCATGCGTCGATTGAAGCCACCGATGCGCCCTGTTTCCCCCACTGAAAATGGCGGGAAGTTGTAGTGGTGCATAAAACTCTTTTTTGTATTATGAGATTCTATTGTGTCTAAGAGCTGGGCGGCACCTCTACCGCCAAGAGTGAGCGCTGAAAAAATATGAGTTTCGCCACGGTAGAAAATTCCTGAGCCGTGCAACACAGGCGAGACTCCACCAGCTTTTGCAAACAGCGGTCGGACTTGATTAAAGTCTCTGCCGTCGGCTCGTAAGTTTTCTTCGATTGCGCCATGATGAAGCATCTTATTTATTTGTTTTTCAAAGTAACTGCTGGCAACAGTCGTGTCTAGCTCACCCTTGATTGCAGCGGACAAAAATCCTTTCTTAACTTTTTGTATGTGTGTTTTTCCTGCTTGGTTTGAAAAAATTGTTTCATGTAGCTTGGTTGCAAAATTTGAGTTAAAAAGTTCGGTGATACTAAGTGGTGCTTTTTCTTCGTCTTTATCATTTTTCTGTTTACCGACTTCAGCGATGATATTTTTTTGCCATTCTTCTAGTTGCTTGTGAATTTCGACAGCTGCTTCTAGTACTGACATTATGTCTTGCTCGCTTACTTCGTCGGCGGCTGTTTCGATCATGTTCACTGTACCGTTTTTTCCGCAAGCCAGGATTTCAAAATCGAGCAGATTTTTTGCACGTTCGGTATATGTTGGATTGAGGATTATTTCACCGCTCTTTCGGTTGCGTCCAATCCTCACAGCGCCAACAGGACCGCGCCAAGGAATATCAGACACAGCGAGAGCGAGCGAGGTGCCGATGATGCCTAGTACGTCAGGATCCTCTTCGCCGATTGCGAGTACGGTAATGACAATTTGTACATCGTTGCGTGTTGCGCTATCAAACAGCGGTCTGATTGTGCGATCCACAATCCGAGCCGAAAGGATCGCTTCGTCACTTGGTCTTCCTTCTCTGCGCATAAAGCGACTGCCTAGAATTGCGCCGGCTGCATAAAATTTTTCTTCAAACTCAACTGATAAAGGAAAGTAGTCAGCCTGAGTATTTGGTTCGCTATTCATTACAGCTGTAACCAAAATAGCCGTTTCGTCATAACGCAATAATACTGAGCCGTTAGTTTGTCCGGCAAGGTCTGTAAATTCAGCGGTTAAGTTTTTGCCGGCAAGATTGAGAGAGAAAGATTTAGATTTCATATATAAGATAATTGCTGGCTGATTTTGTTGTTAAGGTAGTGATTTAGAACAGTGACAATGAACAATAACAAAATTCCAAAGGACTGTCTAAACATTATTTTTTAACCAGATAATTAGACAAAATCATGTGCAATATTTATCGTCTGTGTTTTAGGTCTAAGCGAATAGATAACAAAACAGCGGCCCTTTCGGTTCGCTGTTTTGTTATCTTTATCTCTAGTCTGCTCCCACGCTACGCATTTTTTTTGTTTCTTTCTTTGCGGCTGGTTTGCTGTTTTTGTGCCCACTTCGCTTGCCTGGTCTGTAGCCAATCAAGAACTTCTTTGGATCATCGTCCATGTCGATAAAGTCGTCGACTGCTGCACGTAATCCGGCTGAAGCTGAGCGGCCGAAAGTGATCACTTCAACCTGACAGCCAAGACTTTGAATGTATTCAACAGCTGGAATAAAGTCTCCGTCACCTGAAGCTAAAATTACTGCATCTACTTTCTGTGCCAGCTTGATCGCATCTACTGCAATTCCTACATCCCAGTCAGCTTTCTTTGCTCCGCCGTAAAATATCTGTAGATCTTTAGTTTTGATTTCAATACCAACTTTTTCAAGTGCTTCAAAAAAAGGTGCTTCTTCCCCGCTCTCTGTATTTACTACGTAAGACAAAGCACGGATAAGTTTCCTGTCTCCAGCTGCTGCTTCAATCACAGCACCGAAATTTACTTTTGATTTGTAAAGATTTTTCGCGCTGTGATACAGGTTCTGTGTATCAATCAAAATCGCGATTCTCTGTTCGGGGTGTTTAATAACTCCCATAATTTATTTTAAATTTTTAACACAGTTAGTCAGATTAATTTTGCTAACCATGTGTTGTAAATAATATGCATTTGTTTCTTATGAAAACAACTTCGCAGCTGACAAAGGTATAAAAGAACTTTGCAAAATAAATGCTCTGTCAGCACTAAATACTATACATTGAAACGAACACTCGCTCCATAGCAGAGTGAGTGTTCGGTGAGGTAATTTTACTTTGACTGAATTCAGTCTCAAAATAAGATTAACGTTTCAAGCCAAGCTTCTTGATGATGTCAAGGTATGAATCGTAATTCTTACGTTGCATATAACCCAAGTGCTTGCGTCGATCTGCCACCATCTGTAGCAGTCCGCGTCGTGAATGAAAATCTTTTTTGTTTTTTCGCAAGTGCTTTGAAAGCTCTTCGATCTTGCGAGTCAAAAGTGTTACTTGTGCTTCTGGTGAACCAGTGTCACTGTCGTGACGTTGAGCTTTTTTAAGCTCGTTCTCCTTTACTCTTTTGCTTAACATATTAGTTGTATTTGTTTACGATACTAGTCGTGTAGATACCCGCTTGCATTCATTTGTCTGAAGCGGCACCACTTAGTACGGAATAATAACCTGCGAAGGTTCTTCAAAGGATAACATATTTATACACAAAAATCAAGTCATAGCAGTTAAACTAAGGCTCATGGTTGATCGCAACTTTCATTTGTTATCATGTACATATGGGAAGTGTAAAAAAACAAAAGCGGCAGTTTATCGAATACCTCGAAGTTGAGCGTGATCGTAGCCCAAAGACTGTCGAAAATTACGACCGTTGCTTAACTCGCTTTTTTTATTTTGGTAAAATCAAAAAAGCGAGTGACATTACGGAAGGCGCGGTTGCTAAATTCAAAACACATCTCAGTCAACAACCTGGCTCCAAAGCAAACGGCAAAAAAGCTGTCATGAAAAAGCGCACGCTAAATCATTACCTGATTGCAATTCGGGCATTTTTGAAATACTTAAATCAGAATGACATTCCTTCTCTGTTGCCTAGACGAATTTTGTTGGAAAAAATATCTGAAGAATCATTCGATGTGATTTCTCCTGAAGACATGAAGCGGCTCATCGCTGCTCCTGATACAAAGACTCTTGAAGGAAAGCGTGACAAAGCAATTTTAGAATTATTTCTTTCAACCGGTTTGCGTATTTCGGAACTGTGCTCTTTATCGGTCCATGATATTGATGTCGGTGCCGAAGAGTTTTCTTTGCGCGGAATAAATGGTGATGAAAGAATCCTGTTTGTCTCCGACGCTTTGCGGATTGCACTGATTGATTATTTAGACAGTCGTAAAGATGCAGAAGAAGTTTTGTTTGTGCGTTATGGACGAAAGCAAAATGATGGCGGTGATTCGCGGATTTCACCAAGGGCTGTGCAGCGACTGATAAACAAATACGCAACTGCAGTAGGCATTACTTGTAAAGTTACACCGCAAATAATTAGACACAGCTTCGCTGCCAATGTCATACAAAGTGGTGCTGATCTGCGTACGTTGCAAGCGCAGCTTGGACATTTAGACATCAACACCACACAAGCTTACTTAAAAAATAAAAAATAAAAAAGTAATTAAAATCATGTGTCTTGTTTGTGCTAGTTTTTTTACAAATCAACTTGCAGCTCTTTGGCTTGATCAAGACACATATTATAGCGTTGTGGTAAAATGTCGGAAATAGACTTTTGCTTGTCATCATGACTCCTTCTCTAACAGAATCTTTTCGTACCATATCTACAAAATATCTTTTGGCTGTTTACCTGATTGTTCCGGCGATACTTTTGTTTGTGTTGGTCGATATTTTTTTGCTAGATAATTCGTTCCAACCTTACTTCGGGGTCGAGACACTTTTTCACCCAGTATTTTTATTTTTCTTTTTGCTGCCACACATTGCTGCTAGTTGGTTTAGTTTTTTTGATACTGAGTACATTTCTCACTATCGTAAACACATGTTGATTTATTTACCCTTGCTTCTTTTGGCTACTGGGATACTTCTTTATTTTGATGTGCGCTACGGTCTGTTGTTCTTTTTTTTAAATGACGTCTGGCACGGAGTTAGACAAAAGGTCGGCATCGGTCTTATCTTGGGGGCAAAACCAGGTTTACTAAATACTCTTTGGACAGTCTTCCCTTTTGTGAGCGCGAGCTTGGTATATGTTTTCTTGGTTTTGCCGGAAGTAATCCCTGTACTTATTTTTGATCAGATAAACGAAATCTTACTCGGGTCATCCGTTGCATTATTTTGTGTGACTGTTCTTTTGTTTCGACGGTATTCAGGAATGCTGCGCTGGTACGTAGTTGGGGTGTCGGGATTGTTTATCGTAAGTTATTTTTTTGTTTTGGCTAACTACGCTTTCTTTGCTTTTTTGGTTTTTAGATTTGTGCACGATGCCAGTGCTTTTGCTTTTTACATAACTCACGACCATAACCGTAACAGAGGCGAATACAAAAATTGGTTTTATAAATTTTTCAGTTTCGTTCCCTTGCCCGTTTTTATTTTGACACCAGTGCTGGGTTTTTTGTTTGCCTACTTGGTGCGAAGTTTGTCTAACGGGATTGTTATTGGTCAAGCGATTGTTATTTTGTTTTGCATGTCACACTTTTATTTGGAAAGCGTAATGTGGAAACACGGCACGCCACACAGAAAACAAGTGGCCGTGGAATAGGGTTGGTGAAGGTGTTTGTTTAGATAGAATGAAATTAAAAGATGCACACCCGAAGGGTG
>JABAZV010000021.1:6002-36133 GCA_018608435.1 Patescibacteria group bacterium | reverse complement strand
AGTAGGAATAGCTTTGATTGGCGCTCATATTGTGGCAGCAATTGCTGGCTCGATAATTCCTCTGGTGATGAAAAATATCGGCAAAGATCCAGCTGCTACTTCAACAATTTTTATCAGTACAGCGACTGATGTTTTGGGCTTGTTTTTACTGCTTGGTTTATCGACTTTGATACTGATGTAGGATATTAATATATTCTCATTATTTTGCCGCTGTGCCATAAATGCTATAATACGAAATATGAAAACTGTTGAACGAATTGTAATCGTATTGATACTTTTAATAATATTTTCTGCTGCAGCTTGGATTTTTTTTGCTGTTAAAAACGAGCGCGCAGAAATAAGAGAAGCGGTTGCTCGAGGCGAGTATCAAATTCCTCTCGAGTCTGAAGACAAGGAAGTTGTGCCAGAAGATTGGAAAAGCATCTATCCCAATACAGTTTCAATTACCATTGGAACATCAACAATCGTTAAAGCTTCTGTTGCAGATTCTCTGCCTGAAAGGATCAAAGGGTTGTCAGACACTCCATTTTTGCCGGACGACGTCATTAAGTTTTTTGATTTTGAGATTAATGGCAACCACTCTATTTGGATGAAGGACATGAATTACGCGCTTGATGTATTGTGGCTAACTGAAGACGGAGAGATTGTGCACATTAAAGAAGATATATCTCCGGATACATATCCAAAATCATTTTCTTCTCCAGTTGAGTCGTGGTATCTGATTGAAGCCAACTCAGGTTTTGTGGCAGAAAAAGGTATCTCGCTTGGTGATAAAGTGGATCTTTCTAAAATTTAACAGCAACGTAAAGACATCTTTTACAGTGCTTCTTCTGCTTGTTTTTTAATGAATATGTGGCACAATGCATAAGCACGATGATCGCTTGACTCCACTTTTGTTTTTGTGTGTTTTTGTCTATTCGGCACGTAATTTCAAAAGTGGAGTCGGGAGGAAAGTCCGGACATGCCCTTAGTTCACTAAGGAGCAAGGTAGCGGGTAATTCCCGTCGCAGGGGTTGGTGGGATAATTTTGAAGGCTTTCAAAATTATCCCACCAACCAACTGTCGAGGTGCGAGCAGAGACGCCCAGATCGAAAGAAAAGGGGTTCCTTCGGGAATAGTCACTAGGGTAACCTGGTGGGTGAAACGGCTAAATCCTTACCCGCATGCAAGACCGTGCTCTGTTTTGCTTAGGCAAGACAGAGAGAGTCGCAAGAGCTTATTAGTAATAATAAGCCTAGGAATATGATCATCCTGAGTCGCACTTTTGTTTTAATTTTACTGCAATCGACGCAAAAGTGCGGCTCGGACAGAATCCGGCTTATGTGCACACAAAAAACCTCCCTCGGGAGGTTTTTTGTGTGTTAGAATAATGTAAATTTTCAGTATTCATTTATCATAATTATGAACAATAACGTATTTACACCAAAAAAAGTAAGTGTAGGGGGAGCAATGGAAGATGTACCAACAGCTTTAAATGACAAATAGTTTCTAGTGAGAAAGTCGACCAGACTGAATCGATGCTAAACAACGTTGTGAAATACGCAATAGTTTTGTTTGCTGGTCTTTTACCCGTTTTCTTTACAGTCGGGCTGTGGGCAGGGTTGCATTTTGATAAAGTTTTTCTAACCGTCTCAGTAATTTCTATTGTTGCGGTTGTTGGATGTTTGTCACTTTTACGACGTAAGGAAATAACTACTATTGCTCCACTTTCTCTTGGTTTTTTATGGTTGCTTGCAATTGTTTCATTGATCTCAGGCGCCATGACTGGTGACTCGCAAGATGCTTGGCGCGGTAGCTTTCTTGAAGTTCAAACAGCTGGATTTATGTTTATTTTGGCATTAACAGCCTCTATTCCGTTAGTTTTACAAGCTTCAAAGAAGGCTACTAGTCGTGCCTTGTTCTTGTTCTTGTCTGGTACTTTGTTGATATTGGTATACAACTTGTTACGCATTGTGTTTGGAGAAAACTTCATTACGCTAGGTTCATTTAGCAGCCAAACCATATCGCCAGTAGGAAGCTTTAATGACTTGGCTATTATTTCTGGAGTAGTGGTTATATTTGGTTTAATTACTTTGGTGCAAACAAAATTACGCGGCTGGATGAAGTACGTTTTGATTGGAGCTGTTTTAATTTCAATTATGCTGCTTGCTGTGATCAATTTCTTCAATGTATGGCTTGTAGTAGGGTTGTTCTCTCTGCTTGTTTTGATGTATCTTTTGGCTCGTGATACTCTTTTTAACGATACTGAGACGGAGATATCGCCTGAAAGCTTCTCTGGAGCAGCGGTAATTCTCACAGCTGTTGTTTGTGTGACGAGTGTACTTTTTGTGATAGCTGGTGACTTCATGGGCCAAACTGTGAATCGTGTTGTTGATGTCAGGCCTTATATAGAAGTAAGACCTTCGCTTGAGGCGACAATGGCAATTACAAAATCTGTCTATCAAACAGACGCATTTCTTGGTGTTGGACCCAACCGCTTTGTTGATGCTTGGCAGCAATATAAAGACCCGTCTATCAACGGAACTCTGTTTTGGGACACTGATTTTAATTCAGGAATAGGCTTTACTCCAACGCTTTTCTCAACCCTCGGTATTTTAGGGGGTGTTATGGTGCTGCTTTTCCAAATCAGTTTCTTGTATCTTGGTTATCGGATGCTTCTGCGTAGTCGTGATGTCGATAGCTATTGGTATTATTTTGGAACAACAGTTTTCTCAGTGGCGGTATTTATTTGGCTCATGTCCTACTTCTATGTTCCAGGATCAACTGTACTGCTCATAGGCGCCCTCTTTACTGGCCTTACCTATGTAGCTGCAGCAGCTCTTTTGCCAGACCTTCGTCGTACTGTGCCGGTGGTTATTAGTCGACGTCGTGGATTTTTATTGATGGCTATAGTTGTTATCGTGACAACAGGTTCGGTCGCAACTCTTGTGTCTGTTGGTAAGCAATATACAGCAGCTTCTATCTTTACACACGCCTATGCTGAAGCAGAAAATCTGGAAGATGTAGAGCGAAGTTTGGCCAGTGCTTATAATTTGTATCAAGACGATCGCTTCGTGAATGAGCAAACACAAATTGAGTTGTCGCGTTTGGGAAGCTTGCTTAGTATTAATGAGCCGACTGAACAGCAACAACAAGAATTTGTGGCTGCAAGCGAACGAGCAATACTCAAAGCTGAGCAAGCGGTTAGACTAGATAGCACCAATCCAGACAACTACGCTCTGCAAGCAGCTGTGTATGGATTGCTGGCGCGAGCAGGTTATGAAGAGGCTTCTGACAGGGTGGATACAGCGCTTGCTACTGCAAAAGAGATTGATCCGAAGAACCCAAGTTACGCTTTGTTTGCTGCCCAGATGGCAGCAAGTGCTGGTGATGTTGAAGCTGCAAGAGAATACGTCACAGAGTCTTTGTTGCTTAAGAGAAATTTCACACAGGCACTTTATCTATCAGCACAGCTTGCTATTAATGAGGGAGATGTTGAAGCAGCCATTCTGACTACTCGCAACATAATCGCTTTAGAGCCGCAGAATCCATCTCGTTACCTACAGCTTGGTTTATTGCTTGCTTCAGGCGGCAGTACAACAGAAGCAATTCCTGCGTATCAAGCTGCCATTTCACTTGACTCACAATATGCAAACGCTCGCTATTTGCTAGCTCAGGCCTATTTGGAGCAAGAAAATGAAGCGGCTGCCCTAGAACAATTGAAAGTGGTGCAAGAATTAAACCCTGATGACACGGGATTGCAGCAACTTATTTCCCAGATAGAAAGTGGAAATTTTGAACTACCTTCAGCCAATAATAGTTTCACTCCACCAGTGACAGAAGTTTCTCCTCAGGAAGAAGATGACAATGTTATAACAACCGGTGGGGCGACTGAAACAGAGCTTGTTACACCAATAAATACTGTGAGCGAAGTTCCTTCAGAAAGTGAAGTTGTGTCAGATAATCAACCTGAAGCTGTGCCGGATACAGAGTCTGAAGAGAGTAATGATGTGGTAACTCCAGTTGAGTCTGCAACTGAAGCTCAGTAAATAATTTATGGTTCGTCGCGTTCTCACCTTTGTTTATCAAGAGGTTAAAGGGTTGCATCAAGCTGCATATATTTTAGCTCTCTTTGCTTTTGGTTCGCAGATTTTGGCTGTGGTGCGTGATCGTATGCTAGCGCATACTTTTGGGGCGGGTGTTGAACTTGATTTATATTACGCTGCTTTCAGGATCCCTGATCTGTTATTTGTTCTGTTTGCTTCGGTTTTGTCGGTGTACGTTCTGCTCCCGTTCGTTAATCGCTACACAGAACAAATGACACCACAGGCTGGTGCGGCTGTATTATCGCAAATGTTTACATTATTTTTGTGGACATATATTACTGCGGTCGGGATTCTTTTTGTTGCAGCGCCAGCTTTGGTGCCATACATATTCCCTGGTTTTATTGAGAATCAGTCAGAACTAGTGACGTTGCTTAGAATATTGCTATTACAACCTTTCTTGCTTGGGCTTTCTAGTTTGTGTGGAGTCGTTACACAAATGAACCATCGGTTTATTCTGTATGCTTTAAGCCCTCTCTTGTACAATATTGGAATAATTGTCGGAATCGTTTTGTTGTTTCCTTTGTTTGGTTTGTCTGGTCTTGCTTGGGGAGTGGTGTTAGGATCGCTAGGTCACCTGCTCGTGCAAGTTCCTTTTTTGAGAGAGAGCGATTATTCTTTTTGTCCAGTCAGTAAAGTTGATTGGAAATTAATGAGAAAGATTTTTGCTGTTTCCTTACCGCGAGCGCTCACGCTTTCAGTCAATCAGATTGTTCTTTTGATTTTTGTCGGCATGGCCTCTATGATGGCAGCTGGTTCGGTGGCTGTTTTTCAATTTGCGTTCAATCTACAATCTGTACCACTCGCGATTATTGGAATGAGTTATTCCGTCGCTGCATTTCCAACTCTTTCAAATTTGTATGCAAAGCACAATCAAGCTGGTTTTAATCGCCAGCTGCTAACAGCTTTTAGACATATTATTTTTTGGTCTGTTCCAGCAATTGGACTGATCGTTGTTTTGCGCGCACAAGTCGTGCGTGTGTTACTTGGAAGCGGTGAGTTTGACTGGGCTGATACAAGGCTGACGGCTGCGATGTTGGCAATTTTTGTTGTATCGCTATTTGCTCAAGCCCTTTTGTTGCTTCTTGTTCGCGCATTTTATGCAGGTGGTCGTACGCGCATTCCTCTATATGTAGCATTGGCTAGTGGAACGATTTCTGTTGGTTTAGCTTTTGCTCTAAGGTCTTGGTATGGAAAATCTCCGGAAGTGCAAAATTTTTTAGTTGAGTTACTGCGTTTGCGTGAAGTTGCAGGATCTGAAATATTAGTTTTGCCAATTGCTTTTGTGATCGGTCAGTTTGTGCAGCTGGTTGTTTTGTTTACTGTTTCAGCTAAGGTTTTCAATATTAGTTATCGTCCTCTCGTACGTCTTTCTTTTGAAGCTGTCTTGGCGGCGCTTGCAGGTGGAGTCTCTGCTTACATCACACTCGTGTTTGTGGTTGACGGTATTAATCAAGATACTTTTATCGGTATTTTTCTTCAAGGTTTAGTAGCAGGAATAGTTGGAATGGTTGCAGCTACTTTGGTTTATGTGGCCTTTGGTGCCAAGGAGGTTTTTGAAATCGCTCGTTCTTTTCAGAGTAAGATTTTAAAAACTGACATCATCGCTCCACAAGATGATTCTTCTCTTAACTAAAGATAAAAGCTATATACTGAATTTGTTATGGCAGCCTTGTGTCCTTTTGTATTATCCCAAAGTGCGGTAGAGTAGCAGCACACATATGAATATTAGAAACTTTAGTATTATTGCCCACATTGATCATGGTAAGTCAACTTTGGCTGACCGTATGCTTGAGAGCACAAAAACAGTTGAGACGCGGAAGATGAAAGATCAGGTTCTTGACTCGATGGATTTGGAAAGAGAGCGTGGCATCACTATTAAAATGCAGCCTGTTAGAATGATGTACCATTCTAAGTCGTCGGGAGGATCCGATGTGTCTGGTGCAAGTAAGACAGAAACATACGAATTTAACCTTATCGACACACCAGGTCACATTGATTTTTCGTACGAAGTATCTCGTGCTCTAAAGGCGGTTGAAGGAGTTTTACTTTTAGTTGATAGTACACAGGGAGTGCAAGCTCAAACTCTCACAACTTTGCAAATGGCAAAAGAGCTTGATCTCACAATTATTCCAGTGCTTACCAAAACCGATGTGCCACACTCTAGGCCCGAAGAAGTCGGTTTAGAGGTCATGCGACTGCTCGACTGCAAGCGGGAGGATATTATGCTCGTGTCTGGAAAGACTGGTGACGGTGTAGAAGAACTGCTCGAGGCGATTAGGGAACGTATTCCGCCGCCAGAACTAAATGACGATAATCCTTATAAAGGACTAATTTTCGATTTCCAGTATTCAAATCACCGTGGCATTATTGTTTTCATGCGAGTGTTTGACGGTGTCGTCAAAAAGGGTGAAGTACTTAAGTTTGCGACAAGCGGCCGTAGTTTTACAGCGCTTGAAGTGGGTATTGTTACTCCAGAAGAAGAGCCTGTAGACGAGCTAAAATCTGGAGAAATTGGCTACATTGTGACTGGTATTAAAGAGCCTGGTGTGGCAGCGGTAGGAGACACGCTTGTTAAAGACAAGACAGACACTGCGGCTCTTGAGGGTTATCAAGAAGCACATCCGGTGGTTTGGTCGTCGCTTTTCCCAGAAAACCAAGATGACTTCACTCAGCTGCGACAAGCACTCGATCGCTTGCGCTTGTCTGATTCTTCGCTTTCTTATGAAGAAGAGTCTTCAGGAGTGCTTGGTCGTGGTTTTCGTTGTGGTTTCCTTGGGATGTTGCACATGGAAATAATCACCGAGCGTTTACGGCGTGAGTTCAGCTTATCGATTATCATTACGTCTCCTTCTATTTCTTATGAGATAACATATCCAGATGGTACGGTTGAGTCGATCTACGCTGCCAATCGTTTTCCAGATCATGGAGCAAATGTTTCTGTGCGTGAGCCTTGGGTTCTGGGTCAAATTATTCTACCGCCAGACTATTTAGGAAATGTCATGACTCTTTTATACGAGCACGAAGCCATGGTTTTAGAAACGGAAGTTTTCCCTGACGGAAGGACGCTGCTTACAATCGAAATGCCCTTACGCGAGCTGATGCGAGGATTCTTTGATAGATTAAAAAACGCATCAAGCGGCTATGCATCACTCTCATACGAAGTCGCAGAACTGAGGCCTGCTTTCGTGACTCGCCTTGATGTTTTAGTGGCAGAAGAAGAAGTGGCAGCTTTTTCTCGTGTGGTAGGTATGGCGCGGGCAGAAACAGATGCAAAAGCAATCACAGAAAAGCTACACAACACTCTGCCGCGACAACAGTTTACAGTGAAGATTCAAGCTAGAGTAATGGGCAAAATTACCGCCACCAAAAAGATTTCCGCTCTCAAGAAAGATGTCACAGCGCACTTATACGGCGGCGATATTACACGTAAAATGAAGTTGCGTGATAAGCAAAAGAAAGGAAAGGCAAAAGCATTGCAGCGTGGTAAGGTTCATATTCCACAAGAAGTATTTATGAAAATGATGCAGAATGATAATTAGAAAAAGCACAAAACCCCTTATTGCGGTTAGGATATTTAAGTGAAAAGAACTAATTGCGCAAAAATACTAAAAAGCAGAGCGCGCCAAAAGGCGCGCTCTGCTTTTTGCTTTAGTCAAGCCAAAGCTAAACTTTATGATAAAAGAATGTGTAAAGAGCGAAGTTAGAGCATTTAGCTCAAAAGTCCAGATCCGCCTGAGTAGGCAAAAACCATACTTAAGATAATAAGCGTGGCAACAACAATCCATACCCACTTGATCGTACTTTTAGTTTTTTTGCTGAATAAGAAACTCATGTCAAACATTGTACTTTATTATCAGCCTAAAACAAAATTTGTAAGGGCGTGTTTTTGTGGCCAGATTTATTTGTCTGCAGCCCCAACTTCGTTGTCAGCTAAATGATACAATAGTGCAAATATGTTTGATTTTCACCAGCGCCGCAAATTGCGCAAAGTCATTAATTCACGCTACACACAAGCTGCATTAGTTATACTTTTTTTCCTAATGTCTTGGAGTGCCTATACTCGCTATGAGATTGCCAGAGAAATGGTCGATCGTCGGGTTGAGATTGAGGAGGTCGTGACTGAGTTAAGAGCAGAAAAAGATTTGCTTGAAGCGGAGGTGGAATACCTTTCTGGTGAACGGGGAATTGAAGCCGAGCTAAGAAGGCAATTTGACGTGGCTTTGCCTGGTGAACAAGTGGTAGTAATTGTTAATGAGGCTGAAAGTGATGAAGAAAAAATACTTCCATTATCTACTAGCACACCACCGCAAAAGAAGTGGTATCAATTTTGGCAGGATTAAAGGAAGTAGTTTGTGTAAAAAATTACTTTAAAAAATAGGTGTAAGCTTAGAGATTGTCTATTTTGCACAGCTTTATTTTCCCTGTATACTATAAAATATAGACGATAAGTATATAAAATTTTATGGAAACTCAAGTTACAATTTATAGCACACCGGCCTGTCATTTTTGTCATGATGCCAAAGACTTTTTTAAAGAGAACAATGTAGAATTCACTGAAAGCGACGTGGCCGCAGATGCAGACAAGCGCCAAGAAATGATTGATCTAACCGGTCAAATGGGAGTACCCGTAATCAAAGTCGGAGACGATGTAATCATTGGCTTTGACGAAGCTAAGCTAAAGGAGTTGCTGAAGTTGGGATAGGTATCATTTGATATAATTAAAACAAAAGCACGGCTGGTAGCCGTGCTTTTGTTTTTAATTATTGAATGACTAAACTTTATTTGTGCCACCACCAGGAATCGAACCTAGATCTAAGACTTAGGAGGTCCTTGTTTTATCCATTAAACTATGGCGGCGCTTTGTTGAGAATAAATATTATTCTTCATTCCACTCCGACAACTACTGTAGCATAAAATACATTTTTAACAGATACGTCTGCTATACTTTTGCTATGATTCCAGATAAAGATGAACAGCAAGTTTTACGTGAACTGATGCTTGAAAACCAGCGCCTCTTGTCTGAAAACAATCAGCTCATAAAAAAGATGAACCGCCGTTCGCTGTGGTCTTTTTGGCTTAAGATAGTATGGACGTTGTTCCTTGTTGGTGCACCTTTTGTTCTTTATTATTATGTCATCGAGCCATATTTCACAACTCTCGGCTCGTCTTTTTCTGTATTCCAAAACGGTTTGCAGGAAGTGCCGGGTTGGAAACAGTTTTACGAAGCGGCGAGCGGGAAGTTTGGCGGTGAGTAGTATCTCATTTTGATTGAAATTTTTACAAAAAACGGTACAATAGCGCAAGCGTTTATAAACACATAAACGTTTTGTGCTTCACGCTCAGGTAGCTCAGTTGGTTAGAGCACTGGTTTGAAGAACCAGGTGTCGGCAGTTCGAGCCTGCCCCTGAGCACAAAAAATGCAACCCAGACACTATCGTGTCTGGGTTGCATTTTTCGTATTTGAATTATTTTTTTCGTTTAGTAAATCAATGCTCAACTTTCGGAGTAATTTTACAATCAGGAGACCTGTAGTCCATCAACAATAACTCATTCAAAGGTATTTACAAAAAATATTTTGTATTGTACATTATTTATTCTTTTGTTCTTTAAAGGAGAAGACAGTAGAGACGAGATTGCTTATGTAATTTTTGAAATTGACTCCGGCACTTCGCTCGAAGCGCGAGCAGCTTTTCTAGCTGCTGTAGCCATGCACACAAAAATTTTATAAACCGCCAATGAGAATCGTCTAGCTCATTTGGCGGTTTTCATATCGTCAGATGCATTACTGTAAAATAATATAGGACAGTAAAATTTTAGTTATCTTTACTCAAAGTACACAATTACAATCAATAGCAGATTTGTGGATTCAACACGAAAGGTTATAAATTCAAATAAAACCCGCATAACGGGTTTTATTTGAATACAGCTAATTGCAGTTAGAATGATTCTAGTTCTTGCTGTGAGCCTTTGTGCGCACTTTAAGCTGGGTGCTGCGGTGTTTGTCTAGTTTGGGTAGTTTTATTTCAAGCATGCCGTGTTTTTCTTGTGCTTCAGCTTCGTCGATTGCTACTTCTTCTGGCAAAAGGAGCGTGCGAGAGAAGCTTCCCCAGAATAACTCACGGTGGAAGTAGTTGTCGTCGTGGGCTTCCTGCATCTCTTCACGCACGCCACGAACAGTTACCATGTCGCGGGTGATAGAGATTTCTAGTTCGTCAGGGCTTACTCCAGCTACGAGCGCACGAATGACGATCTCGTCTTCAGTCTGGTACATATCCACTGGAAGTTCACCGTCTTGTTGAACTTCATCTCCAGCGTCTTCCCAAGCTTCTTCTTGGGCTGTTTTTTCTTCGTAGCTTTCCTCGTCTACGGCCAGTTCATCGTTTTCAGCGTCGTCACCAAAATGATGGTCCTCATCGAGGATTTCGTCGTACTTGTCGGTTTGTCCACCTGTAAGACGGTCGAGAAATGAGGGTTTTTTCATGGTGTAAATTTTAATTTATGATTGTGCTGTAGAAGCTTGACCTTTTCGAACAATAGAAACAAAAGGAGGATGCCCATCCAGACAAAGAGGAACACTGCTAATATTGCTTCTCCGCTTGCATTCATTATAAAAAAGTTAAACAAGGCATGCAACACAATAGCAATGGATAACCCAAAAGTACCAGCGATGATTTGGGTTGTTCTTGAGCGGTAATAACTAAGTGCAAGGCAGATTCCGATTGTACCAGAAGCTAGAACGTGAAGCAAAGTAGCTCCCAAAAAACGGAAACTGCCGGTTAGGGCGGAATCTACAAAGTTGTTCATGATAAGCGGATTGAATATGAAGAGAGCGTTTTCAAGAGCAGCAAAACCAAGTGCTATCACAATAAGATAGATGACCATGTCGATTGGTTCGTCGACTTCTTTGTTCCAGAATACTAAAGCTAAGGCAACAGCGTACTTAAGCAGTTCCTCAATAATAACCCACACTACAATGACATTTGAGCCACTGTAGAGATCAATCGCCATTTTTTGTAGTGGTAGAGCCATTGGCACGACGGCCATGCCGGCAATGAAAGAGATGGCAATGAGAAAGTATGGTTCGGGATTAGCTTTGTCTTCGCGTAACCAAAACCACACCCAGAAAAGAGCCGGAATTAAGCCAGAAAGAAAGGCGATAGCGAAGTAGGTTGTTTCCATATTTATAAGCTCGAGCTACAGCGTAAATGCGCCAAACAAAATCACGTATGCACGCTTTTTGTCGGCTATTATTTATTGCTGTTGAGGCCGTTGTACAAACGGATGTTTTTATTGTAACAAACTGCCGCGCGTCCTTTGGACACGCGGCAGTTTATTGGGGAAAGTATTTTTTGTGTCTTTGTCACATTCTACAGACTCTTCTTCTACTTTGGCCACTTCGCCACCATGAGAATATCTTGGTCTTTCAGTTCCTTGGGTAAATTCTGCCACACTGCTTCAGTCACAAACGGCATAAAAGGATGCAGTATTTTCAGTGAAGTAATAAGACATTCTTTCAGCACGTACTGTCTGGCGTACTTGGCGCTTTCGTCTGCGCCAGTCAAGATGTCTTTTGATTCTTCCAGCACCACGTCAGCCAGCTCATGCCAAACGTAGTGATAAGCTTTCTCAGCGCCCAAATAAAGACTAAACTTGTCGATTTCGTCAGACACTTCTGACACAGTTTGTTTCAGCTTACGGATTATTTCTTCGTCGCGTTCGCTTAGTTCTGGCACTTGCTCCCAGTTTACATCGGCATTACTGGTAAGCACAAAACGGCTGATGTTCCAGAGCTTGTTGGCGAATTTTTGATAACCGCGTACTTGTTGTTCGTCAAAACGGATATCATTTCCAATAGCAGTACCCATTAGCACGCTCATGCGCAGTGCGTCGGCGCTGTAAAGCTTCACCATTTCAAGCGGGTCAGTGCCGTTTTTGAGTGATTTGCTAAATTTCTGCCCTTGCTTATCTCTGACTAAACCGTGAATCATGACGGCTTTAAAAGGTACTTGTCCGAGATGGAATCCGCTCATCAGTATCATGCGTGATACCCATAAGGGTAAAATCTCATATCCGGGAGACATGAAACTGGTAGGGTGAAAAGTTTCTAAATCTTTAGTTTGTTCTGGCCAGCCCAGAGTGGAAAAAGTCCATAAAGCAGAAGAGAACCAAGTATCAAGAACATCCTCTTCTTGCTCCCATCCTTCTCCCGGCGAATTGGTTTGTACTTTGATTTCGTCTTCTTTATACCAAGCTGGAATGCGATGTCCAAACCAAATTTGCCTAGAAATGCACCAGTCGTGCAGGTTCTCGATCCAGTGGAAGTATATTTTTCGAAAACGATCTTGCGGGAAAACAACATCGCCATTTTCTACTGACTTACGCATGAGTTCTTTAAGACTAATCTTTTCCCCAGATTCTATGCCTGTGATTTCAGAATGTTTGATAATAAATTCTTTATCAACTGAAATCCACCACTGCAACTTAGGAAGTGGCTCAATAATACCGCCGGTGCGCTCAGCAGTGGAAACATTTTGTTTGATGTCTTCGGTTTTTTCTAGCAAGTTTTCTTCTTCCAGCCACTTAACGACCTCTTCTCTTGCGGCGGTAACTTTAAGTCCGCTTAAGCGACCTTCTGCCACCATCTTGGCGTACTCATTAATTACTTGTGGGCGATGATCAATATTTGCTCTGTCGGCAATATCCCAGTCAATTTTACTGTGAGCTGGCGTGACTCCGATTGCGCCAGTGCCAAACTCTGGATCAACTTCTTTATCAGCAACAACTTTTACACTCACTGGTACATCACAGAAAATAAAATCGAAAGTTTGTCCTATGTATTGCTTGTATCGCTCGTCTTCAGGATGTACTGCTACGGCAGTGTCTCCAACCTTTGTCTCAGGCCTGGTGGTGGCAATGGTAATAGGGAAGTCCTTGTTGTATTTAAAGGTGTAGAGCTTGGCGTCACGTTCTTCGTAAACTATTTCATCGTCAGAAATAGTAGTCTGTCCTTTTGGATCCCAGTTGACAATACGGTTACCGCGATAGATCAGTCCAGCTTCGTACATGTTTGTGAAGGCGGTCATGACAGCTTCGTACCTCTCGTCGTCTAGTGCGTAGGCGTAACGTGACCAATCTAGCGACATGCCTACCTTTTTAATCTGATTGAGAATGGTTCCCTCGCTTTCTTTGGCGAAGACTTCTATTCTTTTTACTAGCTCTTCTCTTCCGAGGTCGTGCCGGCTTTTCTTATCTTCTTTTTGGATGTTTTTTTCTACCCGTGCTTGGGTAGCAATAGCGGCAGAGTCGGTTCCTGGTACCCAGAGTGTACGCTTGCCTTGCATCCGATGAAAACGGACAAAGGCATCTTGCAATGAATCTTCGTATACATGGCCCAGATGAAGATTGCCGGTAACATTCGGCGGCGGTAACATGACGGTGAAAGGCTCTGCATCTGGCTTTGCGATGCCGTCTTTGACGCAGTTGTCGGGGTTGAAATAACCGGAGTCATTCCACATTTGGTAGAGATTGTCCTCGTGCTCAGAAGGATTGTAGGGAGAGAGGAAAATTTCCGGGATGTTTGGTTGTGCTTGATTAGCCATAATTCATTTACTAAAATACCGCCTAATATAAGGCGATAATAGCATGAAATAGGGGAGAGAAAAAGCACTGCAAGCAGGAGCAGCCTGCGGCCGCACCTGCTTGCAGTGCATTTTTAAAACGTGACCTTGCAGTTGTAGTAGAGAACACGGGCGGAAACCGAAGTTTTCCGCCCGTGCTATTGCAAGCAAAAGTCCTTTTCTTCTACAAACTTCTATTACCATCAGCCAGAATGACGTCCGCGCCATTTGGTGCTAAAGCATTGCCGGCGCGAGCGTGTCCTGCTAGTGCAATCATTATACTGTTGTCGGTTGAAAGTCCGGGTTGTGGGAAGAAGCATTCGACATCTGGATATTCAGTCAACAGAGTTTTTTCAAGCGCGCGTTTAATGTATTGATTAGCACTTACTCCGCCACCAACGATGAGGGTTTTGGCGCCGGTTTCTTCTATCGCTGAGCAAGACTTTTTTATCAGCACGTCAGTAACAGCATCTTCAAAGTCGCGCGCTACGGCAGCGCGTTCGTTGTCAGTCAGCTCCTTACACCCCAGGGTATCCTCTCTATCTTCGGCATTCACCTTACCTTGCACGGCGTATCGCACCGCTGTTTTAAGGCCAGAGAAAGAAAAATCCAAATCATCAGAGCGCAACATTGGGCGCGGTAGTGGTGCAAATTCTGGCAGGCTTTGTTTTCGTGCTGTTGCTGCGAGACGTGAGATTTCTGGTCCGCCAGGGTAGGGCAAGCCGAGTAAGCGAGCGACTTTATCAAAAGCTTCACCGACCGCATCGTCGCGGGTTTGGCCGATTTTTTCATAATTCCCCCAATCTTTCATGAGGACAAGCTCGGTGTGTCCGCCAGAAATAAGAAGGGAAATAGCTGGGAAAGTAATATCTGAAAGCTGATCGTCTCGATCGGCGTCAAATAGACTGGCCAAAATATGACCCTCCATATGATTGACGGCGACGATTGGTGTGTTCCATAAAAGCGCTAATGCTTTGGCAAAGTTTACTCCTACCCACAAAGCTGGTTCAAGCCCAGGTCCTGAAGTGACGGCGATGATGTCGCATTCTATCGTGCCGTATTTTTTATGGAAAGTGATGAGTGCGTCGGCTAGGTTGGGTTCGCGTTCGAGGAGAGTTTGGAGGCGGGCGGAACCAGCTGCGCTGATTCCGCCCGCCTCCTCTTCAATGTCTTTAATTTCCTCAGCTTCTTCCAGCGCTTCTTCTAACACTGGAACCAAAGTGCGCGCATGTTCACGCTTGGCGAGAGCAGGGAAGACCCCTCCGTATTCTCGGTGTAATTCAACTTGGCTCCAAAGCGCATTGCCAAGAATCTCGTAGTGAGCATGCGGAAAATCACCGGTTGCCTTGATTAAGCTAACAGCAGTTTCATCGCAAGATGTTTCGATGGAGAGAATTTTCATAAGGATATAATATAGAAGTGTGGTTTTAGATGAGTTAGGGTTTATAGGTAAAAAGGGAAGAAGGTAAACAAAAAATCATCTGTAACTTAAGTTTGAACTATACGACACAAGACAAAAACCGGCAACTCGTATAGTTACTGGTTACCATTATTTAAATTTTCTTTAATCGTTAGTACAACTATGTATTTTGTTTTATAATATGTGCAATGAAATCAATAGAAAACTTTGGCGGAAATGCTGAAAATAACCCTGAAGACGCAGCCGAAGATGAGCTCGAAAGTTTAATGGAAGATCCACAAAATGCATTTTTAGTTGAGCATGAAGCTAATCGAATTAGAATTAAAGATGCTCCTACTTATGTTGAGGCACTAGAAGTTGCCCGCGGTCTTATCTCGAAAAGAGAAAGTTCTGTCTTTAAGTTCCATAGCTTAAATGAAACTTCAGACTATAAAGAAAAGGATTTAAGTGCGGAAGGTATAAAAACTGTGTTGGATAAAATTAAAAAAAATCAAAGCCTAATCGGTGAAGGAGGTGATGCTTATGTTGTTATAGACAAATCAGAAATTGAAGGAATGCCACCAGAAGTGTGCTACAAATTTGCTATAGCTGAAACAACAAAAAGAGGCCGTAATCCAATGAAATTCGAAGCTGTTTTACAAAGTGACTGTCGTAAAATTGTGTTGGAGCTAGAAGGAAAGATAGGTGTCCCAGAGCCATTTAGTGTAACTGAGCATGGTAGAGATACTGTGTTCGCAATGGAAAGATTGCCAGCTTTGAGCATTGACGACATTATGCGTGGTCGGGGTACTATTCCAGAATGGTTCGATGTAGATGTTTTTTGTGATGAGTTAAAAGCAGCGATTGATTTTATGCACGAGAAAGGTTTTTATCATCGAGATATGCACAGAGGCAACGTAATGATGCGCCAAGAGCGTGAAGCTCCTGAAGATGATAAATGGGGATACATTATTGACTTTGGTTTATCTGGTTACGGTCTAGAAAACTTGGATCCTTATGAAAAGACAGTCGCTGGAGAAAGGTTTACATATGGAAGAGATGATGGTATAGTAGAAACAGTCCGCCAACAGCTTAAAAGCCGTGAGCGAGTACAAAAACAAAATTAAGGTGATTTAAATGGGATTACAAATTTCAGAAGAGTTAAATACTAGGTTTTTTAATATAGTTCGCTTCGAGCCACTTAATCCTACAGAAGTTAGAAGGATTGAGGGCGTAGGCGGATTATATATTTCTAAGATTAGCAAGGAGAATTCTCCAAGCGAATATGTCTATCTCTACTCGATAGAGATAGACGATTGCTCTTATTTTCTTTATGCTAAAAGATGATTCAGGTAATATTCTATTGCCTGAGTACAAGCCGAAAGCCTGTCAGTGCGACAGGCTTTTTTATTTTGTCTATATTTGTGTCCGATACAAGACTTGAACTTGTGGCCTCTACAATGTCAATGTAGCGCTCTACCAGCTGAGCTAACCGGACAATTATTGTATTGGTAGTATAACGTATTTTTTAAAAATTTACACAGCAGCATTTTATCACGTGTTTTGGTGTAGTCTTGATTATATTGGAATTAACGATTTGATCCGATATACTACACTTTCTATGAATATAATCAGTCGCCTAAAGAGTTTTTTGCCTTTCATTAAAGCGACGATTGTCGCGGTTATTTTACTTGGGTTGGCAAACATTGGTTTAGATATACCACGGTCGACAGTAGAGGAGGTGGTTGATGGTCAGTTTACGACGGCAGCGGAATCTAACGAAAATAAAGAAGAGTCTTTTGAAGCTGACGCTGAAGGTAACCGAGTTGTCTTTATTGTCGATGGCGATACGCTCGTGGTCGAAACTCCAGCAGGCGAAGAAAAAATAAGGCTGATTGGAATCGATACTCCCGAAACAGCAAACTCACCACAAGGAGAAGAGTGTTACGGAGCTGAGGCTAGTGCTTTTGCGCGCGGTTTGCTTACAGGAAAAAAAGTTGTTTTGTCACTCGACGAAACTCAAGGCGAGCGCGACAGGTACGAACGCTTGCTGGCTTATGTTGAGATGGATGATGGTCGCGATATTGGTGAAGTGCTGATCAGAGAAGGTTACGCTTTTGAATACACCTATAATAAACCCTACAAAAACCAAGTGCTCTATCAAGCCGCTGAAGCAGCAGCAAAAAAATCGGAAGCAGGTTTGTGGAAAGAGTGTTCAGGCATTTGATTTTGATAGGATAAATTTCAGGCAGGCATATTAATCAGGAAGGCACGCATATGCTAATATTTAATAATGAAATTATTTAAATCTTTTGCAGTCGTATTACTCCTTTCTCCTTTAGTGTTTGCTGTACTGCACGGACTTGTTCAAATTTTAATCTACAGTTGCGTAACTAAAGACAACCGGTACTTTTTTGAATACATTGTTCCTTTGGCTAGCGTTGTTTTGGTGGTGTATGGAATAAAGAAGAATTACATTAAAAACTCACCATCTTCTTCTCACGTCATTCTTCTGTTTGTGGGGATTCTCGGTTTTTTGATAATAACCACCTCTGAAGACAGCTCAAGAAACCTTACCACTGATGAAACGATTCGGCAGAATATCAGAGGTATCGAATTGCTGTCAGAGAGGTACTTTACTGAGAAAGGTTCGTATGCAGGAATGTGTGGAGACGAGACTGTCGTGCTGTTTCAGGAAATTCTTATTGAAGCACAGCAAGCATATTCAAACGACTGTTACGGATTTATCCCAAGATTATTTTTAAAGACAAAAGAAAATGAAACTTACGTCAGCTGTGAATCTTCCGAAGATGAGTTTATGGTAAAAGTGCTGCTGCCTGAAGATAAGGGGTATTGGTGTGCTGCTGAATACAATGAAGGTACTTTTGCTTGCGAGCTTTAGTTTTCTTCGGTGAGTAAGTCTTTCTACCCTAACTTTCTTTTTGGTGACCTCTAAGTAGTGTAAATTGCAGTCACTTGGTAAGAGGAGTGTGGAAGTGGAGCGATGTGAGACAAAGTCTTCTATGAGTATCGAGCTTTTCTGTTACTTGCAGATCCTATTAATACCGACGTAAGATGGGGATAGTTTTTAAAAAGTGCGACTAGTTAGTGTTTAATTAGTATATGGACATTTCAAAAATACTCCCGAGTGGAGCGCTCCCTCCCCGTCGTATAAAATTTGGTATTCCTTCACTTATCTTGATGATTTTCTTCTCAGCGGGTTACTTTATGATTGGCGAATCGCAGTTTACCGGCGATAACATTGTGGTAGAGGGGAGGGTGATTGATATTCGAACAACACAAAACAGTGACGGTGGTAACACCTATGCTCCAATTGTTGAATATAGTGTCGATGGCGAGGAGTATCGAGCTACGACTGGATTTACCTCCTCTGGTCAGCCAAGTATCGGAGCGGTGCATAAAGTCTCTTATGAGCCTGGCGATCCTTCAAAAGGTAAGGCAATTGCATCGGTAAGCGATGGTCCATTTTGGATAATGGCTCTCTTTCGGATCGTAGGACTATTGTTTATCGGAGGTGGAATCTTTTCTTTTGTTAAATCTCTTAAAAGAACTGCAGACATTAAAAAACTAACTAATTCTGGTCAGAAGGTAGCTGGTGTTCTCGTTGATATAAGAGTGAAAAATGGTAAGCAATCTCATTATCAACTTGTTGTAGCAGCTCCGGGTCAAAACAGCGAGGTGAAAGAGTATGTCAGTGACAAATTGGTTGGTATTCCAGCTGGGTTGATTGGTATGGACATGCAAAAAGCAGCGCTTCCAATTGATGTGTATTTGAATCCTTCAAACTACGATAATTATTACGTTGATTTAAGTGATGTTCCAGCTCTGACGCCACAACGAATTCAAGATCTAATCAATAATGCAGCTACGGGTGTTTTAAAAAATCAGAACCAATTTCAATCAAACACAACGACCGCTACCGAGACACCGATTGTGCCAAAGTCAGCCCATCTAGAGCTAGTTGATTATGTTGAATCGCAAAGAGCAGCTGGCTACACTGACGATACTATTAGTACCAATCTCCAAAATGCTGGATGGCAAGAAGATAACATCAGGAAAGCTTTGTCGTAAAAGTTGATTTGTGACCCAGAGTAAATATCGTTTGTTACACAACTAGCATCAGTTGTCGATATTTTGTTCAGCAGGAACTTTTAAAATATTCAAATCTAACAAAACCTCTCCTCTATCTGAGACAGGTTCTAAACATTCATTTAAAATCTTTGTATGTTCTCGATTTATTTTTACCTCGGGATCTCCTTTTTTATGTTCGCCTGTAACTTCATTCAGTCCGATGACATAGTGATCTCCTTCGTGTCCCTGAAATAAAACAAAAACCTCTCTAGAAACATTCTCATATTCAAACGTCGCTATTGCTTCATCTTTCCTGTCTCCACTCAAAACTTCAAACCAATCTTTTAATGTGCCCAATTTACCCTTTTTAACTTTAAATAATTTTGAAAACTTCATACGGCAAGTATACCAAAAGTTGTGTCGTCTCCGCCTAGGAGAGTCTAGGCGGAGCCACACAAATGCGACAGAATTGGAACCAATTAGTTAAGGAGATGAAGAGGTGAGAGGAGTTTGGGAAAGAGATGTCAGTGAGATGATTATCTTGTGGTAATTAAACTACAAGATTCAATGGAGCCAAACCAGCATTATGGAAATAGACACTAAGAACCCATAATAATGCTAGTAAAAAAGTGCATATTACAATTTTCACTACCCCAGACTTCCTGTTTGTTTTTCTGTAAATCTGGACAATTCCCCATAAAATAAAAATGGATAGCAGTATAGACAATGGCCATAACAGAGAATCAGTCATACTTTCAAATCTCATATTATTCATCTGATTTAAAGTCATCTCATCAATATCTTCTGCGGGAGTAAAATCTTCCATAATATAAATACTAGCACACAAAAGTTTCCAACCCGTCCCTTTGGGTATAAAAATTGTGTCTTAAAATAAGCTCTAAAAATCTGTGATCCCACGGAGAATCGAACTCCGATTTCCAGGATGAAAACCTGGCGTCCTAACCATTAGACGATGGGACCAAATATACTGTGGAGCTTGTGAACTCAATATCAAGCTAATTCCGCAAGTGCGCAATATCATACCAAAAAATGAAAAAAAATCTAGAGCAATTACATTAATTTATGCAATTTGAAAATATTTGCGGGAATGAGATTGTTTCTGTGGATAGTTTGTAACTGCCTGCCATATTTTGTAGTAAATGTGTGTTACTATGCGCGCGTATGAATATGATGATAAAACGCTTTAAGACAGTGCTTAAAGATTATTTTAAAGAGGTGATTTATGGCGGTATTGACGGTATTGTCACTACCTTTGCCGTTGTTTCAGGTTTTGCTGGAGCTTCGCTTTCAGGAAACGAAGCTACCCAGTTTTCGTTTGTGGTAGTACTTTTGTTTGGCTTAGCTAATCTCTTTGCTGATGCTGCATCTATGGGGCTTGGCAACTTTTTGTCTGTGCGATCTGAAAAAGATTTGTATCTGGTGCAGAGGAAGTCTGAGCTTGCTAATATAAAAACAAACGCAGCAGAGGAAACAGAAACAACTTTGAGTATTTTGAAAGGTAAAGGTTTTTCGGAAGAAGACTCTGTAGTTTTAGCCGGAATATATAAACACAATGAACAATACTGGCTCGACTTTATGATGCAGCACAAGCAGGAGATGTCTGACCCGAGGTCTGAAAATGAGGTTTACACTGGCTTGGCTACTTTCTTCTCATTTTTGGTGTTTGGCGCAATTCCGCTCTTGCCATTTATTGTGCAATCTGACGGCGATGCGGCAACAACTTTTTTCTACTCTTCAGTGGGAACATTTGCCGCTTTGATCATGTTGGGAGTTTTGAAGTGGCGAGTGATTGGTGATCGTTTGCGTAGCTCGCTTATTGAGGTGGTGCTGGTGGGTGGAACAGCCGCCGTTTTGGCTTACTTTGTGGGAACGTTTTTTGCGGGGTAAGAAGGGTGGATTGAGAAGTAACAAACGGCGGCACCTTTAGGATGCCGCCGTTTGTTACTTCTATTACCGCTTTGGTTTGCTATAAGCCTAGCAGTATCGTGGAAACAGCTGCTGCAGGTACTTTTTCTGCTACAGCTTGTTTCTGTTGAAGACTTGCATAAGGTATAGAAGCAAGAGGAGTGCGCACTTGCCGCAGACGACGCTTGTGCAAATGGTCAGTCTGAGGCACGGCAAAACCAATTTTGACCGAACCTATTACTTGTGGTGTTAAAGTGACAGTGATTAAACTTTGGTGTTTGTATGTCTTAATTGTTACATCTTCAACCTCTAGGGCGTCTGGGTCAAAAATAAGATTTAGTTGCTGTTCTTGCTTTTTTGATAGTGGTGTTTGCAGCAAGAAATTCACAGTTTCACTTGTGTTGTGGTGAAGAGTGAGGTCATGAAATAAATTAAGTCGATGGCTACGTTGGCTTGAAAGTGGATTGTCATCAGTTACAAAAAGAGAGTAGAACCTAATCATATGCGTATATATTAACGCTGATAAAGGATAGTACTCTCGTCTCACGCTGCGTGAGTTATTTATAATAAAAATGTAATTGAGCGTGAGACAAGAGTGTTTCAGCTCTACGTTGTTTCGTATAGAGAAACAAGGTGATCAGAATTGTGGTGAATGATTCTGATTATGTCATGCTTGACTAGGTCAGTTCATTTATACGATACTACTAATGCTACGCTGGTATCATATCTTGTCAAGCTTATGCTTATTCCTAGTTCATATTTTATTGTCAAATAAAGGAAGTTTGCAGCAAAAAAAGTCTTGTTTATAAACCCTTTTTGTACACCAGAAGATTTTACATAAAAGACCACTCAGACTTATATCCAACTTTATGCACTGACTTTTACCCGACTTATATACACACTTGTACACAATTTATCCACAGAAAGGCCTTGTATATGGCTTTAATCTATAGTTTGACTTATCTCTCCAATATGAGAACCTATGTTTAGGTTTGCGCGGTGGTGAAGTATCAAATACTTAGCCCGCGGCTACGGGCAAATGCGCGCAGGCCGAAGCTCTACGTTGTACAAAGCAAAAGCACCCGCAAGGGTGTTTTTTCTTTGTACAATTAAAGTTTTCTCAAATAAACAAAAACTGCACGAAAAGGCTCTATAAGCCTTGTCGTGCAGTTTTGTTTATCTTCTTGCTACTTTGTCTTCAAGGTGACGTAAATGTCCTCTAGTGCGCGTACAGCGTCGCCAGCGGCGATGTTGTTCTGGTGGTACTTAATGTTTGTGCAGTCTCCAGCCGCCCAGATATTTTTGGCTGAAGTTTGCTGGGTCCACGGATCAATCTTTACTCTTTTGTAGTCGTCTAGATCAACGAGGTGGGCTGCAAAATCAGTGTTTGGAATCATGCCAATTTCTACAAAAACTCCACTGACGGAAAGCTTTACTTCTTCGCCAGAAATTTTGTCTTTGTATACTAATCCATTTACAAACGATTCGCCCTCGACTCTTGCTGTTTCGGCGTTTAGGATCCCGGTCATGTTTTCGTGTGCGAGAACTTTTTCTACGGTAACTGGGTCGGCTTTGTAGGCGTCGCGATATTGAAGTAGAGTCACACTCTTGGCGTAAGCTAGTAGTTGGGCTGCGGATTCAAAGCCGGCGTTTCCTCCGCCAATTACAGCCACGTCTTGGCCAGCAAAAATCGGTCCATCACAGCTGGCGCAATAGGTGAGTCCTTTGTGTTCGAATTCTTCTGCCCCTGCAACTTCTAATTGTCTTCGTTTTGATCCGGCACAAATTAGAACCGCTTTTGCTTGATGGACACTTTCGTCAGACAAGGTTGCTTCGTATCCTTCTTCAGTTTTTTCTAGCTTTACAACTCTTTTGCCTGAAGCAATTGTTACAACGTCTCCAGCGTAGGTTTCGAGGTGAGTTTTGAAGCTGTCGGCCAAGTCGCTGCCGCTAATAGAGGGTGAACCAATCCAGTTCTGGATGTCGGTTGAAACAGTACTCTGACCACCCCAGTCTTCAGTTACGAAAAGTGTTTTTAGTTGCTTGCGTGATGCGTATACACCAGCTGATGTTCCGGCTGGTCCGCCACCAATAATTAGAAGGTCGTACATAACTGTCGTAGTTTTTAAAGTTGTGTCAAATAAAATAACAAGAACAGGATAACATATTATGAAAGTCATAAGTTGGTCTGTTTTGGATGAGAAATATTAAAAATAGACGGCACCTGAAGGTGTCGTCTATTTAAATATATTCAAGCGAACAAGTTTACTTTAACTTCGATCGACGCAAGAATGCAGGCACAGCACCCCAGTCATCATCATCGTCATCTGCTGGATCGACAGGACGTGGGTCGTGACGTTTTGGAGCGTCATCAGTTTTAGCTGAGTTAACCTTATTAGGTTCTTGCTTTCTTGGTAGGGAGTTAAATATCTTTCCTTTGCTTGATTCAATTTCTTTTTCGGTAGAACTTACTGCAGACTTAGGCATCATATCCTCTGATGGAGAAGGTGTTGATTCTGTAGCAAGAGGAGCTCGCCGTGAAATGCTGTAAGCGTTGTTGCTGTCGTCCCCTTCAGGAAAACCAGTTGCTATAACAGTTACTTTGAGTTCATTCTTCTTCAGTTTTTCATCTCGAATCGCACCAAAGATTACTCGAGCTTGAGGATCAATTGATTCTGTAATAACACGAGCTGCTTCTTGCACCTCAAGCATACCAAGATCTTCGCCACCTGCAATCGCAAAGAGTACGCCCTTTGCACCAGAGATAGAAACTTCAAGTAGTGGGGAATTGATAGCAGCTTGGGCTGCTTCTTCAGCACGTTTTTCGCCCGAAGAAATTCCGACACCCATAAGAGCTGATCCGGCATTTTCCATAACACTACGGATGTCGGCAAAGTCAACGTTAATAATACCAGGCATTGTGATCAGGTCAGAAATACCTTCGACAGCTTGCTTCAAAATATTGTCACATTGTTCAAAAGCATTTTGCACGGTTGTTTCTTTGTCAACGATTGCTAGCAGTCGATCGTTTGGAATGATGATAAGTGCATCAACTTCGTCCTTGAGGTCTTCGATTCCTTGTAGAGCCAAACGCATTCTTTCTTGTCCTTCAAACAGGAAAGGTTTAGTTACTACTCCGACAGTAAGAGCTCCGCTGTCGCGAGCAATTTTTGCAACAACTGGTGCTGATCCTGTGCCTGTACCGCCACCCATTCCGCCTGTGATGAACACCATGTCTGATCCTTTGATCGCGTTTGAAACTTCTTCACGAGTTTCCTCAGCTGCCCTTTTTCCCATCTCAGGATTTCCACCTGCTCCTAGACCACGGGTAAGATTCTTGCCAATGTGAATTTTCTTCTTGGCCATAGAATGATGCAAGTCTTGGGCGTCACTGTTGACTGAGATAAACTCAACTCCTTTAACCTTTGTAGACACCATGTGGTTGACTGCATTACAGCCTGAACCTCCAACACCTACGACTCGAATCCGAGCAAATGATTCCACGTCTGATTTTATTTGTTCCATACTGAAATTTGTTTCTATTTTATCTATTGAAGTATAGAGTTGCGGAGGATTGTCCTGTCCCGCACTACTAATACACATATCATACACGCCCTTGAAAAATCTGTCACCATATTGACACAAATGAAAAACGTGTGTTTGACAGTTTAGATCTGTATGTTAAATAAACGGCTTATAATATAGTTATTATGTGTATTTACTAATCTCGTAAGACAAGAGTACTTTGTGTGTTATTTGTTATCTATAAATAAGTGGAGGTAGTCTACGGAAGAAACTGACTAAACCAAGACAGAACACTGCGATGCGTTCGTTTCACGACCCCGATAGTAGACACTTCTTCTGTGTCGCTCGCACCCCACATACAAAGACCGTAAGCCACTGCCCATGATGCTTCACGAATTTTTGTTTTTTTACCAATCTCAAGTGTGGCTAATCTGGCCGGGAGGTCAAGAGTGTACTTTGCAGTGTCGACTGAAGAGTGTACGTTTGAACCGCCTCCTGTCAAGATCGCTCCGGCTGGAAGAAGTCCGTCACGTTTGATGTTTTTTAAGTGTTCGTCAACTTGTGTGAAAATCGTCTTGAGACGTTGTTCAATGATTTCGTCTAAGCGCTTTTTTGAGTAGCGGGCACTGATCATGTTTCCGCGTTTAATCTTTTCTGCGTCTTCGAGTGGAATACGAAGTCCAAGTGCGATGTCGTTAGTGATGTCGCTCGAGCCAATAGGGAGAATCTTAAGCGAGATTGGCGTAGTGTCTTCAAAGACAACGATTGATGTGGTTTCAGCGCCGATGTTTACGAGTAAACAGCCGGCACGTTTCTGTGCTTTTGAAAGCATCACAAAGCTGGCAGCTAAAGGTGCTGCGATAACATCTTCAACATAGATACCAAGCTTCTCGATGGTAGTGATGAGTATTTGCACGTGTTGTTCAAGCGTAGTGATAAACAAGCTGTCTACCTCAAGCTTTGTGCCTTTAAGGCCTTCTGCTTGCCCTAGTACCTCTGTTCCATCTACCAAATATCTGAGTGGAATACTGTGCAAGACACGACGGTTGGGAATGTGGTCCATTATTCTTTCTTCACTATCTTGCATTACTTTTTCGAGGTCTGTGGTTGTTACTTCAGAGTCAGCGCGAGTGGGAATTATTTCGCCGTGAGAATACATTTCTTCAATACCGATACTGCCGATCGCAACATGAGCTCTCTTAACGCTCACGCCAGCTGACTTTTCTGCTTGAATAATAGCACTTTTAACACTGCGTGCTGCTTCTGCCTCGTTCACTATATAACCGTTTCTCAGACCACGACTTTCAGCCAAACCCGTTCCGATTATTTCTGGTTTGCTACCTTTTTTTGGCAGGCGAGCAATCGCCACTTTTACGTGGTAAGTGCCAACATCAATTCCAGTGATAATGTGATCTGCCATAAATTAAGAAATTTTGAATACCTTAAGATATTTTTGTTCTTGCTTATCCATTGTATCGCTATGATCGTGTCCTTTCAAATGCAAACAGCCATGAATAAAAAGATAAGCGATGTAGCCGTCTTCTGAAAGGTTGAATTTATTTGCTTCGCGCTTGGCGATGTGAGGGCAGATGTATATTTCGCCAGATTTTTCTGAGAGAGGAAAGGAGAGAACATTGGGAACGTAAGATTTCTTTCGGTAGTTTTCGTTTAAGCCAGCAGCGCGAGCTGTGCCAATGAAAACAAGAGATAGATTATAACGCTTGCCGAGAATGCTGTCGCGCATAACTTCGTAGGGATAGTTTTCAGGATAACGTTTAACAGTGCTTTCGATGGAGAAATTACTCATGCGGGTATTATAGCATTTAGGTTGCTGATGGAGAATGGTTTAATGCAGTTGATCAGGGTGGTTGGCGACAGCTGTGTTGTTTAGATAAACAAAAAGAACGCTGGATTTATCCAGCGTTCTTTTTGTGATTGCAGTTTGTAACTTATCGCCTTCGGCCTCTAAACTCTTGAATCTTACCAAGCTTGATTTGTTTTTCGTATTCTACTCGCTTGTCTAGTTTTTTAAGTTTTGCTTCGCGCTGTACGTTGCTGCTTTTAGCACGTGAGAAGTATCGTCCTTTACGAACTTTCTGCACAATGCCAGCACCCTGAACGCGCTTAGTAAAACGACGAATTACGTTCGCGCTGCTTTCGTTATTGTTCTTTTCTACTTGTACGTTTGTTGCCATATGTGGGGGAGAGAATAACACTTTGTGACAGAAGGTGCAAGTGCTTTAATCTAAGTAATGTGTTGTGTTGCTGTAATTTGGTATAAAAGCGCTCTTGGAGCTTTAAGTATAAAAAGAAAGCCACGGAAGTGGTGGCTTGAATGGTGGCAGTTTTTCGGTTGGCGGTCTAAGGGAGAGTTTTCATTGCGACTGAAGTAGTCTTTGTGTCAACCTATTCCTCTATAACAGTGATCTACAGCAAAGATTCAAATAATGATCAGAGCCCAAAATATAAATATACCCAAGTTTCATCCATGAAAAACAAAGCAGTGATCGATATTGAAAAAAGTAAATAGTAAGGACTATTGATATCCTGAGTACTTTTATTTTATGATCGTATTCTGTGTACCTTACAAAATCTCTGCTTCTCTTAGGTGAATTGGAACGAACTCTTACTGGGACTTTTTCTATTAAAAAACTACATGCAGATTGTGTAAATCATGACAGATAACCAGGTGTTATATTTTTCAATTTAATCATTGACAGTAATCGTTAATACGCGACACCTTAGGTGTCGCGTATTAAAATCTTCTTGTGGATTGCGTTAAAATATTCTTTCTTTAAACAGCCAGCTTCCTCTTCAGTCTTCGCATCAGGGTTTTGTGTTCTAGGTATTCTTGATTTTGCTGGTTCATGTCGCGGAAAATTACTGTGTCCTCGACATACTCTTTTTGCCCGATGATTACTGTGTATGGAACTTCGCGTCTTTCGGCGTCGCGGAGTTGTTCTGAAAGGGAGTCGCTAGCAAGATTGTGGTGAGTAGGGATGCCAGCTTGTCGTAACGAATCTATTAGCATTAAGCTGCGGATCTTTGGTCCAAAACCGAGGTGTACGACATACACTGAAGGATTAGAGGCTTTGGTTCGAGGACTGCGTTCTGGAGCTTTGCTATTCTTTAGGGTTACTACTGCACCAACAGCCGGAGTGCGCTCGTTTGTAGTGCGTGCGACGAATTCATCGAATCTTCCTCCTTCGACTGTGATTGTGTCTTCTGTGCCTTCTTCAGTCGGAATATTAAAAGAGAAAAGTGTGTTTGAATAACATTCATGATGACCGAGAATGCGTGGATCGATTTCGTAAGGGGTTTCGCTCATATCGAGATATTCGACAATTTCACGGAAGTGTTTGCGACTCGGGTCACTCAGGTACTCGAGCGGACTAGGGCTGCCGAAAGATAGTTCATGATCTTCTCTCACCAGGCTCGTTAGTGCAGTGAGAGGATGTTCTTTCATTAACTCGCGCACGTTTGGTGGGATGTTGTTGATGTTTTTGCGCAAGAAGTTTGCCAGTTCACGGCTGAAGCGGGTGACTGAGTCGCTATCGCCTAGAGAGTTGATGCGGACAGTATGTTCCTTATAGCCAAGCTCACCGACAAGTGCTCTCGTAGCGTGGATAAGCATTACTTCTGCGATACTGCGCTCAACATTAAATACGTGAAAAGTTACAGCAGTTTCGCCGGAACGAGGAACTTTTTCAACCGAGTAAAGTAAAACTGGTTTTTCTAGAGCGTGTAGTTTTTCGTCACAAAAAGTAGCCGTGGCGCTGCACAAAAGTCCACTTTGTGCATCGAGTCGTTTATTTGTTCCTGTCACTGAGTGAGCCCTGCGATCTGGGCATTTTCTACATTCAGGGTTTTTCTTGAGTTGATTGATGGTTTGAAAGCCAAAGAACTGAGCGGTGTCGCCAGCAACTTGTAGAAATTTGGTAGGAGAAAGAGTAGTAGACATAAGTGGTTTTATTATCGCAATATTGTTTGTGGTTCTAATAAGCTTTCATCAATGCTGACATCGCCCGGCATGAAATCGACCATGGTAGGAGGGAAAAGTCGTACCAAAGCACGCCCGACAATACGGTCTTCTTGGAGTATGCCCCAGCTACGCGAGTCGGAGCTCTGGTCTCGATTGTCGCCCATGACAAAGAATTCGCGATCGCCCAGTGACTCGGACATGGCTGGAGCAGGGGACATGGTTTGAACATAAGGTTCTTCAAGCACGAATCCTTCAGGGTGTTCTTGATTGGTGATTGTAACAACGCTGTTTTCTATATTCACTTCGTCTCCTGGTAGACCGATGACACGCTTAATAAAAAATTTAGACGGATCACGCGGATAGCGGAAGACTACAATGTCGCCACGATCAGGTTGTTCGAAGTGATAGCTTACTTGATCAATAATAAGATATTCGCCGGTATGAAAAGTGTCGTCCATCGATGCTCCAGAAACAATAAACGGCTGAGCAATGAACATGCGCACAGGGACAACGATTAAAATCGCAATTATCGCAAAACGGATAATCTCGGCAAGACCAGATAAAACACTCTGTGGCTGCTGGTCTTGATTGACTGTGTTCCTTGGTTCGGATGAAGGTTGTTCCGACATATATTATTGATGAGAAAACTAAGCTGCTGGTACTTGATTCGTCCCTATTATACGAAATTTAAGAGCCGAAAACAAACTTGTTAAATATGGCTAGTAATAGGGATTGTTTTAAGTTTGAGTGGGAGAGTTGTTGATTTGGTGTGGAGTAAGAAAGAAGTTTACGTCTTGCTTGAGCAAAAAATTTCATTGCTACGAGATTTATTTAATGTATTTTTGTGACAGAAACATTTGCTGAATTGTTGCGTTTGAGTACAATGACAACAATGCAATATATTATTGGACTAGGAAACCCTGGAGAAAAATACGAAAAGACTCGACATAACGTTGGGCGGATGTTTGTTGAGACTGTTCGTGCTGAAGGTGTTTTTCCAGACTGGTCTAAAAGTAAAGGAGCAAAAGCCTTTTATGCTCACGGAGCAATAATGGGCGAGGAGACTGAGCTTTTGCTGCCTGAAACTTTCATGAATCGATCAGGCGAAACCGTGCAGTATGTTTGTAAAAAGCACGCTGCTAAACCTGAGGACTTTATAGTAGTTCATGACGATATTGATTTACCTTTTGGTGAAGTAAAAATTTCTCACGGAAAAGGAGCGGGAGGAAATAATGGAGTGTCTTCCATTATCTCTACTCTCAGTAGTAAAGATTTTGTTCGTATTAGAATTGGAATTGCTCCGAAGCAGTTTTTGACTGGTCGAGTTGTGCGTCCGGCTGGCGGCGGCGCTTTGGAGAAGTTTGTGCTCAAAACTTTTTCGGTATTAGAACGCCAGCAGTTGCCAGCAGTGTTTGTGAAAGCAAATGAAGCTTTGGAACTGATTGTGAAAGACGGAGTACAGGTAGCGATGAATAAAGTTAATTAATATGAGAAAAACATAAAAA
>JABAZV010000021.1:0-5992 GCA_018608435.1 Patescibacteria group bacterium | reverse complement strand
GCCTTTTTATTTAGACTGAATTGATCCTTATATACATCAAAGCTAAGATAATTTGTTTAGCGAAGCGATCAGGAAGCCGAGTGAGGCAATGTGCAATCCAACCATCCACATAATGAGTTTGTTCTCGGTGCGGATTAGGTCGGTTTTGGTAGCAAGTTCTTTTGCTTCTTCGCGCGAAACAACCGCTTTGGCAGCAGCTTCAGCTTTTTCTTTATCTACACCAGCTTCTATAAGCGCGTTGTAGAGTTCCAAGGTTGCACTTGACATAGTTTAATAATACTAATAAATGGCGTTATCAGCAAGACATGTGTTTGTCAGAAGGTTTTAGTGACACTGGGAACGAGGGAGGCTGCGGCACGAAAAAAGGCTCTCTTTGAGAGCCTTTTTTCGTGCCGATTGGCATCTTTATCTTTTCTTTAAGCTTGTGCCACTTCCTTGAAAGAAAGTGTCATTTTTTGTTCTTCAGGTTCAAAGAGAGAGATTTTGAATTTGTATACTGTGCCGAGAGAAAGAGCTTCTTTCAGCTTTTCTTCGGTTTCAAATTCAGAAACATGTACTAGTCCAGCTACACCTTCTTCGATTGAAGCAAGGGCGCCGTGGCGATTGTATTTGATAACAACGCCGTCAACCAACTCGTCTTTCTTGTATTTGCGTGCTGCGCCAACCCATGGGTTTTCTTTAAGTTGCTTGATAGATAGTGAAACTTTGTTGTCTTTCACTTCGATAACTTTCACGCTAACTTTGTCGCCAATCTTGTAGAGAGTTTTGGTGTCTTCAACCAAGCCCCAGTCTAGTTCTGAAATATGTACGAGACCTTCAAGTCCTGGTTCTAGTTTTACGAATACGCCAAAGTCGACTGCGCCTGTGATTTCTCCCTCAACCACTGCACCAACATCGTACTTGTTGATCTTCTCTTCTTTTTCTTGTTTTTCTTCCAATCCTTTTTCTGAGAAAATAAGCTTATTTTCTTTTGGATCTGCTGTGATCATTACTACGTTTAGGTTTTTCCCGATCAGCTCGTTGAGAGCCATTAGGATTTTATCCTTGTCACCATCGGTTACGCGTGGGTAGTTCTGGGCTGAGAGTTGTGATGCTGGAAGGAAACCTTGGATTCCTTGCCATTCAATAATAAGTCCACCTTTGTTGGCTTCTTTAACTTCTAGACTCATTACAGCACCACCCTTAACTGCTGCTTCAGCATCTGACCAGATGAGAGCTTGTCGTGCTTCTTTGAGTGAAAGTTCGATGTAGCCATCTTCGTTTTCGCTCATTACTACCTTTGACTCGATGCTGTCACCGATGTGTACTTTGCGCAAAATATCTCGCGCATTCATGTATTCACGGCCATAAATAACACCGGTTCCAATACTTGGAATTTCGATGTATACCTTCGCTCGACCGATAGCCGAGACAGTTCCTTCAATTACTTCACCTTCTTGAGGTAGTGTCGGTACGTTTTCTACGTACGCACTCATGAGACCTTCTCGCATGAGTGTCAGGGTTGCTTCTGACATAATTATATTGTTTGTACTGAACTAATTAGCGCTTTGTTGTATGTGTTTCCACATTAAACAGAGTGAGATTAGGGACAGTAATTAAATCCGACGACACGCGTCTGCACAACCGTTGCGCGAAGTGGGGGTGGAGGGAGGGAAACCTTTGGTTTCCCTCCCTCCACCCGACACCGGCCGTTGTTCTTGAGTGCAGGGTTAAACGTGTGCCGCTAGAGACTATTAATACCTGAGAAGAATCTTTGTCCTAACTCACTGTTACTTCAACAGCTTGGCTAGGTTTTAGATAGTCTCCAAATGGTGTCGGCACTATATCACAGCTGTATGCTTTGTCTATGGAAAAATAACATTATGAATGGTGTGTTTTATTGCGTTTATGCTTTGTGCTTAAGGAAAAAATCGTGGAGACGACTGCTGGTGGCAAAGGGTGGGGCGCTTTGCGCCCCACCCTTTGCCACCAGCAGTCTAGTGTCGTATACTACCTTCATTATGGTTATCACATATCACGGTGGACAATGTTTCAAGATTACCTTTGGCGGAATGGTTTTGACCTACAATCCAATTTCCAAAAAATCTAAACTTGATCCAGTAAAATTCGGTACAGACGTCGCTTTGGTGTCACTCTGGCATCCAGACTTTAATGGTGTTGATCAAGTAACTCATGGAGCTAAAAAGCCTTTTGTTATTGATGGTCCTGGTGAGTACGAAGTGGGAGAGGTAATGGTTAGTGCCTTTGGAGTAGAAACAATATACGAAAAAAAGACATATCAAAACACAATCTACAAAGTTTTAATGGAAGGAATGAATCTAGTGTTTTTAGGTTCGCTAGCTAGTCCTGAGATTGATCCTAAGATCATGAGTAATCTTGGTAATATTGATATATTATTCCTACCAATCGGTGGTGGTGACGTACTAGAGGTTCCGCAGGCAAGTAAATTAGCGGTTAAGCTTGAGGCAAAATTAGTGATTCCGATGCAATACGATGCGGTAGCGTTAGATACTTTCTTGAAGGAAGAAAGTAAAGAAGGTTTGAAAGCAGAAGATAAGGTAACTTTAAAGCCAAAAGCTGTTTCAGAAATGTCTGGCGATGTGGTTGTGTTGAAGGCATAAATTGGTTGCGCACATTATCTTCTTTGTTGCTGTTTGTTTTTGTTTTCAGCAAAATCAATATAAAGCCAGTTCTATATGATAAGAAATATAATCAAATCAATTCGCAACAAGCCTGAACATGTGCGTGACAATATTGCATTGGTAAGTTCTTTTGTTTTTGCGCTTATGATTGGTGGCGTCTGGCTTTGGCACGTGCCCGCTAAAATATCCTCTGTAGCGAGTGGAATAACAGCCGACGGTGAAGAGCGGAGTTTTTTCTCTGTTTTTAAAGATATTACTAGTGAGCTTGGTAATCTTAAAAGTACGGTCGAAGAAATAAAAACAGATTTAAGTGCCGAAGAAACAGGTACGGCTAGCACCTCTGAAAGTGAAGAGTTCGACCTTGGTTCTATGGTTGATCAAGCTATCGAAGATCCTTCATCAGTTTACAACGCTGAGTTAGATGTAAAACCTGCACCAAATGCAGTGAGGATTGTTGCTGTGCCGAGTGCGTCGAGCACGGCCGAAACAGCTGAAGCGACTGAGTAAAGAATGATGTTGTTTTTTATACAACGTGAAGTTTTGTGAGAAAAGGACGGAACCTATGGTTCCGTCCTTTTCTCACCTGCCCAAACACTTCTTAACATGCTATACTGCACCACGTTTATTGACTGAATTAGTTATCAATCTCGAGTATGCCGAAAAAATCAACAACGCCAGAACCAGAAGCTCATACCGGAAAAATCGTCCCGCAAAGCATTGCTAGTGAGATGGAAACAGCGTACCTAAACTACGCGATGTCGGTGATAACATCGCGTGCTTTGCCTGATGTGCGTGATGGTCTAAAGCCTGTGCACAGACGAATTCTCTATTCGATGCGTCTAAATGGTCTTACTTCTACAGCTAGATTCAAGAAATCAGCTACAGTAGTTGGAGACGTTTTGGGTAGTTTTCACCCTCATGGTGACACAGCTGTATATGAATCAATGGTGAAGTTGGCGCAGTCTTTTGTGACACGGTATCCGCTGGTTATAGGGCAAGGAAACTTTGGTTCGATCGACGGAGACAGTGCTGCTGCTTACCGTTATACCGAGGCAAAGATGTCAAAGATATCCGAGGAGCTTTTGCGTGACTTAGAAAAAGACACGGTCGACTGGGCGCCAAACTTTGATGGTACTAAAAGAGAACCAAAGGTTCTACCAGCGGCAGCTCCAAACCTCCTCCTTATGGGCGGTCTTGGAATTGCAGTTGGAATGGCAACTAACATCCCGCCACACAACTTGCGTGAAGTAATCGCCGCTACGATCCACATGATTGATGATCCTAAGGCTTCTACCGATGACCTTCTGAAACATATCAAAGGTCCAGATTTTCCAATGGGAGCAATCGCTTTTGATAAAAACGCTATCGCCCAAGCATATGCTAATGGTCGCGGTGGAGTGGTTGTACGTGGTGAGGCTGAAATCGTTGAAAACAAACGTGGTTTTTCAATTATTATCACTTCTATTCCTTTCCGTGTTAACAAGGCAGACATGCAGGAAAAGATCGCTAATTTAGTGCGTGAGAAAAGGATTGAAGGCATTAGAGAAATGCGCGATGAATCGACTGATGATATTCGAGTTGTGATCGACCTGAAGACCGGCGCCCAGCCACAAACTGTCCTCAACAAACTGTACAAGCACACTCAGCTTGAGGATACTTTCCATTACAACATGGTGGCGCTAGTGGATGGTGTACCGCAAACTTTGTCACTCAAGACAATCATTGAAGAATACATAAAACACCGTGTTGAAGTTGTGCGCAGAAGAACCGAATACGACTTAGGCAAAGCCAAAGACCGCGAGCATGTTTTGCTCGGGCTTAAGAAAGCGCTTGATCATATCGACGAAATCATCAAGCTCATTCGAGCTGCTAAAGATGTGCCGACTGCTCATGCTGAACTTAAAAAAGCCTTTAAATTCTCCGATGTTCAAGCACAGGCGATTCTCGACATGCGCTTGCAAAAACTGGCTGGACTAGAGCGCAAGAAGATCGAAGAAGAGTTGGCCGCTGTGCAAAAACTTATTAAGGAACTAGAAAGTATCCTTAAAAGTAAGGTTAAAATGATGAATATCATTAAGACTGAGCTGACAGAAATGTCTGACAAATACGGAGACGACAGGCGTACAAAAATCGTTAAAGGAGGTGTGAAGCAGATTAATCCTGAAGACTTGGTGCCGGACGAAGAGTCAGTGCTTGTGCTTACTAAAGGAGGCTATGTAAAGCGTACTAATCCGCTCGAGTACAAGTCTCAGAGGCGTGGCGGTGTTGGTGTAGTTGATTTAAATACCAAAGAAGAAGATATAGTAACAACGCTTTTGACGACATCTTCACACAGCGATTTGTTGTTCTTCACCGACGCTGGAAAAGTATTCAAGTGCAAGATGTATGAAATCCCTGAAGGCAGGCGTGCTACTAAAGGTAAGTCCATTATGAATTTCCTCTCGCTTGAAAGCGAGGAAAAAGTAACGTCTGTGTTGGCTGTGCGTAACGAGGAATGGGGAGGAGACTGGAGTTTGATGATGGTTACCAAAGACGGCGTGGTTAAGAAGTCTGACGCAGCTGCTTTCAAAGATGTTCGTCGCAATGGTTTAATCTCGATCACTCTTAAAGATGACGACTCCTTGATTGCAGCAATGTTTGTAGGCAAGAGTGATGAAGTTTCGCTTATTACTCAGACTGGTCAATCAATTCGCTTCAAAGAAAGTGATGTGCGACAAATGGGTCGTACAGCAGCAGGTGTTGCAGCGATGAAAATCAACAAGAAGGGTGACTGTATCGTATCGGCTGCTGTGCTTAAAGAAGCTGATGCCGATCGCGAGATTTTGATCGTAACCGAAAATGGATACGGAAAAGCTACACCAGCGAAAGAATTTAAGGTGCAAAAACGAGCTGGCTCAGGTATTAAAGCTGCGAAGATTACTGATAAGACTGGTCAGATCGTAAGTGGACTAATTGTAACTGGCGAAGAGCGAAAGGAAGGAGAGCTGGTAATCATGAGTAAGAAAGGACAGGTTATTAAATTGCCTTTGAAACAAGTTCCGACTCTTGGTCGCGACACGCAAGGAGTGCGAGTAATGAAAATGCGGGCAGGCGACTCGATTGCGAGCGTGGTGTTTGTTTAGAAGAGATATAGAAAATAGCAGTACGAAGAAAAGCGCCCCAGGCGCTTTTCTTTTTAATCACAAACTGTGCATAACCAACCCCCCCAACCAAATCACTGTTATACAATAGAAGCATACCCTTATACCAATAACCCCCACCTTATGAGCTCCCTCAAAAAAAACCTCCTCGCCGCCACTCTAATCTTCACCCTATTCATCTCGTCCGGCGCACAAATAGCAGAAGCAGTC
>JABAZV010000010.1:7858-36832 GCA_018608435.1 Patescibacteria group bacterium | reverse complement strand
CAAAAGATCCGTGTGATTCAATATGCTCTGGCGAAAGGTTGGTAAAAATCAACGCATCCAATTCTAGGTGTAGATGACGAAATTGTTTTGCTCCTTCTGATGTCATTTCAATTACTGCATGGGAGCAGCCAGCATCGACAGATTTTCTTAAAAAATGCTGCACAAAAAACCTGCCTGGCATGGTCATCTTATAAAGATTGGCTTCTGTTTCGTTGCCGATTGTGAATTGAATGGTTGAAAGAGAAGATGTCTTGTAACCAGCGGCTCGCAAGATGTGTGCGAGTATTTCAGTGGTGGAAGATTTTCCTTTGGTTCCCGTGATAGCGATGATCGTTATTTCACGTGATGGATGTTTGTATTTGATTGCTCCAGCATAGGCCAAAAACCTATGATAGTAAGGTTGAAAAAAGCGGAATGCAGGGGCAGGAATTATTTTCCTGATGTTGTTTCGGAGGTTTTCGGTATTCATAATAATGACATTATAAAACGTATTTAGTTTTGATGCACGTACCTGATTAAAGTTTGTTTAGCTGTCTGTTTTTAACAGTTTGATTTTACTTTATTTGTTTTAGCGCTCTAGTCACCAGAGAGTTTATGGTTGCGTCTTTTGTTGGTAGTGCAAGTATGGTTTCGCGGGCGGTGGAGAGTTCGTAGCCAAGTGTTATCAGTGCGTCGATTGCGTCAGCTTGAACGGCACTGATTGCATCATTTTTGGTATTTGTCACTGTCGGTAGTTTATCGAGTTTGCCGTGTAAGAAGAGAGTAATGTTTTCGGCGGTTTTTTTACCAATGCCTGAAACTTTGTGCAGGTATAAACCGTCGTTTTTTTGCGCTGCTTCAATCAGAAGGTTGGGGGTGGCAAGGCAGAGAGTTTGTAAGGCAGACTTTGGTCCTACTTTTGGTACACCAAGAATTAATTCAAACATTTCAAGTTCGGCTCTGGTTGGGAAGCCATATAAGTCGAGGGCAGTTTCTCTAACTGCGAGATAGGTTTGCAAGGTCGTTTTATCACCGACGTTAAATGTGTTTTGCAGCGTTGGTGTAAAAATGAGATAGCCTACTCCTTGCACATCTATTACGACGTTGTTTTCTCCAACGCTGGTTATTGTTCCTGAAATACTGCGAATCATATTATTAGTCTTAGCGTACCACGAACTGATTGTTTACGCTGCTTGACGACGGTAAACAATTCTTTCTGTCTTTGGTCACGCTGGCAAAAGGCTTGCCTTTTCTCTTTCTCTACGGTAGAGTAGGCGCACTAAATAATCATTATGCCAATTACTAAAGGAGCAGCAAAAGCCCATCGTCGATCAGAGCGCAAGCACGTATTTAACGTGCGTCGTAACCGAACCATGAAAGAGGCTGAAAAAGCGGTAAACAAAGCCGTTTCAACTGGTGACACAAAAAAAGCAACAGAACTTCTACCGAATGCCTACAAAGCAATCGACAAAGCAGCCAAGCGTGGAATCATCAAGAAGAATACAGCCGCCCGAAAAAAGTCTCGCATCACGAATCGTATCAAAAACACTACGAAATAGTTGAGATTAAAAATATTAAAAAAACGCCTCGGCGTTTTTTTTGTTTTGTGTAGTTAGCAAGAACAGAAAGTTTGCACAACTACCTCCTTGTCTCTACGGTGTTGGTGGCTCTTTGTTGTCTGTTTGTTTTTAAAAACTCACGCTCTGGTCGCACTCCAATGGCGATGATTGTGTTGCTGGCACGATTTCCAAAGACCATTATGTTAATCCCTTCATTTTTCCATTCGGGGGCTAATTTTGTGTTTTGTTTGAAAACGATTCTTATCATTTCGTCAGATTCAGTCTTGAGCATAAAACCGTTTTCAGTAAACGAAGATATTGTGCCAGCCGCTATTGCTGCTGGTCTGGTTTCTGCCTTCTTGTACATCGGAGCTAATCCAGGGACATTATTTTGATTCAAAAAGACGTGCATGCGAGGGTGGAATTCAGCTCTTTCCGCAAGGTATGCTCCCATCAAAGCGATCGAGCAGACTCCAAGGAGGGTGTACAAGAAAGGTCTTTCGTAGCAAAAAGAGTAACGATGGGCGAGTATGACCAGCAGTCCTAAAAACAGAAAAGAAAATCCGATGATAATCCACGGCGAAGCCAACAAGAAAAGCATGAGTCCTTGCCAGCCATAGCCAGGTGCAAACCAAGCTCCGTTTTGTTGCAAAACAAAAGTGATAAAGCTCAAAAGGTAAACCACAATCAAGGCAGATAGAATTATCCCAGCCAAGAAGAAGGCTGTTTGCACTACAAAGTGCCAGCGAGGTTTCATTTCCAGATCACCTTCCTTTATTTTGTCGATGAGTTGTTGTTTGAAGTCAGTCATGATGTAGGTTTGTTAATTTCTTGATCGTAGATTTCTCTGAGTTTTGTGCGGCCGCGATTCATACGCACTCCAACTGTGCTTTGAGGAATTTTTAAAACAGCGGCAATCTCTTGGTAGCTTAGTGACTCAAAATAGAATAGCACCAAAACTTCGCGGTACTTCGGCGGTAAGGCAGCTAGATGAATTTTGAGTTCTGCGTCGAGTTCGCTATTTATCGCATCAGCATCTGAAGTTTCGGGGGCTGCCAGGATTGGTAAGATTGTATCGGCGTCAATAAAATTAAAACCGTAACGACTTTTTCGACGTATTTCATTGACAAAGGTATTGTGCGCAATGCGATAAATCCAAGGCGAAAAGCGCCGATCAGAATCGAATGACCGTAGGTTGATGTAGGCTTTGCTAAACACATCTTGTACCAAGTCTTCGACTTCATGTTCTGCACTTAAAAAGTGGCGAGCATAGCGACGAAGTTTGTCTTGGTAGCGGTTAATAATTTCGCCAAAAGCCTCAACATCTCCAGATTGGACCTTTGACGCTATTTCTTCGTCAGATTCTACGTTGTCTGGCATTACTTATTTATACAACATAATCAATAAAATATTTCATAGTTTTATGGTGGAGAAGTTTTGAGGTGAAAGGGAAGGCAGAGAGTTTTTTATATTCACAGCAAAGGCTTATTCCAAACAAAAAACACAAGCTACTAAGCTTGTGTTTAATGCGGTTTTGTTTAGTTGTTTCGTGTTCTAGTTTGTTTCTTTTGTTGTTAGGCTTGTTCTTCTTCAGAATGATTCATTCTGTTTTTGTGGTGGCCTTTTCTTTCCCCTTTTTCAGCCCGCTCGATTCCTAATTCAGAAAATATTTCTTGCGCTCCTTCATAGTCACCATCTTCCTTTAGTTCATGTGCTTCTACCAAGCGAGCAAAGTCTGCTTCTGAAGTTATTTTTTCAGCCAGAGGTGATTCAGCTACTGCTTCCATGAATGCGTTGTAGTCGCCATTCTCAAGAGCCGTGTGCACAGCTTCGCGTTTTTCATGACGGTCAGTGTGTACTTCTTTGCGAGCAGCGCGGATAGCTTCTTTGTCTATTCCGGCGTCATTCAAAATGGCAAGTACCGCTTCTTTGTCGGCTCCACTTTGACGCATTTCGTGTGCTGTTTCGAGGGCAGTTGTTTGTTCTTCAGTTAGGTCTAGCTTATCGGCGATGTTTCCACCAGTGAAGGCGCTAGCGGCAGTTACAGTGACAGCAAAAGCGGCGACAGGGATGAATAATTGTTTCAGCATAAAGGTTCTTAAAATTAAATTAACAAATGTTGCAACAACGAAAGAGTGCTTTTCTTTGACAGCATCTCCTTCGCTCTTATTGATACACAGAAAGATTAGAGTTATTTCATTTTGCAAAAACGCAAACAAATTTTATTGAAACAGAGTGTCGTAAATGTCCTTGTGGCGATAATGGTGGTGCGGGAGGGCTGTGTTTTCGTAAGCACTAAACATAGTATCTCGTGCTAGTTCTAATGATGATACGAAGTGAGGAATTACTTTTCTCTGTGAGCTGAGATCAGACAAAATAAGCATGGATAAATAGTTTAATGAAATTTATATCTCGCCTGATTCGTCGCTTGACACATTTGTTATAATTGAAGCATTAAAAGAAATAATAAATAGTGCATGAAAACAGACAAGGAATTAAAGGAAGACAACCCTGAACTCTATAACATTGCCCGACAAGGAGGTACCGAACCCTCGGGATCAAGCGAGCTTCTGCATGCAGACAATGAAGGAATCTTTCGCTGTGCAGTTTGCAATGCAGCACTATTTGAAGGAGGGACAAAATTTGACTCTGGATCAGGCTGGCCTTCTTTTACTGACCCTGTGAGCAAAGATGCTGTCAAATTAATCGCTGATGACAGTCACGGAATGCACCGAACAGAAGTTCAGTGCGCTGGTTGTCATGCACACTTAGGTCATGTCTTCCCTGATGGACCTGAACGCAAAGGTAACGGAGAGAAAGACTTTGGCCGGCATGATCGCTACTGCATAAACGGAATCTGTCTCGACCAGCAAGCTACTTAGTCAGTTGGGTTTCTATAAAACTTATTCATTAAACAAAAATATGTCTACATACAAAAAAGCTGTACTTGCTGGTGGCTGCTTTTGGGGTCTTGAGGACCTTTTGCGCAGTCAGCCCGGGGTAATCGATACGGAAACCGGCTACACCGGCGGTTTGAATGAGAACCCGACCTATCAAAATCACCCTGGCCATGCTGAAGCGGTTGAAATCACTTATGACTCAGAAATAACTACCTATAAAAAATTACTTGATTTCTTCTTCCAGATTCATAACCCTACTACCATGAATCAGCAGGGGAATGACCGCGGTTCATCCTACCGCTCCGCCATCTTTTTTGCTGATGAGGAAGAAAAGACGGTAGCAGAAGAAATGATCGATATCGTCAACGAGTCAGAAAGATGGCCTGATGTTGTAGTCACCACCCTCGAGCCACAGGCGCGGTTTTGGGTAGCCGAAAATCACCATCAAGACTATTTAGTAAAAAATCCCGGAGGATATACTTGCCATGCAATTTACTTTGATAGTTACTTACCAACTGAGTCAGAATAAATAGAATATGGAAGTGCTGCAAGGTGCTAACAGTCTCGAGTTAGAGCCGTGGACGGTCGAGGTTGGGTTGGCCGTTTTGTTTATTTTAATAATTACTATCCAGATAGTTTCTCTATAGTTAATGTTATTAACTAAGCTCAAGCAAATACGACAATCGATACTACCAACAGGATTGGTAGCAATTGTTGTAAGGTTGAACATTTGATTCTTTGGTGCAACGTGCAGAGTATAAGTTCCAATCTTCCTCGACCATTTTGCAGTCATACACTTCGCCACATTTATGAAGACAATTGCTAGTCTTGATAGAGACAAGGTCTCCGATACCAATAAAGTAATGGGCTACAAAAACACAAGCAGCACCAAGAACAATGAGACCTATAAATAAAGATTTTTTATTATTCATAAGTGCAGTATATCAAACCGTTACGAAACATAGTTTCTCGTGCTAGCTCGAAGATGCGGAGAAGGATTCGAATCTTACAGATTCTGTGCAGCGTTTGGATACTTTATTTCACTGCGCTCATAAAGTATCTTAAACTGCTTTCCGACTCCCATGTTACAGTCTCCCAGACTGTAACCGTACTCCCCGCGAACAAAAAATAGACCCGTGAGGGTGCTATTTTGTCTTGGCGGAGAGAGAGGGATTCGAACCCTCGGTACGTTGCCGTACGCCGGTTTTCAAGACCGGTGCATTCGACCACTCTGCCATCTCTCCATTGATTGTGTTTTGCTTTGAATATCTGCCACAGAACGGTCGTTGCTCTGTGGCTGAGATAGTACCAAAAGTTGACGGAGTTGTACACTATTTTATCGGCGCATATGATACAATTCTAGCAAATGGATCAGTCACCACGCAGTATTAGTTGGGAAGCACCCGAACATCATCATGTCGAAAAAGGGAATGATTGGTTTTTTGCCTTGGCTATAATTATTATAGCTTTGGTGGTTGTGGCTGTCATGTTGGGAGATGTTTTGTTTGCTCTTTTGATTGGAATTGCTGGCGGGGTGCTAGCGATGGCGGCTGCTAAGCGACCGTCGATTATTCCGTACGCAGTGAGCGTGCGCGGGATTAAGGTGGGAGGAGTATCTTACCCGTTTCCGACTATCGATAGTTATTGGATTGATGAAGATGATCCTCGTGGCCCGCAGCTTTTGTTAAAGTCTAACAAAAAAGTAATGCCTCTGATCGTCATGCCAATACCAGCTGATCACATTGATGATATTGAGACCATCCTCAAAGAAAAACTAGAAGAAGAACATCTGCAGGAACCTTTGTTTGTGAAGATTTTGGAACTGTTTGGTTTTTAGAGAGTTTAGATTTAAAAGGAGTGGAAAGCTTTGCTTTCCACTCCTTTTAAAATTTATATTCAAAATACTCGAAGAGAAAAGTTCTGTAAACAGACTATATAAATTGATGACGAAAGATAAAAGTTGTGCTACTATCGCAAGCGCAAAAGGACCTGTTTCTTTTGCTTACTGCTGCTCACTGAACACTTGCTCTACTGAAAACTAATTCTTTCACTTCGTTACAGAATTAGTTTCGAGAGCCGCACTCGCAGCGCAAAAGGAAATGAATTTTCTTTTGACTAATCGTTTGCTCTCGTAGTTTAATGGATAAAATACTGGTTTGCGGTACCAGTGCTCCAGGTTCGACTCCTGGCGAGAGCACAAATAGAAAAAGCCCTAAGGGCTTTTTCTATTTGTGCTCGAGGCAGCTTTATTTAAAAGTTATTGCCAGCTTTTTTGTTTTATATAAAATTTATTTTGGGCAAATAATAAACCCCTGCTATACTTCTGCCCATGTCTAAGTCTTTTATTTATTATCTTTGCTATTCTTCAGTATTTATCGCGGTTGTTTTACTTGCAGTATTGTCTACCGTTCCGCTTGAGCAAACTTTCATTAAAGTTATCGCCTACACATTACTTGCTGGAAGTTTGGTAACTGCTTGGTCTTTTTTTATTGAAAGGAATTGGATTCGATTTAATGAAATAAATTTAGATAAAGGTTGGAATTCAAGAGTGGTAGTTATTTCTGATCAGCATCTAGGAGTGTACAAGGATCATAAATACATGGAGCGTGTCGTGGCTAAAATTAACACGCTCGAAAACATCGACGCAGTTTTAATTCCTGGTGACTTGACTTACTATCCGAAAGATTTAAAAAAGGAACATTCTTCTTTGGCTGATATAAAATTTCCTACTTATGTGGTTTTGGGTAATCATGATGTTTTGCCTCCTGATTATGATTCTCCTGAAAAAGAATTAGTATCTGTTTTAGAAAATCTAGAAATTAATAATATAGAGAATAAAATAATTTCTGCTGCTAAAGGTTTAACAATTGTTGGTCTTGGTGATCACTGGGCCGGTAAAGACCAGACTGACATTCTTAAAAATATTGATAATACAAAAAAGAATATTATTCTTGCCCATAATCCAGATACAGTTTTGCTTGAATACCCCGAGATTGATTTATCAAATGTTGTAACAGTTAGTGGGCACACTCATTGTGGGCAAATTAGAATTCCTTGGCTATACAAAAAAGTAATACCAACAGAAGGATATTTTCCAAATCAGGGCCCGTATGACTTTAAGGAAAAAGGAACACTGGTTATAACTTGTGGTTTGGGTGAAGTTGGTTTACCTCTGCGTTTGTTTAATCGACCGGAAATACTTCTGCTTAGTCTGTAGTTTTGTTTGCTTCTACTTAGCTTGCTACCGACACCTTCTGTGCTATTCTTTTTTGATGCGAAAAATGGGAATTGATATGGGTACTAAAAATGTTGGCATTGCTTTAAGTGATGAGTCGGGAACAATGGCTTTTCCGCACAGCGTTATTAAAAATGATGCTAATTTGCAATCTAATATTGAATCAATTGTGGCCGCAGAAAGAGTGGCGGAAATTGTTATTGGACATTCGCTCGACAAGAGCGGAAAAGCAAACAGCGTACATCAGGCAGCAGAGAAACTAATGGTCGACTTAACTTTGACGGTTGGTTTACCGATTCATCTTGAGCCTGAGCAGTATTCCACCCAAGCAGCTGTGCGAATTCAGGGTAAAGACAGCAACACAGACGCCGCCGCCGCCGCTCTTATTCTGGACAGTTGGCTGCGTCGTGGGCAGGGCAAGAGTGTGTTTGATGAATTGAATGAATAGGGTTTGCTTAGAGTTGTTTTTAGTTTGATAAATAATATTTAATATGGAAATTTCGTTTGCAGATTTTATAAAAGTTGAAATGCGTATCGGAACAATTTTAGCGATTGAGCCGGTCGAAGGGGCGGACAGACTGCTCAAGCTTTCGGTTGATTTGGGTGAAGATTCACCGCGGCAAGTTGTGTCTGGTATTCGAGAGTTTATTTCTAATCCAGAAGAAGTAATCGGTAGACAGTGTCCATTTGTGGTTAATTTGCCCACACGTACTATCCGCGGTTTAGAAAGTCAGGCGATGATCGTAGCTGGAGGCGAAGGGGAGGATTTTACTTTATTGCATCCTGAGAAAAAAGTCTCTGCTGGAATGTTGTTACAATAAAAACATGGGCGAACCTGAATTTAAAAAAAATACTTTTGAGACAGAAAAGACTGAAGTGGAAATGGTGTCTCAAAAATTTAGTTGGTTTGGTCCTCGTGAAAAAGGCCCTCGTCTTGGTTTGTTAACTGTTGCTGGCGTTGCGTTCATTGAAGCTGCGTTACCAGTTCCGATCTTGACTGATCCTTTTTTGGCAGCGGCGGTTTTGTCTGACCGCACGCGCACGGTTAAGATCGTTTTGGTCACTACCGCTGCATCAGTACTTGGAGGCGTCACCGCTTTTTTGTCAGCAAAGTATTTTTTTGAGGTGATTAGTCGCTGGCTAAGTGCTTCTGCATTAGAGCAGTTCGATAGCTTGGTACAGGGAACAGACTCTAGTATTCTCGTGCTGACACTAATTGGAGCGATGACACCGGTTCCTTATACTTTTTCAGCTTGGGCCGCGGCTATTTTGCAGGGTAGCTTGTTTGTTTTTATTTTTGGTTCGGTTGTTGGTAGGGGAGTTAGATATGCGATAGTTGGCTATTGTGTGCATACTTTTGGTAGGATTGCCGGTAAGTATATTAAGCAGTATCTGGGCATATTGACAGTCGGATTAATGTTGGTTGGTGTTTTGTATTTTTTTCTACATTTTTACTAGCACAACTAGAATGGTGTTATTTTTACAAAAACAGACAGTAAACCTTTGGTTTATTGCCTGTTTTCAAATTTTGTAGTTCTGAAAGCAAAGTTAATTCTTTCAAACTAAGCTTCAATGTGGGTATTGGTTTGGTTTAAATAATGTCCCTCACTCGGTATACTAAGAGTACTTTATATGAAGTTAGATCTTTCTCGAATTTTTCCACCACCAACTTATCTCACTATGCCAGCTATGGGAGTAGATATTTCTGATTCCTCGCTAAAGTACATGATGATAAAAGCATCTTCTCGTGCACACCAATCAAAAAAGTTGGTGAGCTGGGGTGACATAGACATACCAAGCGGAACGGTCGAGCGCGGACAGGTAACAAATAGTGAACGTCTGGTGTCAGTACTTAAAGAATTTAAGGTAAAAACTAAAGCCGAGCTAATCAATGTTTCATTACCAGAAGAAAAGGCTTATTTGTTTGAAACTGAAATTAAGCGTGATACTCCCATTAAAGAAATACGCAGTTTGCTAGAATTTCGCCTTGAGGAAAATGTTCCTATTCCATCAAGAGATATTTATTTCGATTACAGAATACTTCCTGATGATGGAGAGAGAAGTTCTGTGCAGGTGTCGGTAGTGGCCTACGCTAAAGAAACGATTCAAAAGTATTTTGATGCTTGTGTTGAATCTGGCCTACGTCCTGTTTCTTTTGAAGTTGAGGCGCAGGCTGTGGCGCGAGCAATGATTCCTCATGGGATAAAAGGAGCAGCTATGCTGGTAGACTTTGGTAAGACTCGCACTGGTATTGGTATCGTGCACAAAGGAGCTTTGCTCTATACTTCAACTATCGATATTGGGGGAGAGACACTTTCGCAATCACTTCGTAAAGTGCTTGGAGCTGATATTGCTGAGTCTGAACTAACAAAGCTAAAAAATACTCAAGGTCTTATTCGCACGATTGACAGCGCACTTGTTTACGAAGCTGTGCTGGGAGCTGTTTCTGTGATTAAAGATGATATTGCTACACGTATGCAGTATTGGCATTTACGCAATGGTAATAGTGACGCTCGTCGCATTAATACAATTGTCTTAGCTGGCGGAAGTTCAAATCTTAAAGGTTTGCCAGCTTACATTAGTCAATCAATTGGAATAACTTGCGTGCGGGGAAACGTGTGGGAAAATACTCTTTCTCTCAGTGACACTGTGCCGCCGATCGATCGTCCCCATTCTTTCGGATACGCGACAGCTGTTGGCTTGGCGCTTAAACACACTATGTAGCATATGATCAATCTAATCCCAGCAGCTGCAAAAAAATCATTACGCCTTGAGTATTGGGTTAGAGTATTTTCGGTATGGATGATTGCATGGTCTATTGCTTTAGTAATAAGCGCCTGCATCCTTTTTCCTGCTTATGTTCTTATTCAGTCGCAAGTGCAGGTGTATCGCGATTCGGCATTGGCAGCTAAGGAAAAGGTGGTTGATTATGAAAATGTTTCAGTTGATTTGGTAGGTGCTAGTCAGCAAGCGAAGTTCTCTCTTGATGAGGGTCGACTGTTTCTTTTTTCTGAGTACGTGAATTTGTTTGAAAATTTGCAAGGAGAAGGAGTGCTGCTTACTGATTTGAGTATCGACCGGTCAGTTTCGTCCGAGCAATTTGTCTCTCTGCAGGGTGTGGCAGTTGATCGTAAATCTCTGGCGGCCTTTCGTGATCGTTTGTTAGAGAGGGAAGAGATAGGTGCGGTTGATTTGCCGATTTCAAATTTGGCCAGGGATAGTGATATAACTTTCAATATTACTGTTACTCTAAAAAGTGGTAATGAAACTGATGTATGAGTAAAAAGACAATCAAAAATTTCATAGCGTCTTTGGTTTCTCTCATTTTGGCTGGATCAGCTTTTGGGTTTATGGTTTATCAGGTTGATAAAAAGTCAGATTTAATGAACGAACAGGTTGCTTTACTTGAAAAAGAAAAAGCAACCGAGGCTTCACATTATACATTGCAGCGCATCGCAATCGAAACAGCTGAAGATCGTGCAAAACTTCAATCCTATTTCTTTATCAGAGAGAGCGAAAGTATAGATTTTTTAAACAGAGTGGAAGCAATTGCGCCACAAGCTGGAGTTACTCTTGAAACCGAAGGCTTGAAGCAAGTTGAAGGCAAGGAAGATGGTTATGTGTGGATTGAGTCTCAGTTTTCTTTTAGCGGTTCACGTGATGATGTGCAACGGTTTGTTCGTATTCTGGAAACACTCCCGTATCAACTGAGGTTAACAAATTTAGAGATGTCGGCCCAGTCTTCGTCTTTGTGGGAGGCGTTAGTGACGATTAAAGTTAGAGTTTTGGATTATGATTCACAGTAAACAAATAAAAGAGATAGCAAATAACATCTTTCATCAAAAAAGAAAGATGCAGGATCGGCATTTGATACATCCAGTGCGCGATTGGGTTTTTGGCTTGTTGGTAGCTTTGCTAATTTTTGCTCTGAGTGCTGTGTGGGCTATGAGCTTGTATCAGGCTCATAGTAATATCTCAGTTGGAAGTACAGCTGATGACAGTCCTGGAGTGGTTGTGTACCGAGAATCTTTAGTTGATGCAGCCCTTGAAAAACTAGACGCTAGAGAGCAGGAGTACACATCTTTGTTGAATGGATTTTTGTCTGTGCCAAAGCCAGAGCCTTTCGTTCTTGTAGAAGAGCCTGATCTGGTTGCGACTTCTACCGAAAGCCAATCAACAACAACTAACTCCGTAGCAGAGAACGTGGCTACAACAATTATAGAGAGTGAGATTACAACAACAACAGCAAGCACATCCGACGATATGGCTGATTTGATTGAGGGATAACAATATTTAAAAACTACGCCAGATGGCGTAGTTTTTAAATATTGTTATTTCATTTTAGCTACTCACTATGAATAGTCATTCTCACCTTCTTCACAATCTCATCGAGACTGTTATGAACTTTTATTATGTAATCTTTGATGTCACCCGTATGTGCGGCAGCTACGTTTTTAACATCGTCCATCGAAGTGAGTATGATGACTTTTGCGTTTCTTCCCCAAGGGTCTTGTCGTAATTTCTCAAGCGCTTCGTGACCGTCCATGATGGGCATTTTTAGGTCTAGTAAGATAAGATCAGGTTTCTCACTAAGTGCGAGTTCCAAACCCTCAGCGCCATTAGTGGCGATGGTTACACTGAAACCAGCATCTGTCACAGCTTCGGCGATTGCCTCGCGGATATCAGTTTCGTCTTCAACTATCAATACTTTCTTTTCCATATAATTTAATGTTAGCACGTGTACATTAAGAGTACAGTTGTGGAGTGTGCAAGTGATACACTAATGTAATGGTTAAGGGTGTGCAACATTGGATCAATGTATTAATAGGTTATGCCAATTTCAAAAAAACTCACATACTTACGTGTTGTTGAAAGACTGCTCTTCATACTCATGAGTGGGATTATTTTGGTAATGATTATCTTGTCTGTCGACAATTCTGTAGCAGAACAAGAGTTATTTATCGGTGGATCAGCTATTGCCGGCTTACTTCTTATTATTATATTCCTGCAATACCAAATTGATAGAAGGGTTTCAATATTACTTGCGCAAGCCAACTTCACAGGTGACTCTGCTTTTTTGGCTTTGTTTGAGCGCAGTCCAGTGGCGTACGTAATTATTGATCGTGATGGTCGGGTTAATCGCGGTAATCAAGCAGCTGTTCGATTGTTACGATCAAAACGTGACGACCTTTCACAAATTAATTTTTTTTCGTTAATAAAAAAAGACGCCGACTCCGAAGTAAATCCAGACGTCATTAAAGGCAAGGTGTCAGCTGGGATTACTCTAACTGATATTGAGTTGCCGCTTGAAACAATGCTGAATCAAACAATTTGGGTTTTGTTTTCAGTGTTTCCATACCAACGAGAAGACGAAAGGTTGGTGTCTTTAGTTGATGTTACTGATCAAAAACACATCGATGTAGCCAAGTCGGAATTCGTTGCTCTGGCTACTCATCAGTTGCGCACGCCGATCGCGGCTATTCGTTGGAACGTTGAGCTCTTGGAAAAGAAGCTGCAAAAAGGCGAGCCAGAAGCAGCGGGGCAGTATCTCGAACGTATCAATCGCAATATTTCGCGTACTATAAACCTCATTAACGACTTCCTCAGTGTTTCAAAATTAGAAATGGGCACGTACGCTTCTGATCCAGTTCAGATAAATATGCCCGAGTTCTGCGCCAGCATTCTAGACGAGTTCAACGAAAAAATAACAGACAAGCAAATCAAGCTAGTCATAAACTACGATCCACAAGAGCTAGTTGTATCTATTGACAAACGTTTGCTCCATATTATTGTCAGCAACCTGTTCTCTAACGCGGTTAAATATATAGAATTGGGCGGTGCGTTGGAATTGTCGTACGCCTTTAATAACGACCAGCTGGAAATTGTAGTCGCCGACGACGGTATCGGCATTCCTGAAAGCGAGTTAGAAAACCTCTTTAGTAAGTTCTACCGCGCCAGCAACGCACAGTCACAGCATACTGAGGGGACTGGGCTTGGGTTATACATCGTGCGTCAATCTGCCGAGCAAATAGGAGGCTCAGTGCAAGTCACCTCCGCCGAAAACCAAGGTGCGAAGTTTACAGTGCGACTGCCGGTTAGTGTTGTTTAAAATTGATATTTATTGCGCTCACGTTTGTGATAAGTTACTGAATTTAAAGGCAAAATAATAAAACCACTCAATCGAGTGTTTTTATTATTTTGCTAGACCAGTACCCCTAGTTTCATTTAATTTGAAACAAATTGAGGATGAGTTAAAAAAGAAGGCACTGGATTTAAAAAAAGTACTGTATGGATAAAAATAAGTGTTGACAAAGTCAATATTTATTATATATTTATTAAATCTCCCTGAATAGTTCAGGTGAGTGTATGGCGAAGCCATACTTGTACCTACAAGTGAGGATATACAAATGTCAGGCAAGAAAGTTAGCTTTGCGGAGACTCTTACCATCAAGGTGGGAAGTTTCCTGCGTAGAGAATATCCCAGCATCGCCTTCGCAAGTTCGGGCGGAACGTTTATTCAGGACTTGTCGCAAGGCAAAGAAATCGGTCTCTTGGATGCCAGCTCGGCACCTCCGCTGGGCTGGATGCAGAAGATTTTTCGACGCCCTGTCCACTCCCGCCGCTTCATGGGCGTACTCTGGTTCTCTAACAAGGCGAGGAACGCCAACTATAACAATTGGGTACTCGAGATGTACGGCACTCAAGATATTGACTTCCTGAGGGAGGTTGCTGAAAGACTCGCTCAGGAGTTCCGTACTTCTGTTCACCTCAAGCAGGTGAGTGAAGGAGCTCGCTACGAAGCAGGTCTGTCAGATTACGACGAGTAGTGCATCACCATCCTCCACCATTCAGAGTCACACTCTCGTCTCGGCGGGAGGGTGGTTTTTATTTTGGTTTCAACAACAATGATTTCTATCAAAATTTTAGTATCGATTTTCCAAAATTTGGAACCACAAAACCATCCCCAACATTAAGGGCGGTTTTTCTTTAATTATTCAATTTTCTACCTTGGTGCCCCTAGTAGGAATCGAACCCACATCAAAAGGATAGAAGCCTCTCGTTTTATCCATTAAACTATAGGGGCAGGTGTAACCATAGCAGAAAAATGCCAAGTAGAAAATAGCTGAGCAGTGATTTTGTCTGTAGGCTAAAAAGCGAGCTTTAGACATTGCTCTTTAGTTACAAAAGAACAGTCTAATAATCCCTAAAATAGTCGACTACTTTTGCAGTGTAGACAAGGCAGACGAAACGCTCGATATTTCACGAATCATGTTTTCTGTGTACTCGGTAGTTTTTGCGTTTACAAACTCGCCATTTTCATCTACCGCCTCTGCGACCCTTGCGATATTTACCGACTCTTTAATAGGGTGCAGTTTTAGTTCTATCAGTACTGGTTTGATATGGTCGACAACTCTTGCTCCGCTAAATGTTCCAGCCGAAACTCCTACTAGACCAACTGCTTTGCCTTTGTACTCGTCCCACAGCGAATCTAGTAAAAGTTTTAACTCTCCGGGGAAGCTGTGATTGTATTCAGGTAAAACCAATACTAAGGCGTGAGATTTTTCTACAATCTTTTTCCATTCGGTCGGGTTTTGATTGGCTCCGCCTTCGCCCCCATGGGGGAGTGGTGACCGCTTCTTTAACATGGTCCCTTACATCCACCAGTTCAGTAGTGAAGACGTCCATTTTATCGATAATTTTTACCACCGTCTCAGCTACTTTTTTTGATTTACAGTCGACCCGAGCTGTCCCTAAAATTACTGGTATGTGCATATTATTTAGTATAACAATTTGAATTACTTATGTAGCGTTTGTTATTGGTGTCATCCACTGGTTTAAAGCTGTCTCGACAGATTTTTAATTTAAAGCAAGTTTTGCTCACATAATTTTAACTCATGTATAATACCTGTCATGAAATATAGAAAGTCAGGTAAAACAGAAGTAGAAGTGCCAAACATTTGTCTGGGCACAATGACTTGGGGTCAGCAAAATACAGAAGCAGAAGCTCACGAACAGCTAAGCTACGCAGTCGAAGAAAGGGGAATTACTTTTATTGATACAGCAGAAATTTATCCAATTCCGCCAACCGGTGAGCTGCAAGGAAATACTGAAAAATATTTAGGCAGCTGGCTTAAAGACAGAACCGACAGAGAAAAATTATTTATTGCGAGCAAGGTTTCTCCCGCCGGATTGATTTCGACAAGAGATATTGGTGACAGGCCGAGGTTAGATAAGAAAAGCATTGTTGATGCTATTGATGGAACACTTAAGCGATTGCAAACTGATTATGTCGATCTTTATCAAATCCACTGGCCCGAGAGAAAAACAAACTTCTTTGGAGCAAGAAACTACGTCCACAATGAAGCTGACGACTCAACAACAATTCTCGAAACCCTCGAAGCGCTTGACTGTTTGGTAAAAGAGGGGAAGGTAAGGCATGTTGGTGTATCCAACGAAACACCGTGGGGCGTGAATGAGTATTTACGATTGGCGCGAGAAGAAAATCTGCCACGGATAGTTTCAATTCAAAACCAATACAGTCTGACTAACCGCACGTTTGAAATTGGATTATCTGAAATTGCTATTAAAGAACAAGTGGGACTACTCGCTTACTCAGCATTAAACATGGGTGTGCTAACCGGAAAATACCTGGATGGCGCAAAGCCAGCTGGCGCCAGGTTTACAGAAACAATGAGAAACAGCGAAAGATACAATCCTCCCCAAGCTGAATCTGTGGTGCGAAAGTATGTTGAATTGGCAAAAAAATACGATATCAGTCCCGCTGAAATAGCTCTTGCTTTTGTTGCAGCACAACGCTTCGCTACATCGGTAATAATTGGTGCTACTAATTTAAACCAACTCAAATCCTGCATCGACGCTGGCGAATTAGAGCTTAGTCCAGAATTACTTGAAGACATTCAAGCAATCTATGCAGAGTGCCCAGACCCGACAGTGTAGCAATAGCTGCTTAATTTAAGTAAAAAAGAGTCTTTAGCAGACTCTTTTTGTACATCATGTGGAGCGACGTTAAAATCATTTTTAGGGAAGATGTATAATATTCTCATGCATTTAAAATCAACTCGGGCGATATTTTTCTTTAGCTTTTTTGTTTTCTTCTTTTCTTTATCACAAAACGCACTCGCTCTCACATGGACCGCAACCAATAGTGGAAATTCTAACTGGGCAGATGTGACCACGTCAGATGATGGTTCGGTCGTAGCCGTCGCTGATAGTAGTGATGATGTGATAATTTCACTTGACTACGGACAAACTTGGTCAACCAGTACTCCAACAACCACGTCTATGTCTTGGAGTAAGATTGATGTGTCAGCAGACGGCTCCACTGTTGCTCTAACCGGCGATCATATTTATATTTCAACTAACACTGGGTCAACTTGGACAGAGATGCAGCCAGCTGGAACTTCGACACAAGCTTGGTGGGGCGTTGAAGTGTCAGATGATGGTTCTGTCATGCTGGCTACTATAGACAATAGCAGCGACGTGTACGTTTCAACCACAACTGGGTCGACATGGTATTTGACTCAGCCAACCACAACAGTAGGTTTTTATGCAACAGCACTCTCGTCTGACGGGAGTACGATGGCTGTAGCCGGAGACCCAGGTTTTATTTATACCTCAACTGACTATGGACAAACTTGGACACCAAGACACACAAGTGAACTTTGGTGGGAAATGTCCATGTCGGATGACGGTTCAAAAATATTTGCAGTTGATCTCAACGACACAATAAATATTTCTTCAAATAGTGGTGTCAGCTGGAGTGTCGTGACAGTTCCAGATTTTCCTACGCTTTCTGGAATCTCTAATTCAGCGGATGGAACAAAAGTTGTGTTGAGTGATTTAAACGGCGAGCTGTTCACCTCAACATCAACTGGACAAACTTGGACTAGACAGTTGAGTGTCTCGGGTCTTGGGTGGGATCTCTTTGCCGATTCTTCTGATGATGGTGTTAATGTTTATACAAACGAAGGTGGCGCAAAAATATGGAGAGGCAGAGCGAACCCGCCTGCTTTCAGTGGAATATCTACAACCTCAGCCACCACTACTGCAGCAATTGATTGGACGACTGATCTTGCTGCTGACGCTACTGTTAACTACGGTACAACTATTTCCTATGGACAGAGTGCAACTGACGCTAGTGGAACGACTTCTCACTCAGTTTCTCTAAGCGGGCTCGATAGCTGCACGACTTATCATTACCAGTTGGAGTCAACCGACAGTGATTATTCTCAAGTAGGAACAACTTCCGATGCAACCTTCGGTACTGCTGGCGATTGTTTTGGTTCAAATCCAGCCGAAGTAGCTCAAGACATAGCAGATGGGCAGATAGTTGTAGTGGGTGGAGTGGCTACAAATACACCGTCTGTGACTTTTAATATCGACTACTCAATTGTTTCAGGTTCCGCCTCCATAAAATTTTCTAGCGGGACGCAGTTAACAAATAGTGAAGGAGGTAATATAAATTTCTTGGATGTGACTGTCGAGGATGTTACGAGTAGTCTACAGGGTGCTTACGTGGGTGATATTGCAGGAGCTGTTTCCGTTGGTCTAGTAAGTGCTGATTTATCTTTTACTCAGAATGCCACAATAACTATTCCTGTCAGTACTTCTTATAATGGACAGACGTTAAATGTGTACTCACAAGGAGAAGGAGCGTCAACTTGGACACTTGAAACAGCATGTTTGGTTACGGGAGGATTGTGCGTGTTCGTTTCTAATCACGCAACGTACTTCAGTGCTGGCGATGAGCCACAGGACCCACCTAGTAGTTCTGGCGGGGGAACAAAAACTAAAAGAGACACACCTTCTACAGAGGAAGAGTCGGACAATTCATTGGAGCCAGCCGAAGGAGATTCGCCACTTCAAATTAAGCTAAAGAAAATTATCTCTCTCCTCCTTCAAGTTATTGAACTTCAGAAAAAGTTACTAGAGCTGAGCACATAAAGTGTAAAATGTGTTAGAAGTGAAAATGAGCCTTGCAATGCAGGCTCATTTTCTTTGTGCGCCATGGGACGACGTTAGAACTTTTATGCAAGAAAAAGCCCCGCTGTAAGGCAGGGCGTTGAGTGTTCTACTGAAGCAGCTGGAGAGTCGTGATTGTTATTCTCAAGTCGGGGTTTGGAATAACCGCTTCAGTGTACGCGAGAGATTTTCTATCTTTCGGAGTGATCTCGACTGCGCCAGTACTGGCATGTCTGCGACCAAGTCCACGCATTATCGCTTCTAGATCGGCGCTTGCGCTCTGATGAAGTAGATCTGCGATTGCTTGCACATCTTGAGATGTGGTTGCAGGTCGGTGAGTGCTAATCGTTGCATGATTAGCATGTGGCGCACAGTTGCCAAGTTGGCGCATATACGAAACATGATATCGGCATGTCATTTGAAAGTCTCCTGATAGTGGAAAGGACGTTTAAGTATTTATAACACTATTTGCAATAAAAGTCAACTTTTATTATACTAAGGCGGAACTACCTCAGAACGGTTTTGAGTGAAAATACTAATGTATAATCTTCATATGGAACCGGAAAATTTAAATACTGAAGAACAAGGGATTGATGTTGAATCAGAAGAGTGGGGAAGTAATTTGCACAGAGTCACGCCACTATCAAAATATTTGGCAATGGCTCTTTTTGTTATCATTCCTTTTATTGGTGGTTGGATTGGGTATAACTATGCACCTGAGAAAGTAGTGGAGGTTGAAAAAGTTGTTTATTTAGAAATACAAAATTCGTCACATAATGACATTTCAGAATCAGTTAAAGAAATGGCAGAAGATGAAACTGAACACATTGAAGCTACTAATAAAGTTGGTGACGCAGCCGTCGAGGTGTTCAGTTGTACAACTGTAGAAAATGCATATCCACATTCTTGCTTTAAGCTAATCGATGCGCAGTCAGGTGTTGTAATGGTGGAGCAAATGACGGCTCTGGCAAGAGAACAAGGACTTTTCTCAGGTGAAAGAACAGCGTTAATTAATACGATATATGAATCATATGATGGTAGTAAAATATACTTCATGGTAGGAATTCCAGGCTCTAGCGCCTGCTGTTCTTTGGTGGAGTTTAATGTAAATACAAAGCGTTTTACAGCACGTTCTGATTTACATAAAAGTGTTGTAGAATCAATATTTTCTAGCAGTAGTCGCTACATCGCATCAGCGTTTAATGAAGGGGTGGATTTTAAAATAGCAGATTTAGAGTTGGGTGAAATCATCTATGAGGAAGTTATATCAGAAGGTAATCTACAAAGTACAGGTTGCTCTATGTTCGGGTTTGGGGTTGATATTGAATTTTCTATTTATGAAAACAAAGTGGTCTACGGTATATTCGAAGAAGAAAAAGCAGATGATGACTGTGATTATCGTCTCATTGAACGAAAGAGCTATCAGATTCCTCGATAGTTTTCCTGACAGGAATTAGTGTGCTCCATGGGACGATGTTAGAACGGTTTTGGGTGATAGAGAGTCAGGTATTTCTTAAGTAGCTTTGAACTATTTTCAGGAAGTTTATCTACTGGAAACCACTTAGCATTAATAATCTCTAATTCATCGATGTTAAATTCACTGGTCTCAATATTGGTTTGAAAAACCCAGATCGTATCTCTTTTATATTCTCCATCATAAAAAATAGGACCAAGTTTATTTGTGTTCTGAACTTCAATACCAACTTCTTCTAAGGTTTCTCTTTTTGCGGCTTCGGACAATGACTCATTAGTTTTTACTCCGCCGCCGGGAACAGTCCAGTAGTCCGATCCGTATGAGTGTTTAATAAGTAAAATTTCATCACCTTTTATTAATAGACATCGAACACCAGTTGTTTGTGGACGGAATAAAAACCAATACCCTTTGAGTAGGGTATATGCAAGTCTTAGGAAAGATTTTTTTAGTCCTTTCATAACGAAACTATATCAGATACTTGAAAGATTAAACCGCCTGACAAGGCGGTTTAAAATGCTAGTGCACCATGTGGGACGACGTTAGAACTTTTTTACTAAGCAAAGATAAGGGGATTGGTGTAGTTTTGGCTAAGTGATAAGTTTACTCTTCAGCAATAATCAGCCTTCTGCGACGTTGTATCTTCGCTGTTGCTAAAAATCACTTGGAAGTTCCGTGTACAGAGTAACTGCAACATAGGTAAAGTCTCCTTCCTGGAACACGTTCCAGTCATCAATGTTCCATAATCCATCATAAAAATCTTTGTTATTTAAGTAGTTGTTGACTGGAACAGTACCTCGTCCGTCAACAACTTCATTGAGTTTAAGTTCGAGATCTTGAGGCCATATCATTATACTTTCTCGTTTTGACAAACCAACACAGTCCCAAGTTATTCTATTTCTAGAAAGACACTGAGAATATATTTGCGAACTATAAATCTCGTTCTCATACAAATAATCTGTTCCTGCATTAATCTCTTTCATTAAATCCTCTGGAAGTTTCACTTTATCTTCGCGTAACTTTTTCCTAAACTCTATATTTGAATTGTTAGACGGCTTAAACACCTCTTCGTAATCCCAATCCCTTAGCTCCCTTTTTTCGATATATGTAATCCATTTTTCTTCTGAGTCATTTTCGGCAAGAAAACTGTCAATTATGCCTTCTAGTTCTACAATTAGCGGCCCTAGGTCTTCCTTGTGTTTTTCGATTGAAATACCTTGCATGCGAGAGCAGTACAGGGAAAGACCTTGCTTTTCTATATCTCTTTCGTCTGACAATGAGTTAAAATCTACCTCAGAGAATACAAGCATTAGCGATCTGATTGTCTCTTGTGATACTTTTGCTACTTTAAATAGATTTTCTTTTTCATTGCGCCACACAATACCACCGTCACTATACAGCCTCATATGAACCCATCCGTCCGGCCTAGAAGAACGGTAGGTGACCAAGACACCGCTACGATTACTTACTGATGTTGTTGCGTTAAGGTACGGCACATTCCGCTCAAGAACTTTCTGAAAAGAAACTATCCGAGAGCCAACAGCAAGCTCTCCCGTATCGTAATAATAAGTTTCTGATTTAACCACGACTATATCGTTAAAGTTCAGCTGGGAAGCTTCTTTTGGGGCATTCTCTAGTTCGATAACCCACCCAATTGTTCCGTCAGTTCCAAAAGTACGTGAATTGTTATCTGGGATGTTTTCGATGTCTAACGTCTCTACCATCAATGGCTTTGTGCTTAGAACTCTATATACAGCTGTGTTATGAATGTTCTCAAAAGGATCCTGTTTTTTTGCTGCCAATAAATCCTCAAAACCAATGAATTCTTCCATACTACTCTTCCCATTACTCGTATTTGAATCGGCAGGTGCTTGACCTGACAATTGACACGCCTCATTGAGAACTTCTATATCTGAAAGATTTTCTGATTCTGCATCAGCATTATCTGTAGTAGCAATTTGGCTACTGTCGGTGCTGAATACCTCAAAATATAGTAGCGCGACCACTAGGGCTCCAAGTATTACGAGTATGCCAAATAACACAAATATTTTTTTAGAAACAGGTTTTGTTGTGGTGGCTAGATGTATGGCCTCATCTACAATTGAAGCATCCCACCCGGCAGTAAGTAAATCAGCTTTGATGCTTTCAGGATCTGCTCCTACATCAAGTTCTTGTGTAATATACGGTGTTAATTCTTCAGGCATATAGAATACTAGTTAACTATTACATATAGTATAACGTACGCCATTCTTTAAAATAGACGCCATGTTTTATTTATAAATATAAAAACACCCTGATGGGTGCTTCTAGTTCTGTTGTGCGCGATGAGAGACTTGAACTCCCGACCTTCTCGGTGTAAACGAGCTGCTCTACCAACTGAGCTAATCGCGCGGATTTTTGTTTGTGAGTTGAAATAGCTGGTGAATTACATATCTTTCTGCAATCGCTATTTCGTAAACATATCTTACTGAATTTTCAAAAAAAAACAATGGGCAGGTCTGGTTGACCTGCCCGTGAGGGGGAACTAATCCGCGTTATCAATCATTCTTACTGGCTTTCTTATTTGGTTTTCTTTTTACACACTCTGGTTTTTTTCTTTTTTCTCCCTTGGCTTTAAAGAGTGGTTTTTCTTCAGTAGGTAGATTTTGCGGGTGTGGCATTCTTAAGCTCCAAAATTGATTTATCGGAATATTCTTTATAGCGCGGGAAAGATTTTTTTGCAAGGACTTATGAATTAGGAGAGGTTGGTTTAATCACAAACTCTTAAACCTAGCTGCTCTTGAGTCTTTTTTAATAAAATACGACAAATATTGTATACTGCTCATTATGATAAAAATGCACTGTACCGTTTCTGGCAAGGTTCAAGGAGTTGCGTATCGTGCGTATGCGCAGGATTCTGCTGTTTTGCTTGAGCTGGTTGGACACGTGAAGAATCTCTCTGACGGAACGGTTGAAGTGGTGGCTGAAGGTCGCTCGGAAGTACTTAAAGAATTTGTTGAGTACTTGCACGAGGGATCTCTTTTGGCTCAAGTGGAAAGTGTCGCGGTGGAGTGGGGGACAGCGGGCAGAACCTTTTCTGAATTCTCCGTGTTACATTAACAAATCACTATGGATAAAAAAGAAAACGACATTCAGTGCATTGGCTTTATTATGGATGGCAATCGAAGGTACGCTAAGGAAAGAAATTTACCGTCGCTTGAAGGTCATCTTAAAGGCAGCGATGTGTTTTTTGACTCGGTTCGCTTTGTGCAAAACGCAGGTATTAAAAATGCTGTGTACTATGCGTTTTCAACTGAAAACTGGAAGCGTAGTGATGCGGAGGTGGGGTACTTGCTTGATTTGTTTAGGCAGCAACTACAAAAAGAAAGTCTTAAGAATGAGCCGGTAAATGTCAGGTTTGTTGGTAACAGATCAGATTTTCCGCCAGACATTATTGCTGGCATGAATGAAATGGAAAAAGCAAATCAGCCTAACCATAAAAATACTTTATGGATTGCACTTTCTTATGGTGGTCGGGCAGAAATTGTGGCGGCGGTGAATGAAGCTATTTTGGCTGGCGAGAAAGTTGACGAAGAAACTTTTGCAAATCTTCTTTGGTCGGCAGAGATGCCTGATCCAGATATGATTGTTCGGACTGGAGGAGATTGTCGACTCTCTAATTTTTTGACGTGGAAATCTGTTTATAGCGAATTGCTTTTTTTAGATAAGCTCTGGCCTGAGCTAAAAGAAGCTGATTTCAGAGAAATGATTAATGAGTATAAAAACCGCAAGAGGCGGTTTGGAAAGTAGTTTTAACAACAAACGATAATTGTGTATGACTAGTTCAGCTGACGTGCGGGCATTATTTGCCCAGTATAGTGAAGAGATTGACGAGTATTTAAAACAACTATTTTTATCAAAAGAATCATCCATTGAGATGTATGGTCATTTGGCTTATTTTATGGGTTTCGCCGATGAAGATTTAAGACCTCAAGATATTTATGGTGGTAAGCGTTTTCGTTCTAGTTTATGTTTGCTTTTGGTTGATTGGCTGGGTGAACGGTCGACCGGAATTGAGGTGGCGACAGCGGTTGAATTATTTCATAACTTCACTTTGATTCACGACGATATTGTTGATGGTGACACCCTGCGGCGTGGACGACCAACTGTGTGGAAATTGTGGGGTATTCCACACGCCATAAACAGCGGCGATGCCCAGCTGTTGATGGTTTATGAGGTTTTACAAAAAAACGATAAATTATCTGCCGACAACAAAATTGCTATTTCTCAGTTTCTGACTAAACAATATTTAAAGGTGGCAGAAGGTCAGTATCTAGACTTTGTTTTAACTGAAGCAAAATTAGGTGACTCTGTTGTGAGTGAAGAAACTTATTACAAAATGATCGAGTGCAAAACGGCTGATCTAATTGCAGCTGCAGCCAAAGTAGCTGGAATGGTTGCTGGTGTAAGTGAGGTTGAGCAAGAAGCTCTTTTCCAATATGGATTAAACTTGGGAATTGCGTATCAGATTTGTGATGATGTAGTTTCTATCTGGGGAACTAGTGATAACACTGGTAAGCGAAACTACAGTGACCTTTTGGAGAGGAAGAAAACCTTGCCAATTTTGTATGCGTACGAAAAGCTGTCACGAAAAGGTAAAGAGAAGTTGCTTGGTTATTATAATTCTGGTGAAGAATTGTCGCTAGAAGATGTCCGTGAAATAGTTGAATTACTTGAGAGTGTTAATGTTTGTGAGGAAATGTCTCGCTTGATTAATCGTTATGCAACGCTTGCAAAAACCTCTGCTGAAAATATTTCACTTAGTGAAAGTAAGTGCAATACTCTGCGTAATATCGTCGACACGTTGCTACATGGTGTAAAAAAGGGTTAGAATGCAAATATTATGCAAGATGACATTCAAATTATTTTTGAGGACAAAGATGTGTTGGTAATACATAAGCCATACGGATGGATTACGCACGAGGACAAAAAAACCGAAGCACCATCAGTGGTGTCGTGGTTTATTGGTCGGCACCCTGGGGCTGCTGGTGTTGGCGAGCCGGGTTATTCGCCACAGGGAGAAGAGCTTGATCGTTCAGGGATCGTGCATCGTCTCGATAGAGAGACATCAGGTGTGCTTATTTTGGCCAAGACACAAAATTCTTATGATCACGTTAAGCAACAATTTAAAGACAGAGCAGTGCGCAAAGAATACAGGGCTTTGGTTTATGGACGTATGAACGACAGATGGGGAACTATCAATCGTCCGATCGGACGCAGTGCAAAAGATTCGCGTAGACGAAGTGCTGAGCGCGGAGCTAAGGGGGCGAGGCGTGAGGCGATTACAGATTTTGAGCGATTGGGAATGGGTGAGTTTAATGATGAATCTTTCTCATATATAAAGCTTGTGCCCAAGACTGGCCGCACTCATCAATTGCGAGTGCACTTGCGTGCGATCGATCGACCCATTGTGATGGATGGTTTGTACGCAGCACATAAAATTGACGGTTCAAACAATCTTGATTTAAAACGCTTGGCGCTACATGCTCATGTCTTGGAATTGTTGCTGCCAAGTGGAGAAACACAGCGCTTCATCGCGCCTGTGCCGCTCGAAATCGAACAGGCTGTAGAAAAGTTGGAAGAATAAACTTCTTTTTGTAGATTTATAATATACAAAGGCCAAAAGCTTTTAAAGAAGATCAATTAGTGTTTTTTATCAGGGTGTCGCTACAATAATATTGCTAAGTAAGTTTGTTTATGGTAGATTACGGCACGTTTGGGCGGCTTCGTTCGCCCCGTTTTAACTTTGAGTATTCCTCGTTTACTTTAAAATAATTATTTATGAAAGCAGTATTGGATGGGGTGAAAGTTTCACCTATAAATATGACTGAGCGCCAAGAACTCGGAATTCGTCCGGGTGATACAGTGCGTGTTCATCAGAAGATTGTGGATGAGAAAGGAAAAACTCGCCTACAGGTGTTTGAGGGTTTGGTATTAGCACGTAAGCACGGCACAGAGCCAGGGGCTACATTTACTGTGCGTAAGGTTGCTAGTGGGGTAGGAGTAGAAAAGATTTATCCGCTTTATTCTCCTCTCATCGATAAGCTTGAGATTGTGAAACGAGCCAAGGTTCGTCGAGCGAAGCTGTATCACATTCGTGAGAAGGTAAACCGAGAGATTAAACGACAAATGCGTCGTATGAGCCTCGTTTCTATAGCAACAGAATCTGAAACAGAAGCAGCAGCACGAGCAGCTGAATCAGCTAAGAAGGCTGAGGAAGAGGCTACCAAGCAAGCTGAAGAAGACGCGAAGAAAGCAGAAGAAGCTGCGGCAGCAAAAGCTGAAGCGGATGCAAAAGCAGCTGAAGAAGCAGTAGAAGAAACAACTGAAACTGAAGAAGGCGCAGAGCCAGTGAAATAAGAGGTTGTGGAAGAAGAGACTGAAGCGGTTCGTGATCCTGATGATCTGACAAAGATTCAAGGGGTTGGTCCAAAGATCGCTGAAACTCTAGTTGCAGCAGGAAGTATAACTTTTGCAGATGTTGCAAAAACAGAGTTTGCAAAATGGGACGAGTTAATTGCCGATGTTGCTAGAAAACACGCTTCTACAACATGGACACAACAACCCCAATTGGCTGCTGATGGAAAATGAGACGAATTTAAAGTTCTGCAAGATGAACTTGATGGAGGAGTAGCAAAAGAATAATTGTTTTATTTTGCAAAATGCGTGACCTAAAGGTTGCGCATTTTTGTTTGTAAAAAATAAAGCTGGTAGTGAGACAGGTGATAAAGTTTTGATTGTTTTTCTATTGCTTGAATTACTGTTTCAATTCAGGCATAATGTTGCGACCAGAAAATATTTTCTGAAAATAATGTCTAGGTGGCGGAATTGGTAGACGCGCTACCTTGAGGGGGTAGTGAGCAACTGCTCGTGCTGGTTCAATTCCAGTCCTAGACACAATTATTACAAAAACCGGCGTGGGCCGGTTTTTGTATTTTGTGCGAACGTATGCTGTAAAATCGTAGTGTACATATCAATGCATTGTGGTGTGAAATTTATAAATCGGTTAAAATAGTACAATGAAAAATTTTCGTACTATTTTTTTTAGCGTAATATTATTGTTCACTTTTTTGTATTCACCAATAGCAGCTACCCCTGTTGTTGCTGCCACCCTAAGTGCGAGTGAGAGGGTTGAGATTTTTCAAAAGATTTCATATCTTCAAGCCAGAATCAAAGAACTGCAGGCTTTGTTGGATAAAAAATTATCTGAACAACAGTCAGAATCTTTTCTACATGAAAAAGTTTCTACCTTGGCTTCCTATAGTGTCTCTGGTGCAGATAGTATTTCTTTAATAAAAAATGATCGACACCGCAGATATTTCTCAAGAGTGTTTGAATTGTTCCCTCAAGAGTACGGGTCAAAACTATCTCAATTAAATATTTTTAACAATGATTCTGGATTCGCCGATGCTTTTGTGGAGACGTTGCCTCCAAAGCACAATACTTGGCTTTACGCTGTGCGTTCTGAAATGTTGGATTTTACCAAAGACGACGCTAACGACGAATTAATTGTGCACGAGCTTGCTCATATTATTTCTTATGAAACACCATTTCAAGAACCTCTCATAGCCGGTGATTGTATAAGTGGTTACTTTGAAATAAAGGGTTGTCCGCCCGAAAATTCTTATCTACGACTATTCGTAGATGAGTTTTGGTCAAATAAAAGATCGTTAGACAGGGCAGAGAGGAACTCTGAAAGTAAAGATTCAGTAGGTGATGCATATGACTTTTACAAAGATAACTCCGACGAATTTGTTTCAGGCTATGCTGCTTTAAATCCAGAAGAAGATTTTTCTGAAGCGTTTATGTATTTTGTACTTGAGCCAGATGCTGTGACGGGAGAAACCGCGAATGATAAAATCGATTTCTTTTGGGATTTTCCAGAGATGCGCAAAATTAGGACGGAGATATTAAAAAATAAGTAAAAGTTAAAAGCATAGTGAATAAGTCATACTCACTGTGCTTTTTGTTATATAATAATACTCATATACCAATAACCCAACCTTATGATCTCCCTCAAAAAAAACCTCCTCGCCGCCACTCTAATCTTCACTTTATTCATCTCGTCTGGCGCACAAATAGCAGAAGCAGTCACTGACTACAATGCTCTCTACGACAAAACCACCAACATATTAAACACCATCAACTCCCGAGATGATATACCAAGCGCTGAAAAACTAGCTCTACTTGCTCAAGTAGTAAAAATCCTAGAAATCATCGTCGACATTAAATTCGCGCAGTCTATCACCGTAGATAACCTCGTTAACTGTCCGAACGAACCAAACAAGTGGGGTTCACAAGGATCAGTAGATAGCTTGGATAATCTGTCTAACTACGGCGATGGTTCTATCTCTAGTGGTTGTGTGGTTGTGTATGGTAAAAAAACAGGCACTGCACCAACTGATACTACTTCAACCACCCCAACCACCCCAACCACCCTAACCACCCCAACCACCCCAACCCTCACTAACCTGACAGATGGTCAATTCATCTCGACTACACAAAAAGTCCTTTTTGACCCAGGCGCCCTCAATGTCACAGAATGGATTGTTCGTGCAGGTGATAAACCAAAAAATAGAAACTACTACGATAGTGATCGTCTGGCTCCTGAAGAGCGTGAAGATACGATGACTGGTCTCCCTGAAAACGAGACTGTGTACGTCGGACTCAACTACAAAGTAGATGGTGATTGGTCTACAACACACTATACATTCTCAACAGCCGTTGCTCCACCGTCACAACCCTCAATTAGCACCACCCTAACCACCCCAACCACCCCAACCCTCACTAACCTGACAGATGGTCAAT
>JABAZV010000010.1:0-7758 GCA_018608435.1 Patescibacteria group bacterium | reverse complement strand
CAACTACAAAGTAGATGGTGATTGGTCTACAACACACTATACATTCTCAACAGCCACAAACAAAACACCAAGCGGCTACCCAGCATGTCCTAACGAACCAAACAGGTTTAACTCTCAAGGCTCAGCAGGAGGCTGGGACGACTATCGTAACTACGGAGACGGCTCAACCTCTGGAGGTTGTGTGGTTGTATACAAAGGAACTATTCTAGATACTATTACTCCAGTATCATCAACATCACCAAGTACTGCTAGCAACACCTGTCCAGACGATCTCGTCACAAATGGTACATCCGGAAACTTATACGATCTAACAAACTTAGGTAAAGATTTTTCAGGTTGTGTGTTTGTGGCTGATGGGGCGGCTGATATAGTTAGCACACCTAAAGTTAGTTCAAGCGACTGGAACAACACTGTTTCACCGCCTAGGCTTACTAATCCGATAATTATAGAAATTTCTGATGATTATGCTACAAAAAAGGTGAACGACTTTGATCGTGTTGGATGTGAAGGTCTTATACATGACATTATAGTGCCTAATGATAGAGATGTTAAAATTGTTATGAAAAAAGGCTCGGGGCCCTTAAAATACCCTCTTTGGGTCACTGGGGGAAGTAATGCTCATATCATAGGTATAGAATCAAGGCCAATCATTCAATCTGGATGTGATGTAGGTGAAGCGCATCAGACTAGAGCATCTAAATATAAAAATATTCACCCTAGACTTCCTGGTGGCAAGCTGTTTAGACTGCAGCAAGTAAATAAAACTTTTGTTGAAGGTGTTGATATTGATTTGCAAGGCATGGAAGCGGACTGTTTTGCTGTAAGAAATGCAGGCAACACTAAAGGCAGAGAAAATAGTGCTAATGCGATGAAGAACAGGCACTTCAGCTTTTTAAACACACGATGTGTAGGAATTGAAGGCTTAGATGATTCCTCATGGATTATTGATGAACTGCAAGGGAGTGCCAGATCAGAACCTAGTAATTTAAAATCTGGTTATATTGGTGATGGTATTCATGGTGATTTTTTCCAAAATCAGGGAGATAGTGTCGGAAGCTTTACTGCAGAAAATGTTACTGTCCGTTCAAGTTCAAATGGTATTGTTCTTCATAGCTGGTTTGGATCAGCTAGTAGACCTACTGTTAATCTTAAAAATTTTGATTATGCAGCTGATTTACGATATTACGGAGATGACAAATATGAAAAATCTCAAGGATTACCTTTGTCTGGAGGAAAATCAAGCAATTTCTCAGTTAAAAATGTGTATCTAGATGAACCTAGAGGTTTAAACTACTTAAGACTTTCTGATGGCACGAGAATTGGTGCCAAATCTAGTAGTTATATAACGGCTGTGCCGGGGATACATGAAGGTCTTCCTCTTGTTGGACAGTTTGCACCTGATAACAAAACAGGCTTAGAGTATGTATCTCCTTTCTAGGGACAAAGTTAAAGTTAAACATCCTAAAGAGGAAAGAGTTTTAATCTTGCGCAATGAAAGTTCAGTGTCAGCATTAATGAGCCGGTTATGGTTTATGTAGACTTCTCTCAGTCTGATGACGGCAAGTCAGAGTAGATGATAAGCAATGAAAGAAGCTGTAAAGAATACTCCTAAGATATGAAGCAATATCACATCAATTAGTTTCTTGAATAAAATGTACAAGCCGCAGGACAAGGGCTGAGCTTTCTCCCTGTGGCTTTGCACACCAGCTCCAATGAAAAATTAAATTTATGTGTATAATATAGTTATGACTAACCCAATTGGCGGACGATTCGTAGTTCCTAACGTAGTTGTAACGCAGTTTAATTTAAACGAAGGGGACTTGGTGGCAGATTTTGGTGCTGGTAGCGGTTTCTTCATGCAGCCACTCTCTAAATCTGTTGGTGACGACGGAAAGGTCTATCTCTGCGAAATACAAAAACAACTTGTAGAGACGATTGGCAATCTAGCAAGACAGCAAGGTGTCGGTAACGTCAGTGCGCTTTGGTGTGATTTAGAAGAAGCGGGGGGTATCCCTATTGCTGACAGTGAGCTCGACGCTGCAATTTTGGTTAACACGCTCTTCATGATTGAAGATAAAGAAACAGCCATTATAGAAATGGCACGTACAATGCGCCAAGGAGCAAAGTTTTTTGTTATTGACTGGACAGAGTCCTTTGCTGGTATGGGCCCACAGGCAGAAAGAGTTATCACAGCCATTGCTGCTACAGCTCTTATTGAATCACATGGTTTTGTTTTGGAGCGCGAATACCCTACCGGCGAACATCATTACGGCTTAGCTTTTCGTAAAATATGAAACTAAGACCTTTTGAACTTGGACTGGTTGTTTTTTTTGGAGTATTAGCACTTCTGGCTCTTGTTCTGCTTAATACATATAGTCCAAGTAAAAGTGAAGAAGATGATTTTGCTGACGCTGTTGGATCCGTTTCTATCTGGGGTACACTACCTGCAGAAAATATTTCTCCAATCTTGACTGAGCTTGCTGGCGATAATGAAGCATACCGTGGAATTACATACAAATATGTTTCGCCAGAATCTTTTGATGAAAAGCTAATTTTTGCTTTAGCAGATGGCGAAGCTCCAGATTTGGTTTTGATGTCGCATGAGAAATTGGCTTATATGCGTAAACGTCTGACACCTTATTCTTACGAAAGTTTGCCTTTGCGAGATATACGTACTACATATATTGATGGTGCAGAAATATTTTCTTTGAGCGATGGTACTTACGCCAGGCCAATAGCGGTAGACCCACTCATGATGTACTGGAATCGTGACATTCTTGCAACCGAAGGTTTTCTCCAGTCACCAGCCACTTGGGAGACTTTAGTTAACACAATGTTTCCGTCCATCATACGACGACAGCAAGATCGCTCTGTTCAGCGTAGTGTAGTTGCGATGGGTGAATATGGAAACGTCAACAATGCTTTTGGTGTGATATCGGCACTCATGTTGCAGTCGGGTACTGAAGGCGTGACTGACGATGGTCGAGGTGGTTATGTTGTAAAGCTGCAAGAATCCATCGGCGGCAGTGGTAATCCCGTGCGTTCAACGGCTGATTTCTATTCACGGTTTAGTCGTCCTTCCAACGCACTCTACTCTTGGAATCGCGCTTTTAGCGAAGATCGCTTGCAGTTTATTTCTGAAGATTTAGCCTTTTACTTTGGTTTTGGCAGCGAGGGTAAGGAGATAGAAAGAATAAATCCTAATCTCAACTTTGACATAGCTGAAATTCCTCAGGGTGAAGCTGCTACTGTGCGTAGAACATATGGAAAGTTTTACGGTTTGTCGCTTCTCAGTGCTTCTGACAATATACAAGGAGCTGGTATTGCAATGTCTCTTCTGGGAAGTGAGAGAGTTGCTGGCATGATAGCTGAAGCAAACAACCTTGTTCCCACCCATAGAAATAAGGCTTTGGCAGGAAGTAATGATACCTACGGGCGGATGACATATAAATCAGCGGCTGTTTCCTATGGCTGGCTTAATCCCAAGAAAGAAGTGGTAGACGAAATACTAGAACGTATGATGTTGGATGTGAACGATAATCGTCGTGACTTAGACGGTTCTGTTACTGATGCAACTGCTAGAATAAGAGATGCTTATTAAAATTATATTTATGAACTCACAAAAGTTAGTACATAGAATTAATAAAGGAGCTCTCATTGCTACCATCGTCTTTGCTGCTCCACTTCGATTACTTGCCGCCGACCCGTGTCCAGAAGAAGTCGTTCGGACAGGTCTCTCTTTTTGTTTAAAGTCACCCTTAGCCTTTGACTCTATAGAAGATCTTGTGACAGGAATCCTAAATATTTTTGTAATTATTGCCACGCCAATAATCGTTATGTTTATTATCTACGCTGGCTTCCTATATGTAACAGCTAGAGGTAATGCAGAGCAAGTTTCCAAAGCCACTACAGCCCTTACGTATTCTATTGTAGGTGCGGTTATATTGCTCGGAGCTGTTGCTTTGTCTGCAATTATAGGAGGTGTGGTAGCTTCTTTTCGTTAGTAGTTAGATTTAGATAATTTGATTAGACTTACTTTGGAAATATATGAAAGAATTTAAAAACCCCATATCGGCATTTGACACAATTCCAAAATTACTTGAGGCAATTTTGAATGTAATCACTATCATTGCTGTCCCGATTATAGTCCTTTTTCTAATCTTAGCTGGCTTTCAGTACGTTACAGCTCGTGGCAATCCAGAAGGTATTAAGTCAGCGAACAGGTCTTTGCTCTACGGCATAATCGGAGGTGTCATAATTGCCGGAGCGACAGCGATCAGGGTTATTATTCAAAGTGTTGTGGGTGAGTTTTAATTACTTGCATACAATAGTAAAATTAACATAAGCATATGCCCACACCAACCACTTATGGAGGTCTTGTAGACGGAATAATTGGAATCGTCAATCTTCTCATTCCAGCACTGTTTTCATTACTCTTTGTCTTCTTTGTCTGGAAAATGATTCAGTCTTGGATATTGGGAGCAGGGGATCCAAACAGTATTGCTGAAGGTAAGAAGTACGCTTGGACAGCAATAGTTGTTTTTGTTGTCGGCATTAGTGCGTGGGGGATTGTCTCGATGCTTCGAAGTACTTTCTTTGGATAAAGTACTTTACGAATTTATAAGTTTATGTTATAGTAATTGTTCTTATATATGAATATTAGTAAATTTATGAAAAAGTTTTTTAGCCGAACAATTCTGGTTGTGGCTGCTTTCTTGCCTGTCTCTTCTGCTTCAGCCCAGATCGCCCTTAGGCCGGATGGAGGTCCTTTGCAGGATCTTTTGATTAACATCACCATTTTTATCAACAACGTTGTCATTCCGTTTATTTTGGCAATCGGCTTCCTATTCTTTGTTTGGGGAATGTTCCTCTACTTCATTATGGGTGGAGCAAACGACGAAAAAAGAGCAGCTGGACGAAGTTATATGGTTCACTCTATTCTAGGGTTTGTGATGATTATCATCTTCTTCGGAGTAGTTAATCTAATAGCAGACAGTATTGGTTTGAACGGTCAGTCAATTGATTCTGTACCAACAGTTGATGTGCCGTAAAGCTCATTGGTGACATAGGTCACTTATAAAAACATCAGCCAGAAATATTTTTCTAGCTGGTGTTATTTTATAATAATCATCTGTGGTTGGTTCAGCGGGCAAGTAAAATTCTGCAGAATTGTCCCCAAATTATAAAGTAAGATTGTTGCTAAGTTTGATATTCGCTAATATTTATCGTAGTATAATTTATTATACTGAATTTCTGTTATGTATCGCTTTCTGATTATAGTCGCCACGTTCCTATCTGCATTCTTGTTGTTTATGATTCAGCCACTTTACGCTAAGTGGCTGTTGCCTTATTTTGGTGGCACGTCGTCAGTTTGGACAATTTCAATTTTCTTTTACTCGATCACTCTTTTGCTTGGTTATTTGTATGCTGCTCTTTTGATTTCGTGGCGTATCAATCAAGCTTTTTGGGTGCACCTATCGCTTCTTGCTGTGGCTGGAGTGCTACTATTTACTCGTTTTCAGGAAACAGGTTCTGCGCTTCTTCAACCAGCAATTGAAACATTTTCACCCGTTTGGTCGATATTACTCACGCTCTGTTTCGCGGTTGGCTTACCTGTTCTTTTGCTTGCTAGCACATCGGTGTTGGCTCAATATTTATATACTCGTGTTACTACAAAAGACCCGTATCCGTTATATGCGGTGTCGAACGCAGGATCATTACTTGGTCTTTTGAGCTATCCAATTTTCTTCGAGCCATTTACTAATGTTTCAACGCAGGCGAGCAGGTGGACGTTTGGGTTTGGTTTATTTGCACTAGTGTTTATTATTGTTTGGAATATGGTTCGGCGCCTGCAGAACTCGACGCCGCGCGAGTCGGTCGACAGGACACAAAAAATACTCACCAATCGTTTTCAAATTGTACTACTAGCCGCTGTTCCGACTTTTTTCTTGGCTTCTATGACCGAGCTGCTCAGTCAAGGCATCGCCTCCTTTCCTTTGTTGTGGGTGGTTCCTTTAGCACTGTATCTAATCTCATTCATTATTGCGTTTAATGAACGCACGCGGTTACGGTTACTTTCCATCTCTAGCTTGCTTACATTTCCCTTAACATTCGCTTTGCTTGGTTTGTTGCCAATAATGAATACATCTGCTTTAGTTTATGGTTTGACATTTTTTGTCTCAATGATGTTTTTCTTTAGCTTGAGCGTTTATTTTCACCGGCGCTTGTTTGATGTTAGGCCGGGGGTAAAATATTTAGGAAAATTTTACGTGTGGTTGACTGTCGGGGGTGCGCTTGGATCTGGTGTAGTAGGAATGGTCTTGCCACTTGTTCTTAATTCTCAAATAGAGGTTATCCTGTCTGTTGCTGCCGTGGCTCTTTTCTTGACGAAAAAAGAATTGTTTAACAAAACATCAATATTTAAAAATCATTTTAGTAATATTCAACAGAGCGTGTTACAAGATATTCTGACCATAGCAGCCGTGGTTTTTCTCATGGTTACTGTATACGTAGGTTTTACTGTCGATAGTCAGCGCAACTTTTATGGTGTTTTGCAAATTAAGGACGAAGTGTCGATCATAGATGGAGAAGAGTATACAATTAGGTCTCTTATCAATGGTGCTACTAATCATGGTTCGCAAGTATTGAGTCCTGAATATGAACATAAACCAAGGTCTTATTACGGCGAAGATTCTGGTATCGGCATCGCAGTGGGACATGCTTCACTTCCTACTAATGATGTTCGGCTGGCTGTTGTTGGTCTAGGTGCAGGCATTATGAGTACTTACTGCGCTGGACTGCAGTCGATTGATTACTACGAGATCAATCCTGCGGTGGTTGATGTTGCGTACGACAGGTTTACGTATTTGGATTTTTGTTTAGAAAAAACAGATATTGTTTTAGGTGACGGTAGATTGTCATTGGAGAAAGCCGCTGCTGATCACAATGAAAAGTATGATGTCATTATGATTGACGCTTTTACTGACGACGCAATACCTGTTCATTTGTTGACGAACGAAGCGTTTGTTCGAGCGTATGAACCAATGCTAGCAGAAGACGGTGTGTTGGCATTTCATGTTTCAAACAGATACCTCAATTTACTACCGCCCATTGCAGGCTTGGCAAATGCAAATGGGTACGAAATACTCGAGGTTTTCTATAGGCCAGAGAATAATTCTGGAGCAGATCTTCCGTCACACTGGGTATTGTTTGCTCGGCCTGAAGTTATTCTGAAGCTGGAATCCTACGAAAGAACAAAAAGATACAGTGGAAAACAATTTTTATGGACAGATGAAAATAATAGCGTACTCAATGTATTATCATTTAAAGGCAGTTCTTCCGGTCGAGAGTGATTTTGCAATGTAATTTTGAACGACAAAAACTGTTTCCAAAAACTAGTAAAAACCGCCTTCCGAAATACATTCGCAAGGCGGTTATTTATCTTTGAAGATAAGGGGAGTGACAAGGAACACGGTAATGGTTGCAATCACTTGTATGATGATTTGCGACCATTCTGCACTCTTGCAGAGGAGAGGACTTGAACATTACATGTTCAGTACAGGTTTTCGCCTCTTTGTTTCAATCGCTCTTCACCTCGCTCTTTCACAAAGAGGCTGGAAACCTTTTCAAGTCCTCACGAACAGTCTCCCAGACTGTTCTTCCTGCACACAAAAGTCCGCAAAATGCGGACTCACTTTGTGCGCAGGAGAGGACTTGAACATTACATGTTCAGTACAGGTTTTCGCCTCTTTGTTTCAA
>JABAZV010000022.1:39795-41197 GCA_018608435.1 Patescibacteria group bacterium | reverse complement strand
GACTTATTTTCAAGGAGGCGAATGCCGACTATGAAAATAGAAGTACTCTGGTAGTGAATTTCGTTCCGAATCGGCGGCTTTAGCCCGCCGCCGATTCCTGGAACTCGTAAACTCTGCAATACAAAGTTTGAATCAAAGCAAAACTTATCTTTACACCCGCCTGAGCAAACGCCCGCAGGGCGTATGCGCGACTTATTTTCAAGGAGGCGAATGCCGACTATGAAAATAGAAGTACTCTGGTAGTAACTTAATTTCAACCAGCTTCCTTTTCTTGTGTGCAACACTACAATTAAATTAAGTAAAGCTTTTAAAGATTTACAAACAAACAAAATATGTTACGGTAAAATTAAATAGTTATTTAGTACATATTTACAACAAAGGAGTTTTAAAATGAGCACTTTTGAGCATGCTTATAATGATGAGACTTTAGATCTTGCTGAACGAATCAGTCTTGCTATGAGCGAGAGTGGCGATGCTGTTTTGCCGGATTGTATTACTCCTCTTGAAAAAGGAATGATAGTTATAGGTACCATACCAGTACATTTAAGGCATTTGTTTCTTATGGTCTTCTCCTACCCGGACAGTGTCACAAAACTTACACAAGAAGATTGGGAAAGTTTTCGTTTAGACTCTAGTGACGTGGACTTTGTGTTGGCTAAGGAATATTCTACCGTTTGGAACTTGTTTTATTTTTCATTGGCGAAACATATTGATATCAGTCACCAAGGTTTGGGTGTAATTGCCGAGTGGCAGATAGTGTTGTCTATTTATAAAGATAAAGATGATTTTGTTTCTGCTCGTGATAATGTTTTATTGCATTAATTCCTTCACTTAAGAGCTGCACTTTTTAGCAGCTCTTATTTTTATAATGAGCAGATCATTAAATTTGTACTCAAATAATTTATTTGTGTTATAAATGGATTGATTGTTCCTTACAAAGGAGAATTTAAATGTCAAAAACAGTGAGTTCACTCGAGGTTTCTGACTGGTCTGCTACTATTACTTGTGATTGTGAAAGTAAGAATGGCACAGGCCAGTGTTCACACACATTTAGGGTTGTGTCGAAAGATTTGTGCTTAGGACATCTTAAGGGTACGCATGAAATGCATTTTAGAGTTTTTGTGGTTTGTCCAGAGTGTGATAATTACACTAGACTTTACAAGTCAATGGTGACAGCTGAAATGTACCAAAAGATAGCGACAGAAAAAGCAAAGAAAAAGTCTTTTTGCCCCCAAGGAGGCTGCGAATACTGTGCCTACAGTCCTGCTAATCCAATAGCGCTTACAGGTGCATAGAAAAACTATAACCACCAAACTGAGGAAGTCACTCTGGTTGGTGGTTTTCTTTTTGGTGAGTGTTGTGATTCTTTAAGGCTGTTTAGTCGAACCGACCGGCGCCCGTA
>JABAZV010000022.1:36350-39785 GCA_018608435.1 Patescibacteria group bacterium | reverse complement strand
CGTAGGGCGCCGGTCGGTTCGACTACCTGCGTCCTCACTACGCCCATCATTGCCAGCGATCCACACAGGGGATTAGGCTCAGTTTATTGCCTGCAGTGCGGTATCATAAGAACAAATGGAAGGAGTTCCCGAAAAATTCACCTCACCGGAGGAGGAGATCGCTTTTTTGCGGTCGCAGATTGCGAACAAGGAACGCGAGCTTTTGTCGCGCGAGCCTGAGGCAGACAGTTCGTCGCTAGAGGTTGCTGGTCGCGAAGGAATACGCGAATATGTAAGCTTTACACCGCAAGCGGTTTTGCACTCGGAATATGAATTATCTGATTTGGAAGTAGCTCAATCTGCCAAGTTGACCGAAGTCGCGACCGATCCAGTACAAGAAATACTTCAGCTCGCCAGCGAAAAAGGCATCAAGAACGCCCTTATTGTGCTTGAAAAAACTGGCAATGCCTACATCATTGACGAGGTGCACCGAAGACTGATCGAGGAAATCAAAAGCGGGGTCGTGCCAGCTGATTTGAAGGAAGGCGTTCCGCCTTGGCACGTGCTGCACATGACGCTCTACGAGGTTACGCTGCCTGCTCAAAAAAGCGTCGATGGCACAGCCATGCAGTTTACTCAGTTGGTCACAACGATGCAGCAGTTACTTGCTGGTTTGCGAACAATTGGTGCAAAAAAGGACGCTAATTACTTTGTAATTGAAATCGCCGTGGCCGACAAGAGCGACGACACAGTGTTTTACGTCTCGGTACCAAACGAATACAAGTCATTGTTTGAAAAGCAAACCCTCTCACTTTTTCCTAGTGCGGTTTTGATCGAGCAGGCGCACGACTACAATATAAGCGTCGATGGCGGACATACTTTGGTTTCAGAAGCAAAGCTTAAAAAGCACTCTTTGTATCCGCTTAATCAGCACGAAGATTTCTCAGCCGATCCTTTGGCAGTTATTCTTAACGCTTTTTCTCAGATCGAGCGCGAAGGCGGGGGAGCGGCGGTGCAGTTTGTTATACACAAACAGGCTGGTGATTTACGTAGTAAATACGGGGAAATAATCAAGCTCGTCGAAAAAGGCGAAAAACCAGCCGAAGCAATTTCGCGCAGCACAATGAGCGGCATGTTAATGAACTCGGTTGGTGAAATGTTCGGTTCGATGAAAGACAAAAAACCAGAAGATCAAGAGCCGAAAGAAATTGATCAAGATGCTCTCAATTTATTTAATCAAAAAATGAAGACTGAGCTTTACTCGGTCAATCTCCGTCTGACAGTGTCGGCGCTTGAATTACCGCGCGCCGAGCAAATAATGACAGAACTGAAGTCTGGTTTTAATCAATTCGATTCCGTAACAGGTAATCAGATTGCTTTTCAAGACTACAAAGGTATGCCGCTACGGCGAGCGCAAAAAGCTTTTTCCTTTCGGCAATTCGACAAAAAGTCTGCCTTGACGCTGGCGACTGATGAGTTGGCGACAATGATTCATTTCCCTGGGGAAGGTGTCGAAGCGTCTTCACAATTTAAACAATCTTATGCAAAAACAGCCGCCGCTCCAACCGAAATGCCGTCTGACGGTACGCTGCTTGGCATAAACAAACATCGTGGTCTAGAAAAAGAAATTTATATCACCGAAAAAGATCGTATGCGTCACTTTTACGTGATTGGTCAGACAGGAACTGGTAAATCGGTGTTTGTACAAAACTTGATCGTGCAAGACATTCAGGCTGGTGCAGGTGTATGCATGATCGATCCGCATGGCAATGATATTCAAGATGTGCTCGGAGCGATACCTCCAGAGCGAGAGCAGGATGTTATTTATTTCGATCCGTCGCAGCTTGATAGTTCGATTGGACTCAACATGTTGGAATTTGATCAGACAAAGCCTGAACAAAAGACATTTATCGTAAACGAACTTTTGTCCATCTTTCAAAAGCTTTACGGCGCTAATCCCGAGTCGATGGGGCCGATGTTTGAGCAGTATTTCCGTAACGCCACAATGCTTGTGATGGAAGATCCTGATAGCGGCAACACTTTAATGGATATTGGACGAGTGATGGCAGATGCTAAGTATCGCCGCGAAAAATTGGCCAAAGCGACTAATCCGGTCGTTGTGCAGTTTTGGACTGAGATTGCTGGCAAAGCTGGGGGAGAGGCGTCGCTTGAAAATATCGTGCCATATATCGTGTCTAAGATTGATCCACTTACAGCCAATGATTACATTAGGCCAATTATCGGACAACAGCATAGTTCGTTCAACTTTAGGGAATTGATTGATAATCGAAAGATTTTGCTTGTCAATCTTTCTAAAGGGCGACTGGGTGAGATTAACTCTAATCTCATCGGTATGATTGTTGTGGGTAAGATTTTGATGGCAGCTTTGTCACGAGTCGATGATCCATCGATGAGTTTTCCGTCTTTCTTTCTTCATATTGACGAATTTCAGAATATTTCGACTCCAGCTATTGCCTCAATTTTGTCTGAGGCACGTAAGTATAAACTGGGATTGACGGTGGCACACCAATTTACCGCTCAGCTTGATCCTGTAATTAAAGACGCTGTTTTTGGCAACGTGGGCTCGATGGTTGCGTTTAGGGTTGGTAATGATGACTCGCAGATACTGGAAGCGCAATTCGCACCGTCTTTTACAGCTGCAGATATTATGAATACACCAAATTACAATGCAGTGATGCGAGTTTTGGCAAATGGAACACCAACTCAAGCTTTTAGTGCATCAACCATGCCACCACCGGAAAGCGACAAATCCAAAGTAGCTCGTTTGATTGCTGAAAGCTATGCCAAATACGGTCGTCCGCGAGAGGAGATCGAAGCCGATATTCAACAGCGCTACCAAAAACCAGTTCCAGCAGTTCCGCCAAGAATGTAAAACACTATCATTTACATGTCACATAATTCAGCAACAAATTCTAGTTCACACGAAGAGATTGATCTCGGAAGTGTTGTTGGTGTGGAAAAATTTCAAGCTGCGGTTGACCTAGTGTACAAAGAGTCAACTTCCCACAAAGCTGTGTTGCTAGAATCAAAAGCCGCAGCGGTGGGCGATGTTAATACCGAAGAAATATTTTTAGTTCTAGAAGACGATTACCGCAATCTGAAGAAAATGACCAACTGGCTCGTTATTGATCTAATCCCACAAGATATTTCTCCGTCTGATAGTGATTTAGCGCGGTTGCAAAAATTGTATGATGAGCTTTTGGTTTTGCGTAATCACATACGAGCGGCAGCTGCTTCTGCTGCTAAGACAGAAGCAAAGCGGGTAATAAAGATTAAACCTAAAGCTGAAGAAAAGGCCGAGCGGACAAATCAAAAGCAGATCAAAGTAGAGGCACGAAAAGACGCTGTTCGCACCACACCGTCAGGTGGTGTTGCAAATGATGCGATAACAATTTCTGCACCAGAACCTTTAAAAAAGCAGAGTGAAAAAACTCA
>JABAZV010000022.1:23713-36340 GCA_018608435.1 Patescibacteria group bacterium | reverse complement strand
AATCTCAGAAGACACCAGCTGATTTTGTTGATCGTTCAGCTGCAAGTAACTCTCTAGCTGCAGCAGTTTCTACTGTGACTACTCCTGCAAATGTGATTAAAAAAGAAATCGCAAAACTGGCTGCAGATGAAAAATTGCCTCGTGATGGATCTCTGCTGGAGAGTGAGATTGATGAGGTGGTTAGTATTATTAATGACACTGAAGTTGCAGCGAGTGCACTTAATGCTTCAGAGCAGTCAACTCATAAAGATTCTTTTGTAGCTGAAGAGGTGTTAATAAGCGAGGGATCTAAAGCAGATGATATTAGCGATCAGCTTGTGGTCCTTCAAAACTTGCCGACTGAAAGCGATGCTGCTCTTTTGTGGCGAGAGGTGGAGCAAAACCAATTTTATGCAAGCACTGAGCGGGCCGATGTGTCAAAACAGTATGAGACTTTTTTGCTTAGTCTGGCGAGCGGAAAAGATTCTGTGGAAATAAAAAAAGAATATGACGCTCTGGAGCAACAGGTTTCTAAGTTGATGGCAGGACCGTCTCCCGAAGTTTTGCTGGATCGTTCTAAGCGTATTGTAACTCGTATTATTATCGGGACTGAACCAGGTTCTTTTACACAAACAAAAGCCTTAAGCTTGTGGGACAGCCTAAAGAATCGTGTGTCAGAATCAGGCTCCGCTAAACGGCTCTCTCTTTACAGAGAGCTTGAGTCGCACGCAAAGCATTCTGAATCAGAATGGCTTACAATTTGCGGTCAACAGTTACCTGTTTCAGGAGTAAGTGGTGTTCCTACAGCATCTTCTCTAAAAGAGGGTCTAGAGCAAGCGCTTGAACACCATCCAGTTTTGCTTGATAGTCCTAAAAAGCACGTGTTGGTAAATCAACTAATCAGGCTTTTGTCGTCAGTTAGTGATAGTGGTTTATCAGCTCGTGACGTGTCTGAAGCAAGGCAGCTGGTGCGATTGATTGATGTTCCTGCCGCACATACTAATGCAGATAAAATTGTTTCTTCAGTTGAGTCACCAAAACACGAGGTGGCTCTCCAGATTGATCCTAGTGTTAGTTCTGTGGCTATAAATAAGACCGAGTCTGATGAATCACATGTTTTATCGGAAGCAGAGCTGGAGGAAATGAAGGCTTTAGAAATGATGGAGGAAGACAATTTCTTTGCCCGCCCGCGCCAGAAAACCATGTCAATTCAGTCTGGAGACGATGATGGTGATGTTGTCATTTCAGTATCAGAAGAGATTGCAGCGAGTTTGAATAAATATCCGTTTCCCGCAGAGCAGCAGCCAGAAATTGATATTGTTACCGAACAACCGCTCTCACAAGCAACCGCTGTAAATTCTGTCGCTACTCATCAACCAGAAATTGCAGCAATTTTAGAGAAAACTGACCCTGTTAATAAATCGGTTCATCATATACTCCCGCGACCCATGAGAGCTGCCCCAGAACTTTCACCCGATTCTCTTACTGCTAGATTTTTACAAGCTGAACCCTGTCAGAGGTTTATTGCTGCTCATTACCACTCACAAGAAACATTTGAGAAGTTATTAGACTCAACTATAACGAGTATTGAAGCCGAGAATGTAGACCGTTTTGAGCGTTGGTTGGGTGAGAGTTACAATAGTGCTTTTGCTTTTATTTCAGACATGACCGTGGGTGAAGTTTTGGAATTTGCCGTTGATCGGGGCGTTCGTTCAGTTCTTAAAGAAAAAAATATAAAATACGAGACATTCGTAGCTTGGATAGACTCAATCGGAGACATGCAAATTGTAGCCGGAGAAGACCTTAATTTTTTGTTTGGGGAATTATTTGCATTGTGGTTTATTAGAATAAAGATGCTCGATGCTGGACAGGCTTAATGTTTAAGTAACCGCTTGCGAAGTTCAGGTTAATTTCATTTTCTTCAAACAGTACAGCAAGAGAGGTTCGTAATACACAGATAATCGCTACTGATTCTATTGCGAGGATGTTATCATAAGTACATATGCAGAATGATAGTTCTTTAGGAGGAATTTCGGTTTTTGATCTTACGTCAGAATCAGGAATAATGCAGGCGCTTGCTTCTGTACGGGCAGCTGAAATAGCTGACTCAGACAAAAACGAGCTCCGTGACTTAATATTTTTATACATAAATGGAGGCCGAGACGAGTCGGTTAGTTTGACGTTGGAACAGAAATTAATTGTTCATAATATTAAACCGGTTAGCAATCCAGCTCTAGCAAACAAAGCGCCAGCTCAAGTTCTTGCGTTTGGGTCTTCTCGACCAGCGCCTAGTTTTCCGTCCGCTTCCGCAGCTTCGTCTGCGCCTGTTGCAGCACAAGTTCCTGTCGCAGCAGCGCCTGCTGCTCCTTTGCCACAACCTGCTCCTGCAATTTCTGTGCAACCGTCAGCACCATCTGTTCCTGTTCAGTCAGTAACTTCTCAACAGAATGTCCCAGTGCAACCAGTACCAACTACAGCAGCACCTGTTTTTGTTGCACAGCCTGCCCCTCAGACACCGGTCGTCGCTCCATTCGCGGCTCCTGCTCCACAGCAACCTGCAGCAAACCCGCAACCAGCAGCAACTCAGTCTGCTCCTGTTTCTCTCCCGATAACTCCGTCACAGCCTGCTGCTCAAACACCTCACCCTGCGCCAGCAACAGCTCCGTCACAGCCAGCTCCAATTGCTCCTGCTTTTCCAGTAACTTTGACTCCACCGCCTTCACCAAATCCTTTAAATGCTCCAGCTCCAGTAGCGCAGCCTGCTCCTCCTTCTGCTGTAGTGACTGATTACGACCCGGACCAAAATCTTCGTCGCATTAGAGAGATTAAATCTTTGGTTAATGAACAGGTTGGGAACCCTGTTAATTTGATTGACATTGATAACACTGTCGGTCGTGATTATATGTCTGCGCTGCTTGAAGCAATGAAGAAGCTCAACTCTGGACAGTCTGCAATTTCTTCTATGCAACGCTTGGAAGTTGCTTATCAGACGGTTGAAAAAGTTCTCGCTGATCACAAAGCAGGAAAGGCACCAACTACACCAACTACACCTGAGCCTACAGTTGCTCCTGTTCCAGTTTCACCCGTGCATACAAACCAGGTTATACCAAAACCTCCCACGGTACCTGTTGCTCAGAGTTTGCCTGTAGCGCCTGCCGGCCAGCCAATCATTAATACTCCAACCTTTAAGCCGCCTGTTCCCCCTCTGCCACCATCACCAACAACTCAGAATTTACCAGATCCTCCGTTACCGCGCACTAATGCAAAGTTGCAGATAAATAATCTAGACGCTCAGCCAACCTCGAATCAACCACCCGCAAATCAATCGCCTTTACAACCACCAGTAGCTGCAAATTCTCCTGTGACTAGCTCATGGGGCGAGAGTACTGACACTCAGAATTTAGTAAAATCACCTACTTCAGTACCTCGAGTTGCACCTGTGCCTCCAGTTGCTTCAGTTGCACCTTCTTCTCCAGCCCTTACTTCAGTACGATCTGCAGACAAACAGTTTAAAACTCCATCATCCCTCCCTACGTCTAACGCTCCTGCAGGAACAGCTCCTGGCGATCCTTTGTTTGTCCCTGAAGTAGACAATGGACTCAATCAGCTCTTAGTAGAATGGTCAATTTTCAAAAAAAGTGGTTTGTTTGGTACTGGACCTAAAGGACGAGAACACCCACTTTTCAAAAAAGTGGCTCCGCTGCAAATACCACTTCTCTTGGCAGGTCGTTTCGAAGGGTCGACTCAAGAAATTCGTCAAAGCATTACCGATTACATGAATGGTTGGAGATATGAACAGGGAATTATCTACGAACAAAATGAAACCTTTGAGCATTATTTGCGGCGGGTCATAAAACACATAATAAACTTGCAAAGCGGAAAATAGTTCTTTTGCAAAATATATAGCCGCAACAGCTGTGTTCTTATTTTGTCCAGAGTTTAGTTTTTAAAGACTCAGATGCATGTTTGTTGCAATTAGGTATACTGACTGTATTTAATGATTTATGGATTATAGTCACCACGCATTATTGCTGCAGGTAAACGATGTCGTTAATACCGACATTAGTTCGTTGCTGCAATCATCTGTTGAGTATCGCACTTTTTCTTATGAACAGTGTAAGGTTGAAGATGCTCGAGAACTCGTACGGTTGGCACACCAGCGCCCAGACAAAGAGGAAGTGCAGACGTTTGTTGTCAGGACAAATTTTATTACGCTGGATGCTCAGCATACTTTGCTTAAAGTGCTTGAAGAGCCGCCACCTTCAACTAAGTTTATTTTGGTTTTGCCGCAGCAGTTTCCTTTGCTTCAAACATTACGATCGCGTTTGTTTGATGTTACAGACAATAACAAACAGAGTGAAGCTGTAGTGGAGTTTGAAGATTTTATCAGCCAATCAATTAGTGATCGTTTGGCACAAATAGACAAGGCAGCTAAGGGTGACGACAAAGATTGGATGCAGGCTATTAAGCAAGGGCTGGTGTTTTATTTACAAACTGGTGCAAAAGAGAACGCTACCCAAAGACAAAGGCTTGAAATGGTTGCGCGCTTGTTACTTACTCGAGGGTCAGCAAATAAAATGTTGCTGGAACAGCTTGCTCTGGTTGTGCCGCTTGCGTCAAAGAATGAGAAGCGCTAGACTTGACTAGTAAGTTTATATTATTGCTTATTTATGAAAAATGACACCACTGCAAAATTACTAGAAGTTAAAGAATGGCTGAAAAAAGAATACTCTGGTATTCGGACAGGGCAAGCAACGCCTGCGCTTTTAGACGGTATCAGGGTAGAAAGTTTTGGTGCGCATATGCCACTCAACCAAGTAGGTAGCGTTGGTGTTGAAGATGCTCGTACATTACGTATTTCGGTATGGGATTCTGGCAATATTTCTGAAATAGAACGAGCAATCGGAGAAGCTGACCTTGGTATTTCTGTGGCGACCGACTCGGCTGGTTTGCGTGTGATTTTCCCAGAGCTGACGTCAGAGCGAAGAGAGCAGTTGTTAAAGCTTGCCAAAAGCAAGCTAGAGGACGCTCGTGTGCGAGTGCGTGGAGTGCGCGATGATGCGATGAAACAAATTGAAAAAGAAGAGAAAGATGGAGATATTAGTGAGGATGATAAGTTTGGACAAAAGGAAAAAGTTCAAAAAGAAATTGATGCAAGTAACGAGGAGTTAGAAGGTCTGTGTAACAAAAAAGAAGCTGAGCTTAAGAATTAACATAACATTTAATCCAGTATGTCGATCCTGATTTTTTTCGTTGTCTTGTTTGTACTTATATTGGTGCACGAGTGGGGTCATTTTATAGTCGCCAAAAAAACTGGCATGAGAGTAGACGAATTTGGCATCGGCTTTCCGCCCAAGATGTTTGGAATCAAGAAAGGTGAGACAGAATATACTTTTAATTGGTTACCAATTGGTGGTTTTGTGCGTATTTGGGGTGAAAATGGGGAAGAGGACACGTCAGAACTTACTGCCGAAGAAAAGGCGCAAGCTTTCGGTGCAAGACCAAAATGGGCACAAGCACTAGTGCTTATTGCTGGCGTTACTATGAATGTTCTTTTTGCTTGGCTTTTGTTTTCTATTACTTTTATGGCTGGTGTGCCAACAGCTGTCGAGGAGAGTGTTGCTTCGGATGATGCTCAGCTGATAGTGGCAGGAGTATTACCGGATTCTCCAGCCGAAGCTGTGCCGGCTGGAGCTTTCGTAGAATCTCTAAAAACAGCAGAAGAAACCCTTTCTCCGCTTTTGCCTTCTGCATTTTCTGAGTTTATACAAGCAAATCCAACTGAAGAAATTTCACTCACTTATAATCTTGGTGATGGTGAAACAGAGACGATTAGTTTTGTGCCGCAAACAGGATTGGTGCCTGATGATCCGGAAAAGGCTATTGCTGGAATTTCGCTCGCTTTAGTGGAGACTCAGTCGCTCCCTTTCTTTACAGCTGTTGCCGACGGTTTTACAACCACTGTATTTGGCTTAAAGCAGATTTCTCTCGGCTTATGGTCGTTAGTCGCTGGCTCAGTAACGGGTGAAGCCGACCTTTCGCAAGTGGCTGGACCAGTGGGGATTGTTGGAATGGTTGGTGATGCTGCTTCGTACGGCTGGACATCTTTGCTTATGTTTACTGCTATGATATCTCTAAACTTAGCTATCATTAACATGCTGCCTGTTCCTGCTTTGGACGGTGGACGACTGGTCTTTGTGGCGATTGAAGCAATTACAGGAAAAACTATTCCACCAACTTGGGCTGGTCGAGTAAATTTAGTAGGTTTTGCACTTCTGATGATCCTGATGGTCGTTGTGACATATAACGATGTGCTTAGACTCATTTAGTATTACTTTGAAGAAAAAGGCTGTAGGTAGAGTGATAGGAACACGCTGATATTATTCCAAACAATGCTACTTAAACAATATGAGACAAACAAAATTTTTCACTAAAACCCAAAAAGAAGCGCCAGCTGATGAGCAGGCTAAAAATGCTCAGTTGCTCATACGTGCTGGATATATCCATAAAGAAATGGCGGGCGCTTACCAGCTTCTGCCGCTAGGCTTGATTGTAATACAAAAAATAAAGCAGATCGTGCGCGAAGAAATGACAGTGCTTGGCACAAACGAGCTTTTGGCCACCAACTTGCAGCGTAAAGAACTGTGGGAGCGCACTGCCCGCTGGGACGATAAAGTTGTAGATGTTTGGTTTAAATCAGAGCTGAAGGCAGGCGGAGAAGTAGGTTTGGCTTGGAGTCATGAAGAGCCGATTGCTGACATGATGAAAAATCATATCTCAAGTTATAAAGACTTGCCGACAGCAGTCTATCAATTTCAAAACAAGCTGCGCAACGAACTGCGCGCTAAAAGTGGAATTATGCGTGGTCGTGAATTCATCATGAAAGACGCTTATTCTTTTTCTGCCACCGAAGAACAGCATGAGGCTTTTTATGAAGCCAGTAAAGTAGCTTACTCAAAATGTTTCGAACGTCTTGGTATCGGAGATGATACATACGTAACCTTTGCAGCTGGTGGTGCGTTTACTGAGTTTAGTCACGAGTTTCAAACAGTCTGTGAATCTGGCGAAGACGTGACTTATCTGTGTAAAGAAAAAGGTATTGCTATTAATGAAGAAGTGTTGAAGAAGGCTGATCTTGAAGAACTTGGTGTTACTCGCGATGAATTAGTGGCTACCAAAACAGCCGAAGTCGGAAACATCTTTAACTTCGGCAGACAGAAAGCTGAAGAAGTTGGATTGTTCTTTAAAGACAAGGAATGCGAGCGAGTACCTGTATGGATGGGTTCTTACGGTATTGGTATCACTCGTTTAATGGGTGTGATTGTAGAGAAGTTTGCTGACGATAAGGGTATTGTTTGGCCTGAGAGTGTCGCACCATACAAGGTTCACTTGGTTGGACTTAATCTTGAAGACGACGAAATACGTGACTGGGTTGATGGTATTTATAGTGCTCTAACTAAGCGTGGAGTAAGTGTTTTGTTTGACGATCGCGACGCTCGTCCGGGTGAGAAGTTTGCTGATAGCGATCTGATTGGTTTGCCGTATCGTATCGTGGCCAGCCGAAAAGGGAAGGAGTCAGGAGCATTTGAAGTAGTTACTCGCGCTACTGGTGAAGTAAGAAGTTTGACTGAAGAAGAGGTTTTGGCTGACTTCGTGAAGTAGTTTTTTCGGAGGTTGTAGAAAAAGAGAGATGAAAGAAGAAAGAGTGGACATTCAAAATGTGTCCACTCTTTCTCTAGTTGATGCGCAATGTTATCAGCTTTTTGTTTTGTTATTAACTATCATGTACAATGGTCGAAATGAGCTTTCTCGGTAAACAAGTTAATCGGCTATTTGCGTTGGTCTCAACAGACATCGCGATTGATCTCGGTACAGCAAATACGCTCGTATACGTCAAAGGGCGGGGCATTATGCTAAATGAGCCGACTATCGTTGCGATTAATAAAAAAACTGGTCAACTAGTGGCAGTTGGCGCGGAAGCAAAAACCATGCAAGGCAGAACGCCCGAACATATTGACGTTGTTCGTCCGCTTGTTGATGGCGTAATTTCAGATTTTGAAGTGGCAGAGGAAATGCTTTCTTATCTGATTAATAAAGTAAGAAGTGAAATGCGTTCTTTGGTCGCGCCGCGCATGCTGATTGGTGTGCCGTCGGGTATCACCAACGTAGAAATGCGCGCAGCTCGTGATGCTGCTAAAAATGCCGGAGCGCGTGCTGTGTTTTTGATCGAAGAACCTGTAGCCGCTGCGATTGGAGCTAAACTGCCTATCAACAAAGCTATAGGGAGTATGATTATAGATATTGGCGGCGGGACGACCGATATTGCTGTATTGTCTTTAAACGGTTTGGTTGTTTCGCGCAATCTGCGCGTGGCTGGTGATCATCTCAATGCATCTATCGTGACTTATATCCGCGATCAGTTTAAGGTTCATGTGGGAGAAAAAACGGCTGAAGACGCAAAGATCGCTCTTGCTTCAATTGTCCACGACGATACAAGTAAGGAGTTGGTGGCACGTGGTCGTGATGTAGTTACTGGTTTGCCGCGTGAGGTTGTGATCACAGATAGCGATGTGCGCGATGCTGTCTCTGGACACGTAGACACAATTGTGGAGACAGTAAAAAGTGTTCTTGAAACCACGCCTCCTGAAGTTTTGGCGGATATCATGCAGCGCGGAATACACCTTTCTGGTGGCGGTGCACTGATTCCAGGGCTTGCTCCGCTGCTTGAAGATGCTTTGAAGGTGCCTGTAATTGTGGTGCCAGACCCGCTGCGGGCAGTGATTCGTGGGGCTGGAATTGTGATTGAAAATATTGATGAGTACGAAGAAGTTCTGATAGATCATGAAGGAGACATTGCGACTAATCTCTAAAAAGTGACTATGTATAAACGGTGGGCATAGCAAAGCTATGCCCGCCGTTTATCTCACTACGCACAAGTGGTATCATAGTGTAATTCTTCATGTTGTATTCAAAACGTTTAACAAAAAAACGGCGTACCCTTCGGGTGGTAATCATTTCTCTGGTCGTTTTGGCTGCCGGCACGTTTATGCCGTTTGTTTTCTCGTATCTGGGTGCAATAGCCATGGCACCGGTGCATGCTGTACATACTTGGCTTAGCGAATCTTCCAGCTTAGTGCCGACTTTTTTCAGAGACCGTCAATCATTGCTTTCTGATATGGAAGAACTAGAACATCAGCTGGCAATTGAGACTCGCACAAGTGCGACCAATCGACATCTTATTGAAGAAAACGAACGCCTGCGCGCATTACTTGGCAGTGACGGTACAGCGAGAATCGAAGCAGCGGTTATTGGTCGTCCTGGCACTTTGCCGTATGATTATTTACAGATCGATCGCGGAACAAATCATGGCATAGAAGTTGGTGCTCCAGTGTTTATTGGTCGTGATGTTGTGATTGGTTTGGTGGCTTTTACAGTGGCTGAGTACTCGTTTGTGCAGCTAGTCACAACACCTGATTTTGAGGCCACTACTTTTATTTCTGGGCCTAATATTGTGGCAACAATGGAAGGGGTTGGAGGAGGGGTGGCGCGAGTGAGAGTGCCACAGGGAATCCCGCTTTCTGTTGGTAATCTAGTGTATTTACCAAGTGTTGAACCAGGTATTTTTGGTCGTGTTTCGTACGTTGAGAACGAGCCGACTCAGCCAGAGCAATATGGCTATCTGACTTTTGACACGGCTTTATCAGGTATTCATAAATTAACTGTCGGCAAGCTTTCACAGATTTCTCGTTCGGCTGAAGAGATTGATGAATATATTAAAGACGAACTTAAAAAGACTCTTTTAATTACTGGCGTAACTGGTGACTTAACTGCCACAACGACAAATTCGACCGCTTCAACTACTACCAATAACAATCTTAACGCCAGCTCTTCCAGAAACTTGCTTTTAACGCCTGAATCATGGTCTTTGTAAAATCAGTCTTACTGTACTTTTTCATTCTTTTGTCTTTTGTGCAGCAATTTTGGTGGCTGGGTGTTATTGGTTTGTGTATCTTTAGTTGGTTTTATGGCGCTGGCTGGTTAATTTTTGGTGCTTTCCTGCTTGATGCTTATTTTGGTAATTTTTATGCCGTTCCATTTTATTCGATTATTACTATTGTTTGGTTTTTATTGTTTGCATACTTACGTCCGAGATTGATGGAAGATCGATAGCTTAAAGTTACAAAAATTGGAGGTGTTTTTATTTCTTCTCTCTAGGTGTTCTTCATGACTATTGTTGCTTTATTCTGTACAATGTAATTATGAGTAAGCGCCACATAAATCTTCGCGACCGCTACACCTCCAATGTAGAGGTAGAAGAGGTTTTGCTGGACGCTTCAAATGTTTCTTCGCTTGATTCGGCTAGGCTAGAAGGGAAGCGTGAACAGCCTATTACTAAACTACGCGTTTTGTCTGTAGGGATGTTGTTTTTATTGATTGCTTCTGCATTTTTCTTTAAAATATATTTACTTCAAGTAGTACAAGGAGATAAGTATGCTGAAATTGCCAAAAACAACAGTGTAGACAAAGCCTTAATTATTGCTGAGCGAGGTGTTGTTTATGACCGATATGGAGAAATGATGATTTGGAACGAAGTCGATGAGAGCGGAGAGTATGATTTTCCGATTCGAGCTTATACCGACAGGGCAGGGATCGGGCAAGTATTGGGCTATGTGAGTTACCCAAAAAAAGACAATCGCGGATTTTTCTTCCGTACGGATTATCTTGGTCGGAGTGGTGTTGAGTTGGCTTACGACGACTTTCTAAAAGGACAAAACGGAACAAAGATTGTAGAAGTCGATGCTTTGTCCGAAGTCATTAGCGAGTTTGCAGTGAATTCGCCAACTTCAGGCGGTGAGCTTGATCTCTCGATTGATGCTGCTCTTTCAGAAGCGATGTATTCAATCATTGCTACTTCAAGTGCTAAAGCTGGTTTTAGAAGTGGAGCTGGAGCAATCATGAATGTTAATACCGGCGAAATTTTGGCTCTAACGAGTTTCCCTTCATACGACCCAGAGGTAATGGCGGACGGCGACGATGTCGATCTGATAAATGAATACAACAATGACGACCGGCTGCCGTTTTTGAATAAAGCTATCGGTGGAGCTTACACCCCAGGTTCAATCGTTAAGCCGTTTGTGGCTTACGCAGCGCTTGAACACGGAGTTGTTACTGCAAATACGACTATTTACAGTAACGGCACACTGGTAATTCCTAATCCTTATTTCCCCAGTCAACCGTCAAGATTTAACGACTGGCGCTCGCAAGGCTCAATGACCATGCGTGAAGCTATCGCTTTTTCATCAAATGTATACTTTTATATAATTGGCGGCGGGTTACCAGAAATTGCTGTTCCTCAAGCTGGATTAGACGCCCCGCTTGAAGGTTTGGGAATTACCAGAATGGCTGCAAATTACCGTCGATTTGGTTTGGGTGAAATAACCGGCAGCCCATTAGCGCAAGAGCAAGCGGGAGTAGTGCCAGATCCTGAGTGGAAGCGCGAAGTGTTTGATGATGACTGGCGCCTTGGTGATACTTATTTTACCTCGATTGGTCAATTTGGTTTTTTGGTAACACCGATTCAAATGTTGCGAGCGTATGGTGCTCTTGCTAACGGTGGCACGCTTATTAATCCTCATGTTTTTGCCGGTCGTACAGGCGAAAAAAGAGATATTAACCTAGACGCAGAAAAACTACAGGTGATCCATGAAGGTATGCGAAAAACAGTAAACATGGACCGCGGTACAGCTCGTGGCTTAGAACGCAGTGACGTGGCTATAGCAGCCAAATCAGGTACGGCTGAAATCGGCGCCGGCAATGCTTTTGTAAACTCTTGGGCGGCTGGCTTTTGGCCGTACGAAGAACCGGAATACGCGTTCATTCTTATGATGGATCAAGCTCCACGAGCTAATCGCCTAGGAGCAACGACAATTATGGGAGAAGTGATGGAATGGATAGGAGAGAATCGTCCAGAGTATTTTGGAATTGAGGTTGAGGAGGAGATCATAAATGATCAATAAATCTTAACTTAGAATGGACGAAGACTGTTTAATTCAAAAAACAAAAAGAACCACTGATCCAATTAATGGCCTTTTTATTTTTCCACAGATTGCTTCTTATGGATACTTAAGTATAATGAAGGAAATTTTTACATTATGAATGAAATACAAGCCTTTTTGACACCTGAGAAGTTTGATGAATTGAAGAAAGAACTAGAGCATCTTAAAACAGTCCGTCGTAAAGAAGTGGCAGAGTCACTCGAGTATGCACGTAGCCTCGGAGATCTTTCCGAAAACGCCGAATACCAAGAAGCGCGAGATATGCAAGCTGCGATTGAAGAGAGAATTGGTTACTTAGAAAAAACTATCAAAGAGGCAAAGATCGTATCGCACGATAAGCACGGTGATGTGATTGGTCTTGGTTCAGAAGTTGCGATTCAGAAGAATGGAGACAAAGACAAGAAGGAATACATGATTGTCGGCTCAGATGAAGCAAATATTCATGATCGTAAACTGTCATACCTTTCTCCTTTAGGTGAAGCGCTTATGGGTAAGAAAAAAGGTGACGAATTTGAATTCGAAACTCCAGTCGGGAGACAGAAGTACAAGGTTTTGAAAGTAGATTAGTTTGTATACATTCTAGAGAATGCGG
>JABAZV010000022.1:0-23703 GCA_018608435.1 Patescibacteria group bacterium | reverse complement strand
AAGGTCGCCGCATTCTCTCGTTGCTACAGCTTTCATTTTTTTATCAAGTGCGCTACGATAACTAACATGTCAAACATTGAAGATTTACGCGCTGATCGCGAACAAAAAATTGCCCTTCTACGTTCTAAGGCTGTCGATCCGTACCCTGCCACTGCAAATATTACGCACACCAACGAAGCTGTAATCGCAGATTTTGACAACCTTTTAAGTACTGAAGAAGTTTTTACTGTTGGCGGACGCATGATGGCCTTTCGTGAACATGGCGCCATTGCTTTTGTGGATGTTTTTGATGGTACAGAAAAACTGCAAGCTTTTTGCTCGAAAGAAGAAATGTCTGAAGAGTCTTTCTCAGAGCTTTTAGAAACTATGAGCACTGGCGACTTTATCGAAGTTACAGGGGTTGCTTATATTACCAAGCGTGGCACGCAGGCAATTTTGATGAAAACTTGGCGCGTGTTAGGTAAGGCTTTGCAGAGCACGCCGACTGAGCATTATGGTTTAAAAGACGAAGATGAACGCTATCGTAAGCGTTATTTAGACCTGCTTTTGAATAAAGAATTGCGTGAATTGTTTGTTAAAAAAGCTGAGTTTTGGAATGTGACAAGGGATTTTTTACGGAATAAAGGTTTCCTCGAAGTAGAGACTCCAACCCTTGAGATAACAACGGGTGGAGCTGAAGCGCGTCCTTTTGCTACTCATCATAATGATTTTGATATCGATGTTTACTTACGCATTTCGGTAGGAGAGTTGTGGCAAAAGCGACTGATGGCGGCAGGAATGCCAAAAACCTTTGAAATCGGCAAGGTTTTTCGTAACGAAGGTACAAGTCCAGAACATCTGCAGGAATTTACTAACTGTGAGTTTTACTGGTCTTACGCTGATTATAAGGACGGAATGAAAATCGTACGTGAACTTTATATAGAAATAGCTGAAAAAGTGTTTAGTGGCACTAAATTTGAAGCTCGTGGACATTCTTTTGATCTGGCTGATGAATGGACAGAAATTGATTATGCCGATGAAATAACTAAGCAAACAGGCGTTAATATCATCACAGCAACAGTTGAGGAAATGAAAGAAAAGCTAGCTGAGCTGAACGTTAGTTATGAAGGAGGCAATCGAGAACGTCTAACTGACACGCTATGGAAGTATTGTCGTAAGAATATCGCTGGGCCAGCTTTTTTGGTTAACCATCCAAAGCTCGTGGCGCCACTCGCTAAAGCTCGAGCAGATGGTGAAACTGTTGAAATGTTCCAGCCGATTATCGCCGGTTCTGAAGTCGGTCGCGGCTACAGTGAACTCAATGATCCTGTCGATCAACGTCAACGTTTTGAAGCTCAAAAAGATTTACTTGAAGCTGGTGACGACGAGGCGATGATGCCTGATTGGGAATTTGTGGAAATGCTTGAATACGGCATGCCTCCAACATGTGGTTTTGGTTTTGGAGAAAGACTCTTTTCATTCTTGGCTGGTGAGACTATTCGCGAAACGCAATTGTTTCCACTGATGCGTCCAAAAGAAAAAGGGGAAGGAAATGATTCTGATGATTCTCATGATTCTTCTGTGATAAAGTAAGATTAAGAATATTTTGAGAATAAATAAAAGGCAGGAAGCGAAGCTTCCTGCCTTTTATTTATTCTGCGATTACTGTTGCTCAAAATCAAAATAAAAAGCCCTGCGTTTAAGGCGCAGGGCAAGGGGTGAGAACGAACAACAAAACTTGTTCGCTTATAAGATAACAGAAACGTGAATTACTGCAAGTTTTATTAGTCAACGCCTGCATTATTTTGCTATACATTCATAAGCTTTATATTTGTTTTAAAAACGATTAGTACTTTTTTGCTGATTAATAGCCAGTAAGCGACCCAAATCATACTTATCCCCCGAAAGTGGGGTGTTTGTGTTTGCAGGTGGGTCAAAGTGTTATAAACTGTATGAGTGGTGGGAGATAGTGGTATATCAAAAAACTAACGTGGTGTTGGTTTGAGATATAGAAAGCTGATTTCCGAATCCGTCACAACTCTCCACACGGAGAGAGATGTGTCTCGGCACTGATTACCAGAGTACCGAGACATGTCTTGTGAACTGAAAAGAAATTATCGACAGGTAGCTTCGCTGATCATGTTGGGATCAGCCAGTTTTAAAGAAGTTGCTTGAGATTCTTTTGTAGTCTTGAGTAACACCTGACTCCGCTGTTGCGGCGGATTCGGAAATCGGCTTGGAGGATTAGAAATTAATAGTTTCAAATTTTCTTATAACTATCGAGTATGTTGATCGGCGAACACAAGCACACGTTGGATCCTAAAAAAAGGCTGTCTTTGCCGTCTAAATGGCGCAAGGAACTTGGGAAAAAGCTTGTCATTACCCGTGGACTCGATAACTGTCTTTTTGTTTATCCGCAGAAAGAGTGGGAGAAGATTACCGAAAAGGTAAGCGAACTTCCACTTGGACAAGCGGACACGAGAAGTTTCAATCGATTCTTCTTATCGGGAGCAGTAGAGGTTGAGGTAGATTCAGTTGGACGTATTCTCGTGCCAGATTACTTGAAAGATTTTGGCGGACTAGACACGAAAGTTGTTCTAGCCGGTATCTATAATCGTATCGAGATCTGGAATGAGGAACGATGGGAAAAATACAAACGCTCTATCGAACAGCAGGCAGATTCACTCGCCGAAAAGCTGGGAGAAATTGGCGTCCTATAAATAATCTACGGTCTCATCAGGCATTTTGCTTGGTGTTGGCACACGGTGCAGCACAATAAATAACAAAACATATGATTGTGAGACGGTAGATTGTTTCGCTTTTATTTATATGCAAACACACAAAACAGTAATGTTGCAAGAAGCTGTGGCAGCGCTTGAAATAAAGCCTGCGGCAACGATTGTTGATGCTACATTTGGAAGCGCTGGACACGCTAATGCGATTGTAAAAAACCTTGCTAAAGGCGGTGTCTTTGTCGGCATTGATGCTGATAAAACCGCTCTAAACAAAGATAAATTGGAAGATTCACAAGCAACAGTTCATCTGGTAAATGACAATTTCAGTCATATAACTGATGTACTGGAAACTTTGAAGATTGAAAGTGTTGATGGTATTTTGGCTGACTTAGGTTGGCGTATGGAGCAGTTTTCTGACAGCGGAAAAGGTTTTTCCTTTCAGAATGACGAACCACTCTATATGACTTTTGGCGAACCAGATGATTATCCGTTTACGGTTGAAGACATTCTAAATGAATGGGAAGAACATGTGATAGCTGATATTTTGTATGGTTATGCTAATGAGCGCTTCGCTCGCAGAATTGCTAAAGCAGTAATTAGAGAGCGCAAGATTGCCCGAATTGCAACTACAAAACAATTGGTCGAAGTGGTAGAAGGGGCGCTGCCAAGAGCAGCCCTTCACCGTAAAACTCACCCTGCTACAAAAACTTTTCAAGCCCTTAGAATTGCTGTAAACGACGAGCTCACTGTCCTTGAAACTTTTATCGCTCAAGCTTTTGAAGCTTTAAATGTTGGTGGTAAGTTGGCCATTATTACATTCCACAGTATCGAAGATAGGATTGTAAAACACACTTTCAGAGAACTGAAGCAGGCAGGTGTAGCACAATTAACACCTAAGAAGCCGATATCTCCCAGTAGAGAAGAAATAATAGAAAATCCCCGCGCTCGCAGCGCAAAACTACGAGTACTTACTAAACAATAGTTCGAAGGTCATAGCCGTGACTTCAAACTAATAACGTAGAGCAAATAGAAACATGGTTGAAAATAGTCGCGAAAAAATTTTATACGCAAGAGCCACCTTTGTTTGGCTTGGAGCATTGCTCCTTGCTCTGGTGTGTTACTTATTCTTTTTAAATCTTTCAGTTGTAGAGGTGGTTACACGTAATGATTTTTCTGATGAGCATCAACAGTTACGAGCAGAAATAGCTTCGCTCGAGTCAGAATATATTAAGACACAGCACACGATCGCAGCACGTGTTGCAACACTAGATGGTTTTGACACTGATGCAGAGAAGGTTTTTGTAAATCGAACAATAAGAACAGATTTGGTAATGTTGGATAATTAACAGTCTGCTAAGAACATCGCCTTTCTTGTAATTGCAGTTTATTATTCCTGTATTAATCAGTCGTATTTGAATATTTAACTACAATTGCGATACACTGGTGTGAAGTTTTATGAAAAGAAAAATTCTGACTAACCGTATACGCATGATATCTGGTCTGGTGGTTGTTTTTGCCTTGGTTTTGCTGGCTCGTCTGTATCAGGTTCAAATCCTAGACACAGATTTTTATCAAGAGAAAGCAGCGGGGCAATACGTCCATACAAAGACTGATTTGTTCGACAGAGGAAACATCTACTTCACTACTCGGGACGGAAGTAAGCTTTCTGCTGCGGCTATTAAGTCTGGTTATGTGCTGGCTGTTAATCCAAATCATGTGACTGTTCCGCCAAAAGAGTTCTGTACAAAAGTTTCTGAATTTTTGACAATTTCAACCAGTACTTGCTCTGAGCGTGTTTCTGCGCCAAATCGAACTTACGTAGAACTTGCAGATAGAATTGAAGAAGTTGATGTTTCCAGTATCAACGACTTGGATCTTGATGGTTTGCTTTTGTATAAGAACCAGTGGCGTTATTATCCAGGCGGTAGCTTAGCAGCTAGGTCAATTGGTTTCATTGGTTACTCTGGTGAAGATAACGAATTGCGGGGAAAATTTGGCCTTGAACGTCACTACGATGACGTGTTGTTCACCAAGCGCAAACAACAATCACTCGACTTGTTTGCTGAACTTTTTGCCGACTTTGGTGATTTTGATGAAAAATCAGGTTATGATAAAATTGGCGATATAGTCACGAGTCTGGAGCCGTCAGTGTCTCGTATGCTTGATTTAGTTTTGCAAGAAACTAATGACAAGTACCAAAGTAAGCTGACAGGAGCTATTATCATGGATCCAGATAATGGTGAAATAATTGCCATGAATGCCGTTCCCGGCTTTGATCTTAATAACCGCAGTGACGCTACGATCGATCAGTTTCAGAACCCTTTAATTGAAGATGTGTACGAGTTTGGGTCAACCATTAAAGCGCTTACTGTGGCGGCAGGGCTTGATTCTGGCGCGATAACAGCACAGACTACTTATTACGATGCTGGAACAATTGAGTTTGACGGTTTTACTATCAGTAACTACGACGGGCGCGGACGAGGCACAGTGCCGATGCAGCAAGTACTAAATCAATCCTTGAACACAGGAGTTTCATTTATTGTGCAACAAATGGGAAAGGATAAATTCAGAGAATATTTCCTAAATTACAAGCTTGGTAGTGAAACAGGTATTGATTTACCAAACGAGGTGCACGGCTTAATTGATAATCTTCAATCGCCTCGAGATGTTGAGTATGCGACAGCTTCTTTTGGGCAAGGAATTGCTATGACGCCAATTGAGGCGACAAGAGCGCTAGCTTCATTGGCAAACGGTGGTTATTTAGTTACTCCACACTTGGCTACCAGAATTGAGTACAAGAACGGTCGCACTAAAGAAATTCGTTATCCTGAAGGAGAACAAGTTTTATCAGCTGAAACTAGTGAAGAAATATCACGAATGTTAGTTGGAGTAGTGGATGATGCGCTTAAGAACGGTGACGTTGCTCTGCCAAATCACACAATTGGCGCAAAAACAGGAACAGCTCAGATTGCTGATCCAGAAAATGGCGGATACTATGAAGATAAGTTCCTGCACTCGTTTTTTGGTTATTTTCCAGCTTATGATCCTGAATACATAGTTTTTTTGTATACAGTTGAACCGCAAGGTGTTAGGTATGCTTCAGAAACTCTAACAGATCCTTTTATGGATGTAACAAAGTTTTTAATTAATTATTATTCCATTCCTCCCGATCGATAGATATTTGTGTGTAAGCAGTATGATACAGACAGGGTGCCTAGCAGTTTGCTTTTCGACCTTTATGAAAACAAAGCTTTATCATTACGGTATACTATTAGCATGAAAAATTTTCTGAAATCTGTCGTGGTAAAAATTCTTGTACTGGAAGCACGAATGCTTATTCGCAGGCAAAAACCGAAGATAATTGCAATCACAGGAAGCGTGGGCAAGACCTCTACTAAAGACGCTATTTACGCCGCCATAAGAAGTAATGTTTATGCGCGCAAAAGTGAAAAAAGCTACAACTCTGACATCGGCGTCACACTCACAGTGCTTGGCTTACCAAATGCCTGGAACAATCCTTTTCTTTGGCTTAAGAACATAATTGACGGCTTGTTTACTGCTTTGTTTACTACTTCGTATCCAGAGGTTTTGGTGCTTGAAACTGGAATCGATCGTCCGGGAGACATGGCAAGATTAACTAGTTGGTTGAAGCCAGACATCGTAGTGCTTACTCGCTTACCTGACGTGCCAGTGCACGTGGAATACTTCAGTTCTCCAGCTCAAGTTGTTGCTGAAAAGATGAAATTAGTAAGCGCAATGAGTCCAGAAGGCACTCTTATATATAACGCCGACGACACAATTATTGAGTCACAGTTGCCCGAAGTGCTGCAGAAAAGAGTCGGCTATACGCGTTATCTGAAGAGCGACTTCACAGCTCGCCGCGATCGGGTGGTGTACGCCGACGATCAACCGACTGGTATTGCCTTTACTCTCACTGATCCAGCAGGTGAAACTTTCAGCATTGCTATTTCTGGTACAGTTGGCTTGCAGTTTGTTTATGCCGCGGCCGCTGCGATGGCTGTAGCAGCAGAGCTTGACGTTCCTTTGGATGGAGCAGCAATTGCTCTAAAAGGGTTCGTCACTCCACGCGGCCGCATGCGCATTATGCCTGGAATCAAAGCTTCTTTTATTATTGATGATACATATAATTCTTCACCTGAAGCTTCAAAACAAGCCCTCTTAGCACTTAGTGAAATTAAGTACGCCAAGCGCAAAATCGCAGTGCTCGGCGACATGCTCGAGCTTGGTAATTTTTCAGGAGATGAGCATCGTAAAATAGGATCACAGGTACCAGCTGCTGCAGATATGCTTATAACGGTAGGTGTCAGATCGCGCAAGATTGCCGAAGGAGCGATGGCGACAGGAATGTCGGAGGAGAATGTTCTGCAATACGAAGATGCTGACAGAGCAGGACGTGAACTGCAAACCATGCTTAAAACAGGTGATGTTGTTTTGGTAAAAGCTTCTCAAGGCCTGAGAGCTGAGAGGATTGTTGAAGAAATAATGGCTGAACCAGATAAAGCGGAGCAGTTGCTGGTGCGCCAAGATGCTGCGTGGAGGAGGAGGTGATTATTTGTGACAAGTATTAAATTGTAAGTATTTTTCTTTATTTATACTTTTGCGTCCCTCGGGTGACGGTCACTCTTGTGGGTATTTATTTCGTTCTTCGAACCCATAAATACCTCACACCATTGACCTCCACTCGCCGCGGTCCTCGTCTCAGCTCCGCTTCGACTGCGAACTTCACCACGGCTCGGTTCGAACCCCTTCTCAGCTACAAACGACAGCAGCCAGAATGCATCTGCATATCTGGCTGTTTATTTGTGCCTCGGGAGGGGGTCGAACCCTCATGGATTTCTCCACACGATTTTGAGTCGTGCGCGTATACCAATTCCGCCACCGAGGCGTTGTTATGAACGTGCTGCAAAGTGTAGCAAAAAAAGTGGTAAATGGAAATGCTTATTATTGCTGAGTGGCAATGGTGGTTCGTGACGAGCGGCGAAGTGGATGGCGACAAAGCCGCCGTCCACTTTGCCTCTCTACCTGTGTATAACTCACCTGTGTTAGAATACATGGAACAACGACGTTACGGCTGGTGATTAATGCACTGTTCGTGCGTGGAAGGTAATCGACAAGTAATTTTTGATATGGCATTTCATGGTGATTCAATCTATTGGGTAGAGGTCGAAAAAGTGGTTCCGAACCCGTTTCAACCACGGCGTGAATTCGACCCTGCCAAGCTGCAAGAACTATCGGATTCAATTCGCATGTATGGCGTTTTGCAGCCTTTGACTGTTACGCGCAAGGAAGTTCAACGTGAAGACAGTACTTTTTATTCGGAATACGAACTGATTGCTGGCGAAAGGCGATTGCGTGCTAGTAAGTTGGCTGGAGTACAGCAAGTACCGGTTATTATTCGTGAAGGCGAAGATACTGAGCAGGAAAAGCTGGAGTTGGCTATTATTGAAAATCTTCAGCGCGAAGATCTTAGCTCCATGGACCGAGCTACTGCCTTTAAGCAGCTTGCTGATACTTTCTCTCTTTCGCATTCAGAAGTCGCGAAAAAAGTCGGTCGCAGTAGGGAATATGTTTCTAACTCAATCCGTTTGCTTGGTTTGCCAGAATATATTCAGTCTGCAATGAACAAGGGCGAATTGTCAGAAGGTCACGCCCGCACACTTTTGATGCTAAGCGACAGACCTGAAGAGCAGGAGGTTGTATTTAGAGAGGTTCTACTAAAAAAGCTCTCGGTTCGCGAGGTTGAAAGTATAGTTCGTAAAATCGCTACCGACCGAGTGCGTAAAAAGAATGACGATAAACTTGATCCTGTCATTATTGATTTTGAGAAGCGGTTTACGGAAACTCTTGGTACTAGAGTGCAGATCCAAAAGACAGATTTTGGTGGAAAACTAACTATCGACTACTTTTCTGAAGACGACTTAAACCTTATTTTCAGCCGTATTAAAGAAGAAGTAAGTGGTATGAAGCGAGTTGGCGACGGTGTCATTAACCAAACTGAAAAACTCTCTCATCATACTCCGGTCGCTGTTACTGCGCCTGTTGTTGCTGTTCCAGTTTTTGTTCAAAAGCCGGAAGAGACTCAAGACAGGGTTGTCAAAAATGAAGTTTCAGAAGAGTCACCATTGTCACAGTTTGTAACCCCAAACAGACCTGAGCTAAGAGAAGTCAAATCATTTTTTGAAACTCCAGAAACTCCAGAAACTCCTGCTATTGAAAACATGAATGATTTTTCAGAACCAAATTTTAATCATGACTTTGTAGAGAACCAATCTTTCAAAGGAGAAAATTATGTTGAAGAAAGTGCTCCTGAAGTTACGCATCACAAAGCTGCGCCATATGTGATACACCAGCCTGAAGTTAAGTCTGAAGCCGTAGTTGCTGAAGAGTCGGACTCAGAAATGCCAGAAAATTATATTGCTCGAGTTGGTGCAATACAAACCAGAAACGAAACACCTAAAGCAGAGCCGGAAGAAAGATTTATGTCAACTCCACCTGAAGATATTTTGAGTCAGCTTAAAGCAAAGCTTTCTCTAGGTAATAAGCCTGATGTTGTTACAGAACGGCCGAAAGAAGTGGTCGTAGAAAGAAGTGAGCAGACGAATGAAGCGCCATCAGTTTCACTAATAAATGCTACACCTGTAAACGCGATTTCCCAGAGCGAGAACACACGCGCATATGCACCAGCTGAAGCGGTGCAAGAGACCGAAAGATTTGTGTCCAACGAAACTGCACAAGCGCCTGAGCCAGTGATTGCACCTGTTCCACCAACGCCTTTGCCTGCAGACAAAAATCCTGTCGACAAAGACACTGACGACAACTCATCTTTGTATTCAATAAATAATTTTACTATCTAGAGCGGTTTAAGATTTTATTAAAACCTCATGTTCTGCATGAGGTTTTATCTTGGCTGGTTTTGAGCGGTAAATTAAAGAGTGTCTTCAGTAGCTAGCTTTATGTGTTTTCTGGCTAGTGAGGTTTTAGCGAAACGTAGCCATTTTGGACTTGGGTTGGCTGACTTTTTAGTTTCTATTTCGATCATGTCGCCATTTTTGAGTTCGGTGTCGAGTGGCGACATCTTTTGATTAACTTTTGCAGACGCGGTGTGGTCACCAATTTCGGAATGAATTGCGTAAGCGAAATCAACTGGCGTTGCTCCAACCGGCATGTCTATTACGTCACCGGTAGGAGTGAAAACAAAAATGCGATTTGAAAAGAAATCGCTCTCAGCATCGGCCACGAATTCACTCGTCGAATTGTCTGACTCTTGGTTATATGTGTTGCCGATTTCAGAAATCCAACGTGGTATTTTTTTGTGTGGAGGTGTGTTGGCCAACTCGTGAATATCATGTTTACTGTCAGAAGAAGTTTGCTTGTTTGATGGCAGGAAGAGATTGGGAATTAAAGCTGATAGTACTGAAGGACGGTGAGTGCCTGTAACAGTGGGCGGTTTGTACAGTATGTGCGAAGCCACACCAAACTCTGCCGCTTGATGCATTTTTGTGGTGCGAATTTGAATTTCTAAAATCGTTCCGTTTTTGGTTGTGACAGTGGTGTGAATCGACTGATAGCCATTTGGCTTAGGGAAAGCGATATAGTCTTTAATTCGTTTGGGAAGAGGTCGCCACAAGTCGTGTGCGGCTCCTAGTGTGCGGTAACAGTCTTCAACTGAGCTCACAATCACACGCATGGCGAGAAGATCATAAATGCGATCTGGATTCCATTCTTTACGCTTAAATTTGTGATACAGGCTACATTTTCCTTTAACACGGAAAGAGGTTTTAAATTCTGTCAGGCCAGCATCAACCAGTTTTTTTTGCAGCACTTTTCTTTCCTTTTCCAATATCTCTTCAGCATTAGGAAAATGCTCTTTTAACAGCTCCTCGACTCGCTTTGCGTCTTCTGGGTATACAAACGGGAAGGCTAAATCTTCAAGCTCTTTTCGTATTTTACCCATCCCTAACCTGTGGGCTACCGGAACATATATCTCAAGTGTTTCGCGAGCGATTCGTGTTTGTTTTTCTTCTGGAACGTGATGCAGCGTTTCCATGTTGTGCAGTCGGTCTGTGAGCTTGATTATAAGCACACGAATGTCTTGACTGGTAGCAACAAAAAGTTTCCGTAAGCTCTCATTATGTCGATCGGTGCCATAATAGCGAACAGAAGAAAGCTTCGTTACTCCTTCGACAAGAAATAGAATTTCCTCACCAAACTCATTGCGAATGTCGTCACTCGTAATGGGAGTGTCTTCGATTGTGTCGTGCAGTAAGCCAGCACAAATAGTTACAGGAGTCATTCCCATAGCGGCCAGCTTATAGGCTACTGCAGCCGGATGGTTGATGTATGGTTCTCCAGAATAACGCTTGTGACCTTCGTGAGCAGATTCGGTATATGAAAAAGCTTTTGTTATCAGCTTGCGCTCTTCTTCGGTGGGCTTGTGCAGCTCATTAATAATATCTTTGGCCGTATGCATTATCTAATTGTAGGTTGAAAAAGGGAGTGTGGCAAGGTTTGGAGCTGTTTGGCAATAAAGACAGCATGCTGAGCGTGCTGTCTATATATTTTGTTTTCTATTGAAGCTTTGTCTTTGCTATCGCTGCTTCAGCAAGTCAACTGCCAGTTCTAGCGTGATGTCGTTCGTTTTGATGTTATCTGGAATACCGATTCTCTTCCAGCCTTTCTTTAAGTAACGTCCTGACTTACTTTCAAATACGTTTACTAGTTTGCGTGTGGTTGGGTGAATGCCAAGTTCTTTCAGCAGCTCTTCACCTTTACGCAATGTTTTTGGTTCTGCTAATATCTCAAGAGCACGCTCAAACTTGATCGTGTATGGATCGTCTTTCTTTGGGTCCTTTAGTGATCTGAAGTCACCAGCGTGTCCAATGTAAGGACCGTATTGACCAGTGTTAGCAATTATTGGTTCGCCCGTTTTTGGATGTTCGCCGAGTTCTCGTGGTAAGAGTAAGTATTTAACTGCGTCTTTAAGCGTTACTTCATCAGGCTCTTTTCCGGTTGGCAGGCTGGCGCGTTTTGGCTTCTCTAATTTTTTACCTTTTACTTTCTCTGGCATTTCGCCAAGTTGCACGTAAGGGCCAAAGCGTCCGTTTAGCACAAAGACAGGTTCGCCAGTTTCTGGGTGATTGCCAAGCGGTTCTTCTGGCTTTACTTCAGAACCGTCGATTAAGCGCGCACCGTCGCAGTCTGGAAATTTTTCACAAGATAGAAACGTTCCATTTCGCCCGAGTTTCTTTACCATGTCAGCCTTGCATAGAGGACAAGGAAATCCTTCTGGTCCAGGGCCGAGTGTTGTTAGTTTCTCGATGTCTTCTTTGTTTGCGACAGCTTTGGAGAATGGCTTATAAAAATCTTTTAGGGTTTTAATGTATTGCCGTTCGCCATTGGCGATATCGTCTAGCTGGTCTTCCATTTCACTGGTGAAGTCGTCACCAATGTAGTCGGCAAAGTGTTTTTCCAAGAATGAAGAAACAACATCACCAGTGTCGGTTGGGATAAGGGTGCGGCCGTCTTTTTCTACGTAACCACGTTGCACAATAGTATTCATAATACTGGCGTAGGTAGAAGGTCGACCGATTCCACGCTTCTCAAGTTCTTTGATCAAGCCGGCTTCAGTGTAGCGGTTTGGCGGTTGTGTTTGCTTGGCTTCAACAACTACCTCTTTGCACTTTAAAACGTCGCCTTGTTTAAGTTTTGGTACTTCCGTGTCTTCGCCGCGAGCGCGCTTGTCGACTGCGAGCCAGCCGGGGAATGTGACGCGCGATCCGTTAACAGCAAAGTCAGGAATTTCGCTAGTCGCGCCGGTGACATTTGCTAGCAGCTTTGTACGCTGCATTGTCGCGTCGGCCATTTGCGAGGCAACAGTTCTTTCCCAGATCAGTTCGTAGAGTGCTTTTTGATCGCCAGTTGAACCAGCTGCTTTTTTTGCGAAGTTACTCGGCCTGACGGCTTCGTGAGCTTCTTGGGCGTTTTTGCTTTTGCTTTTGTAAGTGCGTGGCTGGACGTATTTTTCCCCGTGTTCTTTATTCAAAAGTGCAATGATTTGCTTTTGCGCTTGGTCAGACAGCGTTGTGCTGTCGGTTCGCATGTAGGTAATATGACCACCTTCGTAAAGTTTTTGTGCTGCACCCATTGTGCGTGAAGGTGAAAAGCCCAAGCGAGTGCTGGCTGTTTGCTGCAAAGTTGAAGTGGTGAAAGGTGCTTTTGGTGAACGTCTTGCGTCACTTTCTTTTACAGCTTTAATTTCCCAGTCGTGCTTTTCTCCGACCTTTTTGATTCGGTCTGCTTCTTTTTCTTCATTTGGTTCTTGGCTGCAGGTAAAAGGAATTACAGCTTTACTATGCCCCAGGGCACCTTCTCTGCCTTCGGCATTCACCTTGTCCTTTAAGCTAGCCGTCAAAACAAAAAAATCTTCAGGATTAAAAGCGCGTATTTCACGCTCTCTTTCCATTACAATGCGTAGTGCCGGTGATTGTACTCGTCCAGCCGATAGGCCGTAGCGTACTTTTTTCCAAATCAAACCAGACAAGTCGTAGCCTACTAAACGGTCGAGTACACGCCTAGCTTCTTGCGCTTCTTTGAGGTGAATGTCGATTTTGCGCGGATGAGCAATCGCTTCTTGTACGGCTGACTCTGTAATTTCGTTAAAAGAAACTCGCTTGAGGTTTTTGTTGTGCTTCTTAAGTAGTTCCGCTACATGCCAAGCAATAGCTTCTCCTTCACGGTCGGGGTCGGATGCGAGTAGCACCTCGTCAGATTTTTTGGCGGCCGCTTGCAAACCTTCGATCACTTTTTCTTTTCCAGGAGACACAATGTAACGTGGTACAAAGCCACCGTCGACGTCGACAGCGTCTTTATTGGTCTTGGGCAGATCGCGTACGTGACCAATTGAGGACAGCACTTTGTAGCCAGTACCGAGGTATTTCTCAATGGTTTTTGCTTTAGCAGGCGACTCTACAATGACGAGTGTTTGTTTGGACATAAAAGATTTTAGTAATATATGTGCGTATAGATACTAGCATATTGTAATATTGTCAACTCAAATCTATTCACTTCTCTTAACGTGTCGTTGAGTGTTTTGTGAATAAAGTTCGTGTTAGCAGTGTGGTGAGTATTCCAATCGAATGGAATACTTTTCGGATTACAATAGTCCATTCGATTGGAATAGGCAGGGTTCGGTAATTTTTGGGTCGGGAATGACGAAGTTATCCGCGACGCCTAAATACGTTGTCGTTGTTTACGATCTGATCAGAAATTTCCATCATGGTGAGTATCTGCGCAGCTTCGTTAACTGGAATTTGTAATTTACGAGTGAGTTCGTCGCGATGGGTTGGTTCGGTAAGAAGATCCCAAACTTTTTGTTCGGCGAGGGAGAGTGAGAAGGGTGGTTGAACAGACAAGGGTGGCTGGAGTGCGGCCTGCAGCCGCTCTCCAGCCACCCTTGTCTGTTCAATTCCGCTACCGCCACCAAACCCCAAAACCTCCAAAATATCAGCACTCTTAGTAACCGGTGTTGCACCAAGCTTGAGAAATTGATGCACGCCGGCACTGTTGGTAGAAAATATACTACCAGGCACGACCATGAGCTCGCGATTGTAATCGGCTGTCATGCGGGCAGTTATAAGTGTGCCTGATTTTTCAGCCGCTTCTATTAATATGGTCGCGCGACTAATTCCACATACTAATCTGTTTCTTTTTGGGAAACTCCACTTGGTTGCCTTAAAGTCAGGTTCGAACTCCGACAAAAGTCCACCACCTGAAGACATTATTTTGTATGCCAGAGGCTTATGGCTAGCGGGATAAAGCTTGTCATTATCTAGACCTCCTCCTGGAATCGCTAGTGTGTAAAGACCATTCTTGATAGCTGCTTCGTGCGCTAGTGAATCAATTCCGAGAGCAAGGCCAGAAACAATTCCTACCGGAAAGCCTTTCAGTCCAGAGAGTAATTCATCAACAACTTGTTTGCCGTAGCTGGTGTATTTACGTGAACCAACAACTGACAATAAGACTATTTCATCAGATGGTAGTCGTCCTCGGTAATTAAGTTTCTTTGGTGGTTGTGGTATTTCAAGTAGATTGCGCGGAAAATCTTCTTTAGCTAGTTCGCAAATTGGGAAATCTTCGACCTCACTAGAAACTGATGACATATAAATAATCGTATCACGCCAGTCTTTGGTTTGTATATGTGTCTGTGAGTATAGAAATGATAGCAGCTTAATCGCTATATTTAGTTGCTTTTGTCAAAGTAAGTTGGCATGATAGTAATTATGAAATTTTGGGGTAAGAAAGAAAGTGTTGATGTAACAAAGGCTGGTCGAACCACTGTTCAGAAAAACGTCGTTTCAGAACGGGTATATTTTGACTGGGCTGCCGCAACGCCACTTTTGCCAGCAGCATATGCTGCGATGAAGCCTTGTTTTAAAGAAAATTTTGGTAATCCAAGCGCGATACATGAAGAAGGGAAACGGGCGAGAGAAGTGGTGGAAAGAGCACGCTCTGAAGTCGCACGCGCTCTTCAGGTGCGCCCCGAGTTTGTTACTTTTACTGCTGGCGGTACTGAGGGAAACAATCTTACAATACTTGGAACAATTTCACAGCTTCAGGCAAAAGGCAGAAGTTATGAAAAAATGGAAGTGATTACGACTAAGCTTGAACACCCTTCAGTTTTGGAAACAATGTGTAAGCTCGAACAGCTCGGTGTGCGAGTAAAATATGTTGAGGTAAATGAAGAAGGTTTAATCTCACTTCAAAACCTAAAGAAACTTGTAACAGCTGAAACAGTATTACTTTCAGTCGCGTATGCCAATAGTGAAATTGGCACCGTTCAGCCTTTGCATTCTCTTAAAAAGATTTTGTGTGAGGCCGAAAAGAGATTTAAGGATAAGGTTTATTTACATGTAGACGCAGCGCAGGCTCCTTTGTGGTTGAATTGTCAGCTTGATTCTACTCAAGCTGATTTGCTTGTGCTCGATGCTGCAAAGTGTTGTGGTCCGAAAGGGGTGGGAGTTCTTGTGCGCAGTCGACGCTCAGAGATTTTGTCTTCTTCCTTCGGCGGTGGACAAGAAAGTGGACTGCGCCCAGGAACAGAAAACGTTGCCGGGATAGCAGGCGCAGCTGTGGCAATAGTGGCAGCGCAAGCTGACTGGCGAGCTCGAGCGGAGAAAATACGTGAAGTGCGTGACAAAGGAATTAGCTTATTGCTTAAAACAATTCCGCAGGCCGTTTTGAATGGTACTAAAGATGATAAGCGACTGGCTAACAACATAAATATTTCGTTGCCAAGCTTCGACACTGAGTACGCGGCGGTGTGGCTCGATGCGAAAGGATTTGCTGTCAGTACTAAAAGCGCCTGTAGCAGCGCGGGCGGCGGCGAAAGCTTGGTAGTTAAAACTGCCACCAGTGACGACGCCCGCGCTTCCTCAACTCTCCGTTTAACCCTTGGCCCCGAATCAACCATTGAAGAAATTAAAAATCTTTCCATTCATCTGAAAGAATGGATTGTGCTCATGAAGTCTGTCTAGTGAATTGACACAAATACAGCTTTAATACATAATAAAGTTTGTTGTTGATGTACATTTAACTAAATAGGAGTTATTTATGATGTATGATTCATATTCTGATCCTGAGCTGGATGCGATAGATAAGAGAAAGAGCTGTTTTCCTTATCTCCTTTTTATTTTATGTATCTTAATTTTTGGTTCTGTAGCTGGGTTTTTAGTTACAAAAACTCTAGCAGGTCTTTTCCTCGGATATTTGGCTGGGGTCGTGGTTTTCACTCTCGGGCTTGTCTTGTCGAGAGACTGACGATTAGCTCAAGGCAGATTTTCGAAAATAATTTCGCCCTGTTACTGAAACGGGCGCCCTGCGTCCGTTTTGTTTTTTAACGAAAGGAAAAACACAAAGTTTGACTTGACAAAAGCATAAAATAGTGTTTAGATACAGTCTGATTCACAGAAGAGAGAAAAAATGAAAAAGGCAATTGTTTTCGCGCTAGCTTCGATGTTTGCTGCGCCTTTAGCTGCAAAGACACTAGAGGAAGCTTCCTTAAATCAAGGGACTTCGGGATGGGCTTATGTGCTTATGGGTGCGGGTGCCAGTATATTAGTTTTTCTAAAATACTACCGCTAACAGAAAATTTGACAAAGCGAGCCCTGCGCTCGCTTTTATAATGCTCAGATTAAAAATCTGGCTTACAAATAAATCTCTTCATTGACGGAACGAAAATATTACTGCATTATAGAAGACTGACTGAAAAGATTTGAATCGACTGTATTTCTGTGCCTTATTGCTAGTTTTTGCATAACTGATAACCTTTTTTTGCTTAAGATGGCTTATACTTGACTTAAGTTTATAGGCTACGCTGTGGGCAAGTCTGTATAACACTATCTTACAGCTATCAAGTTAACTGCATTCTGTATTCTACAATCCATATGCCAAATTTTCACAACTTCACAACCAAAGCCAAGGAGGTAATTCGTAAAGCTCATGAGCTGGCTATTGAGCGTGGTCAAAACCACGTAACTCCTACTCATCTTCTGACTGCGCTTGCTATGCAAGACGAAAGTGCTGTTATTGCTATTCTGGATCGTCTTGATGTAGACATTATCGCCTTTACCGATTTGCTGCTTGAAGCACTTGAGATGCCAGAGACACAAAGTACAATTTCGCAATCATACCAACTGTATCTCACGCCTGAACTAGCTAAAGCGATAGAGTTTTCAGGTACTTTTGCGGAAGAGCTTGGAGATTCATATGTAGGTGTTGAGCACTTGTTTGTTTCTGTTCTCGAGTACCCTGGGCCTGCCATAGAAATAATTCAGCAAGCAAGCGTCAACAAAAAGCAAGTAATCAACACCATTAAAGAACTAAGAGAAAGTGACGTAACTGATGTACAGGCTCCAAAGCAATATCGTTCACTGGCCAAATACGCTCGTAACTTAACTAAGCTGGCACAAGAGAATAAGATAGATCCTGTTATTGGGCGCGATGTTGAGATTCAGCGTGTGATTCAAATTCTTTCTCGTCGCACCAAAAACAACCCAGTTCTTATCGGAGAAGCCGGAGTGGGTAAGACTGCTATTGTCGAAGGATTGGCACAACAGATAATGCTCGGCCAAGTGCCAGAAAGCGTTAAAGAAAAAGAGATTCTGTCACTTGATCTTGGTCTTCTTGTGGCGGGAACAAAGTTCCGCGGCGAATTTGAAGAGCGCCTTAAAGCTGTGATGAAAGAAGTTGAGCAAGCAGACGGAAGGATTATTTTGTTTATAGACGAACTGCACACGATTGTTGGAGCAGGGCAGGCTGATGGATCAATGGATGCGAGTAATATGCTAAAGCCAGCACTTGCTCGAGGCGAGATTAGAGTAGTTGGTGCAACAACTCTAAAAGAATACCAAAAGCACATCGAGCGTGATCCTGCGCTTACTCGCCGTTTCCAGCCAGTGTTTGTAAACGAGCCGAGTCAAGAAGACGCAGTAGCGATTTTGCGTGGACTGGCCGAAAAGTACGAGCTTTATCACGGCGTGCGAATTACTGACGATGCAATTTTGGCAGCAGTGAACTTTTCGTCACGCTACATTACCGATCGTTTTCTGCCAGACAAAGCTGTCGACTTGATCGACGAAGCTGCGGCGGCGCTTCGTATTTCGCTTGAAAACAAACCAGACGAACTAGTCGCGACTGACAGAATAATACGCCGCCTGGAAATAGAACGAGAAGCTCTGAGGAAAGAGATCGAAATCAATCCAAATAAAAAGGATGAAATTGATTCCAGAATGAAAGAAATAGAAGCAGAAATTGGAGAACAAAAAGAGATTACTTCTAACCTCGAGACAAAGTGGAACAACGAAAAAGAAGCACTAGACAAAATCGGCGATTCTAAAAAGCAGCTTGAAGAACTTCGCTCTGAATCAGATAGTGCTGAAGCAGCGGCAGATCTTACGAGAGCAGCTGAGATTCGTTACGACGCGATTCCAAAGATTGAAAAACAATTACAGGCAGAACAAAAGCGCCTGCAAAAGCTGCAACGCAGCCGACGTCTTTTAAAAGAAGAGGTTACCGAAGAAGAAAGCGCTGGAGTTGTTTCTCGCTGGACTGGTATTCCGGTTTCGCGCATGCTGGAAGCAGAAGTTGAAAAACTTTCTCGTATGGAAGAAGTCTTGCACGAAAAAGTTGTCGGACAAAATCATGTGGTTGAATTAGTCGCTAACGCAATCAAGCGTTCTCGTGCTGGTATTGCTGACCCAAATCGACCGATCGGATCGTTTCTTTTCCTTGGTCCAACTGGAGTAGGTAAGACAGAGCTTTCGCGCGCTCTCGCCAACTTTATGTTTGATGATCCTGACGCGCTTTTGCGCATCGATATGTCAGAGTTTATGGAGAAGCATTCGGTCTCTAAGATTATTGGCTCGCCGCCTGGTTATATTGGGCACGATGAAGGTGGTTCGATCACCGAGCGAGTGCGTCGTCGACCTTATGCTGTGATTTTGCTCGACGAGGTCGAAAAGGCTCATCCAGAAGTTTTCAACATCTTACTTCAAGTGCTTGATTCTGGACATTTGACTGACGCCAAAGGACGTAAGGTAAACTTCAAAAACACGGTCATAATAATGACTTCAAACATTGGTGCCGAACACATCGACCGTATGTCTAACTTTGGTTTTGCTGATGATCATGGAGAAGAAGCACAGTATACGCAAGCAAAGAGCAAAGTGATGGAGAACCTGAAAGAATATTTCCGCCCAGAGTTCATCAACCGACTAGATGAAATTGTTGTGTTTGATTTATTGTCTCCAGAAGTGATTGCTAAGATTGTTGAAATTCAAGTTCAAGATGTGGTTGATAGACTGAAAAACAAGGAGATTACTTTAACCCTTAGCAAAGACGTGATGAATTATCTGGCTAAAGAAGGTTATGATCCAAAGATGGGCGCTCGTCCACTGCGAAGAATTATCCAAAGCAAGATTTTGACACCGGTAGCAAACATGATGATTGGAGAAGGAGTGTTGCAGGGTGGATCGGTAAAGGTCACTATGAAAGCGGGAGAACTTGATTTTGACATTAAGAAAAAAGCAAAGCGTACAGCAAAAAAGCCAGCTGCGAAACAGGTAAAGAAGAGAGAAACGGTTTCTGCTTAGTTGAGTGCATTATTGCAAAAACGGCGCGCCTTCAGGTGCGCTGTTTTTTGTTAGTTAGAATTAGAAATATTGTTGTCGAAACGCCTATGTTGCTTTACTGTTTGCGCTTTTGTTGCAAAGACTAACGCTGTTTCTACTAATAAAACTTTTTTTATGCTGTAAACTCGGTATAATACAAAACATTACTTTCAACCGAAAACTATCATGTTAGACATTAAATTCATCCTCGAAAATATCGACCTCGTCAAAGCTGCTGCTGCCAAAAAAAATCATGAAGTTGACCTTAATCGTTTGGTAATAGTAGACGATAAGCGTCGCGGCGCAATGCAGGTGCTTGAAGAAAAACGAGCCGAGCAAAATCGTGTGTCAGATGATATTCCAAAAGCAACAGACAATATCATAAAGCAGCAATTGATAACTGAGATGCAAGCTCTTAAGGCTGAAATTCAGCACGACGAAAAAGTTTTGCGGTCGATCATGCAAGAGTGGCAAGAGATAATGCTGCAAGTGCCAAATATCCCTGATATATCAGTGCCTGACGGCAAGAGCGACGAAGATAATGAAGAGATTAAAGTCTGGGGAGAAAAGACGAAGTTTGATTTTGACAGCAAAGATCATGTTGAACTTATGACTAAGTATAAAATGGTCGACTTTGAGCGGGGAACTAAAGTGCATGGTTTTCGCGGTTATTATTTGCTTGGTGACGGAGCTCGTCTCTCTTGGGCTATTTGGAATTATGCCAATGACTTCTTCTCTGAAAAAGGATTTATACCGGTATTGCCGCCATCTATTGTGCGGAAGGAAAATCTTTACGGTACGGGACATTTACCAAACGAAGGCGATGACGTGTATCGCACTCAAGACGAAGATTATCTAATCGGAACGTCTGAGGTTTCTGTTATGGGTTATCGCTCAAATGAGATTTTGGATAAATCTGAATTGCCACTAAAGTGGCTTGGTTTCTCTCCTTGCTACCGAAGAGAAGCTGGCAGTCATGGTAAAGATACTCGCGGACTGATTCGAGTGCATGAGTTTTATAAAATGGAGCAAGTAATTTTGTGTGAAGCTTCGCACGAAGAAAGTGTTAATCAGCATGAATGGCTTAATCGTAATACCGAAGAGTTTATTGAGTCAATGAATATTCCTTATCACACAGTGCTTAACTGTGGGGGAGATTTGGGGCAAGGACAAGTGAAAAAGTACGATATTGAGCTTTGGGTGCCAGGAGAGCAAAAGTACCGTGAGATTAGCTCTGCTTCATACTTTCATGACTTCCAAACACGACGTTTTAATATTCGTTATCGTGATGATGAAGATAAAATTCGTTATGCTCACTCGCTTAACTGTACTGCTATTCCAACTCCGCGAATTTTGGTTTCTTTGGTTGAGAATTTCCAGCAACCTGACGGAACTATCAAGATTCCAGAAGCACTCGTGCCGTACTTTGGAAAGGATCAGATTGGTTAGTTAAAGTTTAAGGCGGGCGCAAAGCGCCCGCCTTTTGCTTTGCTTCATCATAAACTCTCAAGTATATGCTACGATAGTAGCGATGAAACGGAATAATCCTTTTGCACTAAACCCAAATACCAAAATAATTTTGCGTCAGATAGGGGTAGGTTTTTTGGTTTTGAGTGTTGTGGCTAGTATTATTGCTGGTGTATGGTACGGTAGCCGCGCAGCGTCTTTTACTATAGATTCAGTGCAAGTTGCAAGTGGAGAAACTATCAATCCAGAGCTTGTAAAACAGCAGGTAGAAACGGAGCTTGAAGGAACTTACTTTGGCCTAATACCAAAACGCTTCTCGTTGTTTTATCCCCAAAAGGCCGCGCTCGCTGCTGTGATGGAAATCGAGCGAGTCAAAGACGTGACTATATCTGAAACAGATCAGAAAACCCTTAAAGTATCTTTTTCTGAACATAAGCCGCATTCTTTATGGTGCAAAACAACTCTTGGTGCGGATTGTCTTTTTCTTAATTCTGAAGGCTATGCCTTTGGAGTAGCTCCAGATTTATCAGGCGGTTCTTTTATGCGCTTTATTACCACCGGACGAGAACCACAGTTGAAAGAAACACTTGTTCCTTCTACTTTGCAATATAATAATTTCTTCGATCTTATTGATAGATTGTCCTTTGTAGGTTGGTTTGTGTCCTCGATTGAAATAGATCAGATTGGCGATGCTTTTGTAACTATAGTTGAAGGTGGAGAACTTAAGATTACTCTCGCAGCTAGTCCATCAGAGTTGGTAGACAACTTACGTGTGGTTTTATCTTCACCAGAATTTTCATCAATCGCACCTGGTAGTTTTGAATACATTGATTTGCGCTTTGGAGACAAAGTTTTTGTGCAAAAAGAAGATGAAGATTTTGCTACCACAACAGATAGTATGGAGGCAGCCCTGCAAGAGATTGGGGCACAGTTGGATGAGTGATCGGTATTTTTTTGATCAACATAAATTTATGATTTATTCGTGATAAGTACTCTTTTACAAGATGAATTAGATGCTGTGTTTAAATGATAATGTCGCACTTTGTATATATACAAAGTGCGACATTTTAGGAAAGAGCAAAACTAACTGAGTAAAATAAAGCCAGTATAAAAAAAATGAAAAAGAGCACTTCGGCTAAGATCAGTACGTTGACTGTTAATCTTTGCTTATGTTTGTATCTGCTGATTTTGTGAGTGAGTAAGAAAAAAAATATAGTCTTCGCTACATAGAGTGCGAGGCAATAATAGATATAATCATTTGTTCTTGTCTCATACAATATTATGAATAATAAGATTATTACAAACTGTATTACACTTGAGCCAAATAATATTGCTGATAGACAAAAAGTATCAAGAGTAACTCTTTTATTCTGCAAGAATCCCGTATACATCACTTTTTTGTCTAAGAACAATCTATATAAGATAAGTGTTGTGCTTAAAGCGAAGAAAAGCACAACTGCTAATTTTTCCATAACACTACTCCATTTTTGTTTTGTGCTTGGGTTACTGCACATAGATTGACACAACGATGAAAGCTTGTAAAGTAACATGATGAATTTTTGGCAGAATCTCCCGAAGCCATTTTTTACCGTCGCGCCAATGGCTGATGTCACTGACGCAGCTTTTAGGCGTTTGATTGCGAAGTATTCAAAGGTTGATGGGGGAGACGGAAAAGGGGAAGTGGCGGCAGAACAGACAGCCTTTCCTCCTTTTGTCTCTTGGACTGAGTTTGTTGCGGCTGATGGACTTGTGCGCGCCAATCCAGAAGGAAAGGTAAAACTAATGGCCGATTTGATCTACGACGAAACCGAACGTCCAATCGTCGCTCAGCTTTTTACCAGCAATCCAGAGCATATGGAATATGCTGCCAACTTGGCGCGCGAACTCGGCTTCGACGGAGTTGATATAAATATGGGTTGTCCCGACCGCTCAATCGAGAAGCAAGGCTGCGGCTCAGCTATGATTAAAACTCCAGCAGTGGCTAAAGAAATAATCAAAGCAGCCAAACGTGGTGCAAAAACTGACAAAGAAGACGGCATCCCTGTGTCCGTCAAAACTCGAGTTGGGTATTACGAAGACACACTAGAAGAATGGCTGCCAGTGATTCTGGAAGAGAACCCAGCCACTGTTACTATTCACGCCAGAACACGCCAAGAAATGAGTAAAGTGCCAGCTCAGTGGGAGCGAGTTGCGCGTGCAGTTGCGATACGAGACCAGATGAATAGCGAAGCGCTGATTATCGGTAACGGCGACGTTTTAAGTCAGACAGATGGATATCAAAAAGCGGCTTTTTCCGGCGCCGACGGAGTAATGGTTGGCCGCGCCTTGTTTGGCAA
>JABAZV010000006.1:125248-144315 GCA_018608435.1 Patescibacteria group bacterium | reverse complement strand
CTTCCATCTTTAAAGTCAATCTGATATATTCAGAAGTATTATTCTACAACTTTCTAATACCAACTCTATGACAGGAAGCGACATTCGGGAAAAATACTTAGCGTTCATGACTGCAAAAGGTCACGAGGTTGTTCCGTCAGCGGCACTCGTTCCTGACAATGATCCGACCACGCTTTTTACTGGCAGCGGAATGCAGCCAATGGTCCCGTATCTTTTGGGTGAGTCGCACCCTAAAGGTGTCAGAATCGCAGACTCACAAAAATGTTTCCGAGCAGAAGACATTAGTGAGGTGGGAGACAATAGTCATACTACTTTTTTCGAGATGCTTGGAAATTGGTCGCTTGGCGATTATTTCAAAGAAGAACAGATTCCTTGGATTGCGAGTTTTTACCTCGATGAAGTTGGCCTAGATCCAGAAAAGTTTTATGTTACAGCTTTTATTGGTGATAAAGTAGCTGGCTTACCTAAAGATGAAGAGGCTGCCAATCTTTGGGCAGATGTGCTAGGAAAACGAGGTGTAACTAACGATGCTGCAGAACTAGGAAGTGCTGATGATGCCAGTAAACGTGGCATGAAAGCTGGCGAGCGAATATTTTATTACGATGCTAAAGAAAACTGGTGGAGTAGAGCTGGTGTTCCAGCCAATATGCCAGTGGGTGAAATTGGTGGTGGTGACAGCGAAATGTTCTACGATTTTGGCACTGATCACGACACAAAGTTTGGTGAACACTGCCATCCTGCTTGTGACTGTGGAAGATTTATGGAAATCGGCAACAGTGTCTTTATGGAATACATCAAGACTGAAACTGGCTTTGAGAAATTGCCCGCACGTAACGTAGACTTTGGTGGTGGCCTAGAGCGTATCACAGCTGTTGCAAACGGTAATAGCGACGTTTTTAAGGTAGATCTGCTATGGAGTGTCGTTGAGCAAATAGAGCGGCTTTCAGGCAAAAAATACCAAGATCATCTGGAGGCTTTTAGAGTTATAACTGATCATATTAGAGGGGCCGTTTTCATGATTGGCGATGGAGTTATGCCCGGCAATACTGAACAAGGATACTTCGTTAGGCGTTTGCTCAGGCGAGCAGTACGTTTTGCTGATGTGTTAGAAATTCCAGCTGGAGAATTTAAGAATCTCGCTGAGAGTGTAATCGTCAAATATAAAGACCACTACACAAACTTAGCAACAAAACAGGCAGAAATTACTGATGCGATCGAAAAAGAAGAAACGCAATTCCGTAAAACACTAGAAAACGGCTTGAAGCAATTCAACAAAATTTCACTACAAGTGCACGTACAGACAAAAGAAGTCGATGGTAAGAAAGTAATTGACCAAGAATCGGCTACAACCAAAAAAGCAATCTCAGCCCAAAACGCTTTCGATCTGTTTACAACTTTTGGTTTTCCGATTGAGCTCACCGAAGAAATTGCGACCGAGAAGGAACTTGTGGTTGACAGAGGAGGTTTTGAAAAGCTAATGGAAGAACACAAAGAGAAGTCACGTGCAGGAGCGGAGCAGAAGTTTAAAGGCGGTCTGGCCGATCATTCTGACATTGCTGTGCAGTATCATACAGCCACACATTTACTTTTGGCAGCCTTGCGTGAAATACTTGGTACGCATGTTCATCAGGCTGGTAGCAATATTACTGGCGAGCGTTTACGGTTTGACTTTACACACGGAGAGAAGGTTGAAGGTGAAACATTAGAGCGAATTGAAGCCTGGGTAAATAATGCTATCGCAACTAAAGGCAAAGTTACCATTGAAACAATGGCTAAGGATAAAGCTGAAAATGATAAAACCATTGAAGGAAGCTTCTGGGAACGTTATCCAGACGAAGTAAAGGTTTACACGATTGGAGGAGAGGACAATATAATCTCGCGCGAACTCTGCGGCGGTCCACACGTAAAACAGCTGTCAGATATCACTGGTACCTTTAAGATTAAAAAAGAATCATCATCCTCTGCTGGAGTAAGACGAATAAAAGCAGTCTTGGATGTAGAGCAGTAAGCCAGTCAAATTTATTTATTCATTAAACGACACTCAAAGTGTCGTTTAATGAATAACGCTTTTAAAGTAATTTCTTATCCACGGTTGAAACTTGTGCCGTCTGTAGTCAGTCATCTTGTTGCTATAATAGTGGATATGTCCTTTTTTTCTGCTGTCAAAAATGCTGAACGATTTTGCGTCGTGATAGATGTTGGTTCTGGAAGTGTTTTGGTGGCCATTGTTCATTCTGTAGCAGGTGAACCTCATCCTAATATTGTTTGGTCTCACCGAGAACAGGCACCACTTCGTGACATTGATTCAATTGAGCAAAGTGCAAAAGCTGTTATGTCAGCTCTAATGCGGGCTGTCATGCTGGTTGAGAGTGATGGCAGAAAAGCTTTGGTCAAGTACAAAAAAAGTGCGCAATTGACTGAACTGCAGTGTGCTATATCTGCTCCTTGGTCTTACACTGTGACAAAAAAGATAGACTACACAAAAGAAGAGCCATTTGAAATCACTGAAACACTAATCGATGATTTGAAAGCAGCAATCTTGCAACAAGTAACAAACGACCTGAAATCAAACGAGGCTCTGAGCGACCTTAATCTCGGCATAGTAACAAGAGCAACGATGGATTTACTCGCTAACGACTATAGAGTAGAAAATCCAATAGGAAGCAAAACCAGCTCTCTATCAGTAATGCATTCTACTGTTATCTCACAGCAATATCTAATAGAAGCGCTGAATGAAGCAGGCGAAAAACTATTTAGTGAAGCAGAATGTCACAAGCTTTCTTTTATACTAGTTTTCTTTGTTGTGACAAGAGAATTACTTTCGAGCTACTACGACATGTGCCTAATAGACATCACAAACGAAGCAACTGAAATGGGTATAATAAGAGACGGTTCCTTAACCTACTGCACACATACTTCATTCGGCTCAAATTCTATTGCTCGTGAAATTTCAGCAATTACAGGAGTGCCTTTGGCAACTGCCGCCAGTTATTTACACTCAGCCAAACCGTATAGCTTTATTGATAATCTTCCCGCAGCGCAAAAGAAAGAGATTGAAATAGTTTTTGATGCTTACATCGAACGTTTGGCAGATCTGTTTAAGGAAACTGGTGATGTTCTGGCTATCCCAAAAAACATTGCAGTTCATTCCGATTTAGAAAGCGAGCCTTTGTTTGAAGACCTCATCAAAAAAGCTTCAAAACGGGCAGTCAAACAAGACCCTGCAGTCACACTGGTTTCAGAAACTATCATCGAAAGACTGTATAATAAAACTTCAGAAGAAACTACTGAAAAAATTCCGCGGGACACAGCGCTTTTATTGTCGGCACAGTTTTTCCACATGAAGTATTCTCCAGACAATTTTGAGTACCTTTAGCAGCTATACTATAATAGAAGAGAGTATTGTATTTGCCAGACAACACTAAGTGAACTAATTCACCACCAAACACTAAGAAACATGTATGACTAAGAAATGGAACCTACAAGATATCCGGCCGGCCACGCCAAGGAAGCGTAGGCCTTCAAGCGAGACTAAAGACGACATGCGCGTCTCTGGTTCACAAATCAAGGAAGTGTCTGATTCAGATCAAATTAGACAACCAGAAAGGCAAACCATGACCACAAAGCTTGAACAAGAAGGTTCTTCAGACGGCACACTAACCTTGAGCCCTAAGTTTGGAAAGAAGGGTACGGGAATTGTTATAGAAAATGGAAACAAGAAAAACTTTAGCCGGCTAGCAATGTCTATCGGACTGTTCTTTCTTATTGTTGGCTCGGCAGCTGGATTAAGCGCTCTTTTAGGAAAAACTGACTTGACCATCTATCCTGTAAATCGCGAACCAAACGTAAGTGCAGAGTTTACAGCGTATCCAGAAAAAAGAGACGGGGAGCTAAGCTACGAAGTGATGACGCTAGAAGCAACGGGAGAACAACAAGTAAAAGCTTCCGGACAAGTAGAAGTGCAAGAACAGGCTACTGGCAATATAGAAATAATCAAAACAACACCTGGTGCGGAACGTTTAATTAAAAACACTCGCTTTCGCACTGATGACGGACTTGTATTTCGTATTTACGAGTCTATAGTTGTACCAGGTTCGATTGACGGTGTCCCCGGCACAATTAGTGCCAAGGTCTTCGCAGACGATGTTGGTGAAGAATATAACGTATCATCTAATGTTTCGCTTGATATCCCAGGATTCAAAGAGAGCGGTTTAGATAATCTCTATAGCGCTATTTCAGGGAGGACATCTAGTGATTTTACAGGCGGTTTCGATGGGACACAGTTTAAGATTGACGAATCTGAGCTAGGTACAGCAAGACAAGCTTTGCAAATTGAGTTGCGCGACAATCTACTAGCTCGTATTGAAAATGAACAGCCAGCAGATTTTATTGCTTTTGATCCAGAAGCAGTTGCTTTGTCATTCAATCAGCTTCCAGCGGTAGAATACGGAGAAAATCTTGTCACAATCCGTGAGCAAGCAATTCTTCAGATTCCATTATTTAAAGCCAGTGATCTTGCTTCTTACATTGCCAGAGAAACAGTTGCTACCTATGATGGTGGAGATATTCGTATTGACGATCCTAGTACTTTAGTGTTCTCGTATGTAAATCCTGAAATGAGTTCTATGGTTATTGCTAACGAGCCAGCAATAACATTTAAGTTGACTGGAAAGCCACTTTTGATCTGGGAATACGACTCAAATAACCTTACAGAAAACTTAGCCGGACTGCCAAAAACAGCTATAAACAACGCTGTTGGTGCATATCCCGGAATTGAATCTGCTCATGTAAGAGTTACGCCTTTCTGGAAAAGGACATTCCCAGAGGATCCTTCTGAGATCAACATTATCGAAATATTAGAAGATCCAACTGCAGACAATTAATATTTGTGCACAAAGATACTGTTTTTGAGTTGACGCTCAGCAGTATTTTTGTTAAACTCACCCTCGTTTAATGAATCAAAACAAAGCACCAGAAGAAAATAAAGAAGTGAAAGACGATCTCGTCTACGGCATTGTTGAAGAAGCTATGCCAAACACGCTTTTTCGTGTTGTTATTGACGAAGCAGAGGAGCCGATTATCGCCTACTTGTCAGGACGCATGAGACGCTTCAGAATCCGAGTTTTAGTAGGAGATAAAGTCGGTATGGTAATCGACCCTTACGGTGGTAAGGCTCGTATAACCAAACGCAACTAGCCGTTGAATTATCACAAAATCATGAAAGTTCGATCATCAGTAAAACCCATGTGTAAAACATGCAGAGTCATCAAGCGCAACGGCGTGGTGCGTATTATTTGTACAAACCCTCGTCACAAACAACGTCAAGGTTAATTATATTTTATGAGAATTTCTGGTATTACAATTTCTGATACAAAACAACTCGCCTACGCTCTAACTGGAGTGTATGGTATTGGTCTAGCTCGTTCACGAGACATCCTCGATGATCTTTCGATTGAACAAACTGCCAAAGCAACTGATCTTTCTACAGATCAAGAAAACTCTATCCGTGAAAAAATCGAAGCTTTCACAATCGAAGGTGAACTTAAGCGTCAAGTAGCTGGAAACATCAAGCGTTTGAAAGACACTGGTTCTTACAGAGGAACACGTCACGCTAAACGACTTCCAGCTCGTGGACAGCGCACAAAGACAAACGCACGAACTCACAAGGGAGTTAAGAAGACTATGGGTAGCGGTCGCCGTAAGCTCGAAAAGACTTAAAATTATTAGAATTATTTCGTACGACATATGGGTAAGAAACGAATCAAAAAGAAAAGTGGAGGTTCTGACGTGGCGGGTACATCGCGCGCTCTTAACCGTATTCCAAAGCGTAAGCTGCCGAGTGGTAAGCTAAACATTTTGGCTACTTTTAATAACACGATAGTAACTCTCACTGACGCAAAAGGAAATACTGTCATGGCAGCATCTTCTGGAGCATTAGGTTTTAAAGGTTCACGCAAGAGTACTCCTTTTGCAGCTGCAAAAGTTGGTGAAATTATCGGTGAGAAAGCTCAGCAGATGGGCATGAAAGATGCTGAAGTGATTGTTCGTGGCGCTGGCCCTGGACGCGAGTCGGCATTACGTTCGTTTGCAGGAAAGGGTATCGCTGTAAACAAAATCACTGACAAAACTCCGATTCCGTTTAATGGTCCACGACCCCCTAAGCCTCGGCGTGTATAATCTGCAATAATTGTTTTACTTATGAAAATTGGACCAAAATTTAAAATTGCCAAACGACTAGGTGCGCCTATCTTCGAGAAGACGCAGTCTGAAAAGTTTGAGCAATCACTAGCACGTCGAGGCAATCAGCAGCGTGGTCGCCGACCTCAAGTAAGTGACTACAAGCGTCAACTTATTGAGAAACAAAAAATGCGTTTTTCTTACGGCATCACTGAAAAACAGCTTCGACGCTATGTTGATGAAGCTGTCGAGAAGAGCAACCAACCAGTAGCTTTGCTTTTGGAGCGTTTAGAATCACGTTTGGATAACGTTGTCTACCGCCTAGGTTTAGCCAAGACTCGAAGACTAGCTCGTCAAATCGTTTCACACGGTCACATTCTGGTGAATGGTAAAAAAATTACTGTTCCTTCACATAAAGTTACTGTTTCTGACATCATTTCTATCCGTGAGGGTAGCCGCCAGACAGGACTATTTATCGACCTTGCAGAAAAGCACGAGGCAGCAGGAGTACCAGCATGGGCAACATTCGACGCAAAGAAAATGGAAGGAAGCATGAAAGAGACACCGGTTTATAATCCGGCAGAATCAATGTTTGATGCGGAGCAGGTAATGGAATACTACAGCCGATAGAATTAAAATTACTAATTACGAATTGAATTCTCAGATGAATTATTACACCAATTAATTCACATCTGATCACTCAGAACTGAGAATAAATTCACTTTAATTTATAGCAAAATTATGTTGGAAACAAACGTAACACTCCCATCAAAACCACGAATCGTCTCTGAAGAAGATAATCTTGGTGTGTTTGAGATCGATGGACTTTATCCTGGATACGGTCACACACTCGGTAACTCACTACGCCGAATCATTCTTTCTTCTTTACCAGGTGCAGCCATCACTCAAGTAAAAATTGATGGTGTTGAACATGAGTTTTCAACTCTGAGCGGTGTTAAAGAAGGCGTAATCACAATTTTGTTAAACTTACGACGATTGCGCTTGAACTTGCACGGTGACGAAGCAATGAAAGTAACTTTAAAGAAAAATAGCGTTGGAATTGTTACTGCTAAAGATCTTGACGTTCCAAGTCAGGTTGAAATCCTCAACCCAGATCAAGTAATTGCAGAAATCACCAACAAATCAACTACTCTAAATATGGAGCTTACGATTGAGCGTGGTCTTGGTTATGTTCCTCGCGAAGTGCATCAAAAAGACAAGATGGAGATTGGCACAATTGCCATGGATGCTGTCTTTACACCCATCAGACGAGCCAACTACGAAGTTGAAAACATGCGTGTAGGTGACCGAACTGATTATAACCGTCTACGGTTTACTCTTGAGACAGACGGAACGTACTCTCCAAAAGAGGCCCTTGAAAAATCTATCGAGATTATGATTCATCAGCTTAAGTCAATCATCGGTTTCCAGGAACAGTACGAAGAAACTGTTGCAGTACCTGTTGCTGCAGAAGAAAATGCTTCAAGCGAGCCAGATCCAGAAACTCTTAAAACTCGAATTGAAACACTTGACCTTTCTGCTCGAACACTGCAAGCTCTTGAAGAAGCAAACATCCGAACTATCGGAGGACTAGTTCGAAAGAAGGCTGATGATGTATTGGCTCTCGACGGAATTGGTCCAAAGGGACTAGACGAAGTTCAAGAAGCACTTTCTAAGATGAACTTGCAACTTGGAAGCTAGTCAGAACACAGGTAAAGAATTAACTAATTATTTAAATTATGCGACACGCTAACAAAAACCGAACACTCAGTCGAACCCGCCGCGGGCGTACTGCGCTATTGCGCGGGTTAGCGGTGTCGCTGATTCGTGACGGTCAAATCAAAACATCTGTGGCAAAAGCTAAAGAGCTACAGCCAAACATTGAAAAGCTAATCACAAGGGCAAAGCAAGATTCAATTGCTTCAAGACGCCTAGTTGCATCAAACCTAGGAGAGCCGAACGATGTTGTTATCAAGAAACTGTTTACTGACATTGCGCCTAAAATGCAAGATCGTTCTGGTGGATACACAAGAATTATCAAGCTTGGTCGCACTACACCAGGATCAGACGAAGCAATAATCGAATTTGTTGCATAGACTTATGAATACTACAGAAAACACAACTCGCACACACACTATCGACGCTGCTGGCAAGCGGCTTGGTACTGTAGCGACCGAAGCAGCGACTGCTCTTATGGGTAAAGATCAGGCTACTTACACCCGCCACATCATGGAAGATGTGTTAGTTGAAATCACTAACGCAAGCAAGCTTGATATTCCTGACAAAAAGAAAGGAGAGATTTACCAGAGTTACTCTGGATACCCTGGTGGACGAAAGGAAGAAACACTTGAGCATCTTGGTGAGAGACTCGGCTACAGCGAAGTAGTTCGTCGAACAGTGCGCGGTATGCTTCCAAAGAACAAGCATCAGAAGCCACTTATGAAGCAATTAATAGTAACCGAATAGCTTATGGCAGTAACTAAAACAACTTACGTCGAAGGTATTGGACGGCGCAAAACTGCGACCGCTCGAGTACGACTAACTCCAGCCACAAAGACTGAAGTAGTTGTAAACGGAAAAACTCTTAATGACTATTTCGGAAACTTAGGACATCAAACAGATGTTATGTCTGTACTTAAGACAGAAGATGCTGGCATTGAAGACTACACCATTACAGCAAAAGTACTCGGTGGTGGAATTTCTTCTCAAGCAGAAGCAATTCGACTTGGTATTGCTCGTGCTTTGGTGAAAGAAAAGGCTGATCGTCGTGGAGTGTTAAAGACTGCGGGATACCTCAAGCGTGATCCGCGTTCAGTAGAACGTAAAAAACCAGGACTGCGAAAAGCTCGCAAACGAGCAGCATGGAGTAAGCGATAGAAATACTTCAAACCGCTTAATCCGTTTGAAGTTTGGACACTGGAATTTATTTTTAAAGGGGGCGGAGAGCATAGCTTTCCGTCCCTTTTATCTTGCTAAACATATGACCACATCAATCTAAACTGTCGATTTTGACAACGACACTCTTTCCCTTTATAATGCTCAAGTATGGTGAATAAAGAAATGAACGAACAAAACAAAGATATCGATATGGAAATCGCCAATGAAGAAATTATTGACAACGAAGAACCTGACTTAATAGAAATCGAAGAGAAGAGTGACGGTAAAATAAAAAAGATGCGCGACAGACTACATGAAGTAGAGGCTGAGAAGAAAGAGCTTCAGGATAGTTTGCAGCGCGAGAGGGCAGACTTTTTAAACGCTCGCAAACGAATCGAAGATGAACGCGAAAGAGATCGCACGCGAGCAAAGAAAAATCATGTCGAAGAACTTTTGCCACTATGCGACAGCTTCCAGATGGCCATGAGTGACAAAACTGCTTGGGAAAAAGCTGACACAGCATGGCGCAAAGGAGTAGAAGGAATACATGGACAGTTATTACAAATACTCGAGTCTTATCAGGTTTCTATCATTAACCCCGAAGGAGAAGAATTTAACCCTAGACTACACGAAGCGGTTGACACGGAAGAAGTTGCTGATAAAAAGCAATTAGATAAAGTACTTAAAGTATTGCAAAGTGGTTACGAAATGAAAGTAGGAAGCGAGACAGAAATAGTAAGACCGGCCAGAGTAACCATTGGAGTTTCAAAAGAATAGTTATTTGTAATCGAATTTTTAATTAGTTAAATTATGGCAAAAATTTTAGGAATTGATCTCGGTACTACCAACTCAGCTATGGCAGTCATAGAAGCTGGTGAGCCGACAATCATCGAGAACAATGAAGGAAATCGCACAACTCCATCAGTTGTGGCAATTTCAAAAACAAAAGAACGTCTAGTGGGACAAATTGCAAAGTCACAAGCTGTGACCAATCCAACAAACACCATTTACGGCGTTAAGCGTTTTATGGGTCACGAGTATAACGACAAGGTTGTCCAAGAAGACAAAGATATTGTTTCGTATGAACTCAAAAAAGGAGACGACGACGGTGTACTAGTTGTACTTGGTGGTAAAGAGTATCGTCCGGAAGAAGTTTCTGCAATGATTCTGTCAAAGCTTAAGAGCGACGCAGAAGCAAAACTTGGTGAAAAGATCACCGAGGCTGTTATTACAGTTCCAGCTTACTTCAATGACTCACAACGAAAGGCGACACAAGACGCTGGCAAGATAGCCGGACTTAATGTTAGGCGCATTATCAACGAGCCAACAGCAGCAGCGCTAGCGTACGGCTTTAACAAAAAGAAAGATGAGAAGCTTGTAGTGTTTGACTTCGGTGGGGGGACATTCGACGTTACCGTACTAGAAGTTGGAGATGACGTAGTCGAAGTGCAGTCTACTGACGGAGACTCGCACATGGGAGGAAGAGACATCGACCGTGGAATTGTGCGTTACATGATTTCTGAATTCAAGAAGAGCAATAGTGTTGATCTAGGAAAAGACAAACTCGCTTTGCAGCGACTAGACGAATCAGCTGAAAAAGCAAAACTTCAACTGTCATCAACTACTGAGACTGACATCAATATTCCTTTTATTTCTCAAGGTGATGACGGCCCGCTGCACATGGATGTAAAATTGACACGAGCCAAGCTAGAAGAAATTGCTGGTGACTATATCCAAAAATCAATTGAAATCACTAAGCGCGCTCTTGAAGCTTCTGATCTTAAGAAAGAAGAGATTGATGAAATCATTCTAGTTGGCGGACAAACTCGTATGCCAGCAATCCAAAAAGCTGTTCAAGAACTTTTTGGCAAAGAACCAAACCGTACCATCAACCCAGATGAAGTTGTTGCCATGGGTGCAGCTATTCAAGCTGGAATCTTCCAGGGTGACGTGCAAGACATTACGCTAGTTGACGTAATTCCACTTTCACTAAGTATAGAAACGATGGGCGGTGTTGCTACAAAATTGATCGAAAAGAACACTCATATTCCAACCAAGAAAAGCCAAGTTTTTTCAACCGCAGCTGACAATCAGACTTCAACCGAAATTCATATCGCTCAAGGAGAAAGGCCGATGGTAAGCGACAATAAGTCACTCGGAAAGTTTGTTCTAGACGGCATTCCGCCAGCGCCACGTGGTGTACCTCAAGTTGAAGTTACTTTTGATGTCGACAGCAACGGCGTACTCAACGTAAACGCAAAAGATAAATCAACCGGAAAAGAACAATCAATCCGCATCGAAGCCAACTCTGGCCTGACTGAAGATGATATCGAGCGAATGAAGAAGGAAGCTGAAGATCATGCAGAAGATGACGGAAAGAAGAAAGAGATCATCGACACCCGAAACGAAGCTGAACAAATGATTTACACCGCTGAAAAAGCTTTGAAAGATCACGAAAAAGAAGTACCTGAAGACGTGAAGAAAGAAATCGAAGAAAAAATCAAAGAAGTAAACGAAGTAAAAGCTAAAGACGACAAAGCAGCGATCGAAACAGCTCTTGCTGCTCTCACGACTTCACTGCAGAAGATTGGCGAGATTATGCAAAAGGCAGCCGAAGAAGCCCAAAAGAAGACTGAAACAAAAGACGATTCAGCAAAAGATACAGAGGACAAAAATAAAGACGCAGAAAACAATGACGACGACGAGCCAGTAGTGCGAGACGCAGAAGAAGCGAAGTAAAGCTTTGCAAAAGAACTATTAAGGTGGTGTTGGCGGACGGACACTTTGCGTCCGTCCACCTCTCACCGCACTGAATAGCCACCCACAAAATCATTCCAGAACTCATAATCACCAATCCATGACTAACTATTACGAAACACTCGGACTCGCTAAAGGAGCGTCGAAAGACGAGGTCAAAAAGGCCTTTCGTAAAATGGCAGCAAAGTATCACCCAGACAAAAAAACTGGTAATGAAGAGAAATATAAAGAAGTTACCGAAGCATATGCTGTGCTTGGCGACGAAAAGAAAAAAGCCGAATACGACACTTACGGCCAATCCTTTAACGGCTCTGGTCAGGCTGGCGCAGGTTTTGGTGGTTTTGATTTTTCACAGTTTCAACAAGGGTTTGGCGGTCAGGGTGCAGAATTTGACATCAATGACATTTTTGAAAATTTCGGTTTTGGCGGTCAGAGGCAGCAAAAGCAACGTGGTCGCGATGTATCAATCGATATTAATCTCAAGTTTGAAGAAGCAATCTTTGGTGTGACACGTAAACTATTGATCACGAAGAACAATACCTGCGAACATTGTACTGGTTCTGGAGCAAAGAAGGGAAGCGGCACCGAAAGCTGCAGTACTTGTGGCGGACAAGGAAAGATCCGCGAGAACAGACAAAGCATCATGGGCGCCTTTACTACAGTGCGAGAGTGTTCAGTTTGTCATGGTAGTGGCGACATTCCAAAAGAACATTGTGGATACTGCGCCGGAGCTGGCCTCGCAAGAACAGAAGAAGAAATCTCAATCAAGATACCGGCTGGTATCCAAAACGGGGAAGTAATTCGTATGACTGGTCGCGGTGAAGCCGTCCGCTCTGGCGAGCCTGGAGACTTGTACGTAAAGGTTCACGTTGAACAACACGCTACAATCAAACGCGAAGGCAACAACCTCAATACAAAACTCCCAATCAAGCTAACAGACGCGCTGCTAGGAGCGACTTATAGCGTCACTACGTTGGATGGAACAGTAGATATAAAAATCCCTGCCGGAATTACGCACGGCGAGCTTTTGCGCATAAAAGAAAAAGGCGTTCCAAATGAGCGCAACGGACGCGGTGATTTTATGGTTAAGATTTCAGTTGAAATACCAAAGAAATTGTCTCGTAAAGCTCGCAAAATGGTTGAAGAACTAAAGGACTTAGGTATTTAAAATTTGTGGTTAATGTTAACAGTGCTCTGTTTGGAATAACCTCTAAACAATCACTTTTATGTTATATTATGCTTAGTAACTAAATAATTAATTTTTTATGCCATTAACAATTTTACTAGGAGTAGTAGCAGTGGCAGCTGTTTACGTAATCTACGCTTACAATAATTTTGTAAAGCTTGTTCAAAGATCAAAAGAAGCTTGGGCAGATATTGACGTGCAGCTCAAGCGTCGCTACGACCTGATTCCAAACCTAATCGAAACAGTCAAAGGCTACGCTGCTCACGAACGCGAAACATTTGAAGCGGTCACAGAAGCCCGCACAAACGCAACCGCAACCCATATTGATGCCAGCGACATAACTCCAGAACAAATCGCCGCTATGGCAGGCGCCGAATCAGCTCTGTCAGGAGCACTTAGCCGACTTTTAGCTGTGGCAGAAAACTATCCAGATCTAAAGGCCAACACTAACTTCCTCGAACTACAACGAGAACTTTCAGATACTGAAAACAAAATCCAAGCTGCTCGTCGTTTCTACAACACTAACGTACGTGATCTTAACATCGCCCTGCAATCATTTCCTTCAAACGTAATAGGAAACATGTTCAGTTTTGCTGCCATGGACTTCTTTGAATTAGAGGAGGGAAGCGAACAGAGAGAGCCAGTGAAGGTTGATTTCTAAAAATCTGTTCAGAAATTTTAATCTGTAACACCTAACACACTATTCCATTCGAATGGAATAGTGTGTTTTGTAAAAAGATTGATCCTTCCACATCACTGTAGGCAATAATATTAAAAATGTAGTATTATCATTGTACTATGTCAGAAATCAATCGAATCTACTACAATAAATTAATCCGCGATAATATCCCAGGCAAAATAGAAGCAAAGCATGAAGAGTGCAAAGTGCGCAATATTACAGACGTCCAAGAACTACAACAAGAACTGTTTAAAAAAGTTCAAGAAGAAGCTGCTTCGCTGGCCATGTGCCGCACCAAGGAAGATTTCCTAGAAGAATACAGCGACTTAATGGTTGTGCTTGAGACACTAATTAAACAACTTGAAATCTCAAGAGAAGATCTTATTTCTGCCCGTAAAGGCAATTTACTGCAAAAAGGAGGTTATAAGCATGGATATTACCTGCACTGGTCAGCTGACGTAAAATACCGCTCTAATGAAAGTGTTCAAGGTATTCCACTCTAGAGTAAAATACCTTTGTTTTGAGCCTCATAAATGTATAGACTAGGTCATACATTTACTGTATAATTTTGCCATGTCTACCATCTACACAGAACAATCACGAAATGTTACCAAGACATTTGCTTTAATGGGGGTTTTTTTGGTGATGGTAATTGGTATCTCGTACGCTGTTTCAGCCTACTTCAATAACCCAGCCATTCTGTACATCGGAGCAGGGCTGTCTATGATTACTAGTGTGGGCAGTTACTGGTTTTCTGATAAAGTAGTCGTCAAGATGACGGGTGCTAAAGAAATATCGAAGCAAGAAGCACCAGAGCTCTATAACGTAGTTGAAAATCTATCAATTGCGGCCGGCTTGCCGATGCCAAAGGTCTATATCGTAGAAGACCCTTCACCCAACGCTTTCGCAACCGGACGAGATCCTAAGCATGCAGTTGTGGCTGTCACTACTGGCTTACTACAAATTTTAGACCGCACTGAACTCGAAGGAGTAATGGCCCACGAACTCGCCCATGTCGGCAATAGAGACATGCTTGTGATGACAGTAGCTGTTGTTCTGGCTGGTTTTATTGCAATTATAGCTGACTTACTCACAAGGTCATTTATGTTTGGTGGCGGAAACAACGAAAATCGCCACCCCGCATTTTTAATCTTTGGTATTCTTGGAATCATTCTAGCTCCACTAGCAGCCAAGATGATCCAAATGGCAATTTCGCGCAAACGTGAATACCTAGCTGATGCCACAGCCGCACTTCTCACTCGCTATCCAGAAGGACTAGCTTCTGCTCTAAACAAAATCAGCACCCACGCTCGTCCAATGAAACGTGCATCCACAGCCACAGCACACCTTTTCATTTCTGATCCTTTTAAAGGAGGTTCTAACAGCATGATGAAAAAAATCGGCGCTCTTTTCGCTACTCATCCACCTGCAGAAGAGCGAATTGCACGACTTCGAGGAATGGGATCTTAATTCATGATTAAGATTAAGGACAGAATTCCAAATATTGACGCACTTAATCTTGAGCTGGATCTTGCTCTAGAAAATAATCTGACAGCTTTTGTAAAAGCTACAAGCGAAACTCGTCAGTCTCTTGTGAGCACACGATGGCTAGTAGGAATTTCTGTATTATTTTTAATGCTTTCTTCTTCGGCGTTGTTTTTGCTTATTCAAGCAGCGATGGTGGTTATGCTGTTTTTCATTATTGCTTTATTTGTACTAACACAAATGTGGTTTACACAAGAGAAAAATTTCGCCCAAGCAATGAGCACAGCAATGACTCCTGTTTTGAGCAGCCTGTTTGACATAAGCTTTAAGCACACAAAAAGCAGCGAACACGATGAAGAAACCAAAAGTTTACTCTCCGAATCAAATCTTCTAACTGCAGAAAATATTGATATTACTTCCGACGATATGTATCACACTTTGTCAGAAGCAAGCTTGTCATTTCGCGAAATAATCGCCACTCAACGTGTACAACAAGGAGAAAATCATACGAACACTGTCGTCTTTAAGGGAATTCTGGTTGTAGCGGATACTAAATATTACGTCGGAGAAACGTACATTTCAACTGATGGCGATCGCAGTGGATTTGCACATAAGACATTTTGGAGCAACCTGTTTTCATCATCCGAAATCAAAGAAACAATCCTAGAAGCCAATGACTTCGAAGCCGACTTGCATGTTGCCTCAAACAATCCAACCGCTGCTCGTGAAATCCTAACGCCGAATTTCATGATAGATTTGCACGACTGGTGGAAAGAACATAAATCAAACATGAGAATTGTTTTTAAGGACAAAAGAATGCTTATGCTGTTACCTGAATCTACAATCGTGACCAGTCACTACACCACCTCTACAAAGCCGATTAGGATTAAAAAGTATTTACTCAGTTTAGCAAAGCCTATTTGGCGCAGCTTATACCTCATCGAAGATGTGCGACGTTAACAAATATGATATAAATTTACTCTATCCAACAGACGAATGAATAAAGGTATTACGAAGACACATGTCTATACGGTAATTGAAGAATTAGCTGAGTGCAAGTATTATAAGGATGCGCACGCGTGGATTAATTGGAGAAGTGGCTGAGTGCAAGCGTTATAAGGAGGCGTACGCGCGTGAGGTAACTGGAGAAGTGGCTGAGTGGTTTAAGGCGCACGCTTGGAAAGCGTGTGGGGAGCAATCCCTCGCAGGTTCAAATCCTGTCTTCTCCGCAGTTTATAGCTAGCTCGAGATACTACTGTATCAACTAAGCAAGTCTGATTATTATGGGTTTTTGTTATACTGTACGAAACATCAGCTATGAGGTCGTATTATTTAAATACAATAGAACAATTTGTAAAAGACGCGGTAATGGATTAGGAATTATATTAGTATAAAAGTATTTTATTAATACACCTTGCATTACAAGAATGAAATGAATCGTTTAAACATGTTTAATATACGACTTGCATAAATTTATCGAAAATAAAAGCGATTATTGTAAATCGCTTTGTGAAATTTAGCAGATAAAATATCGACTAAGTTTTGTACTGAATATTTCTAGGAAAAAAAGTCTCCTTCCGAAAATCCGTCTATTGGGTTCTTGCTTCTGATTTCCCTAAACTCTTCTTTAGTCATGGGGATTTTTCTGCCGAGAAGACGATGCAGCTCAACTATTTGCCTGTATGTTGCGTCATGCACAAAAGGGTAAGTCGTATAACCGTCTTTCACTTTTTTTGGGTACTTTTCATTACCAAAGACATTCGCTTTGAAGTAACTCACTTCAGCCCAGCAAACATCATATACATAAGAAGGAATAATCATTAACATACGAGAAAGTCTCATTTCGTTATACTCACTCTTGAAGAACATAAGCTATTTTATAATGATACTTATCGTTTGTTTCAAGTAAAGACTTTTATACACAGGGATAACTGAGTCAGTTATAAGTATAAAGTAATTTGGCTGTGTTTATGAAAACAGTAATCTAATAGCCATTATTATCCCACACTTTTAAAGTCCTTAATATTTTAGGTTTATTTGCTATACTCAATACACGAAGTTCTAATAATGATCTAAACATGGAAAAACACCTCTTCCTAAGCTTTTTATTTACCTTCTTTATCGGGCTGCTGGCTGGTGGGTATTTGTATGTATCTGGCGCAGCTGGATTCTTTGCTAATCTGGAAGTTAAAGAAGAAGCTGAGCTTACAACCTTCACCATCGTCGGAAATCGTTACGGGGGCTGTATGACGTCTTCCTCATGCCCATCGTTTCGTGTATTAGCAGACGGTTCTTATGTTTATATTTATTCGCCTGCGGTAGGGCAGGCTTCGGTGCGTCGGGAAGGAGTTTTGTCTTTTGGGCTTTTGCGCGATTTGCAAAAAATACTGACCCCACGCAGTCTCACGCGCCAATCACAAGCTGCGCCAGAGGGCAAAACATGCGCTTCTTTCACCGACGGAATAGATGCTCTTTACGAAATAAAAGCGGGTGGTGCTTCTTATGTAATTGATACCTGTACAACAAATATCGATGAAGAAAGTTCTGTTATAAAAGTTTTGGAAGTTGTGTGGGAAAAGGTGGCCGAATAGGGGAGAACGAGAACAGCTACTTTCTCTATTGCAGTTAAAAATTCCGCCTATACCCAAATACGAAAGTCTGATAATTACCTTCTGTTATAATTACAGACATGTTAATTCTTGATATAGAAGCATCTGGCGTAAATTACCAGAAACATTCAATTGTTTCTATTGGCGCCCTGACGCTCGAAGATCCTGCAAACAGATTTTATGCTGAATGTAAAATATGGGATGGTGCAGGAATAATGGATGGTGCACTAGAAGTTAACGGTTTCACCGAAGAAGAAATTACCGATGAAAACAAAATGGCCGAAGAAGAACTGGTGCGTAACTTTATGGCGTGGAGCGAAGGCATTAAAGACCGAACATTAGCCGGACAAAATGTGTCATTTGATAGAGACATGCTTAAGGCCGGTTGTGAAAGAGCTGGGATAAACTGGAACTTAGCCTACCGAACCATCGACACACATTCTTTGTGCTGGATACATATGGTACATCGGGGGCAAAATCCACCTATCGACAAAGAACATCACCGCAGTGCCCTCAACCTCGACGAAGTTCTGAATTACTGCGGTATTCCAGACGAACCAGATCCACACAATGCTCTTACTGGCGCCATGTCTCACGCAGAAGTAATTTCACGCCTTTTGTACAGCAAAAAACTTTTGCCTGAGTTTGCAGAGTTCGACATACCTTGGGAGCAGTAAGTTTCAAAAAAGAAAAATGCGCGCTGAGCGCCTTTTTCTTTTTTACTTGCTTTAAACCTATACCCGCCAAAGTCGTCTTGCACAGCTGGTAAATGCTATAATCACATAATCATGAATGAAAATAATAATCAGAATGACAACATGTCACCAGAAACAAAAAACAGCGACGAAAAAAATAGAAATAGAAACTGTCGAATCGACTCCGAGTTACTAAACGTTAATGAAACAAATGCAGACGCAGTAGCATCATGGCGAGTGTTTCGCATCATGTCAGAGTTTGTGCAGGGTTTCGAACTTTTGCGCAAAGTAGATTTAGCAGTTACTTTCTGGGGGAGTGCCCGCACCAGCCCGGACGAACATTATTACAAAGAAGCAGAAGCGCTCGCTGCCAAACTAGCTAAAGCTAATTTTGCTGTTATATCGGGCGGAGGTCCTGGTATTATGGAAGCGTCAAACGTCGGTGCATTCAAAGCTGGAGGACAATCAATCGGACTGAACATTCAGCTTCCATTTGAACAAGTTCTAAATCCCTACACTACCGCTGCTCTTAGCTTTGAGTTTTTCTTTTCACGTAAAGTAATGCTTACTTTTGCTTCAGAAGTTTATGTGTATTTCCCCGG
>JABAZV010000006.1:121619-125238 GCA_018608435.1 Patescibacteria group bacterium | reverse complement strand
TTCCCCGGAGGCTTTGGAACGCTAGACGAATTCTTTGAAATTGTAACTTTGATTCAAACCAAAAAAATTGAACCTTTGCCAATCGTGCTTTACGGCAAAGGCTACTGGCAGCCATTCATCGACCTATTCCGAACCAGCTTGCTGGAAAAATACGGAACCATTAGTGAAGAAGATTTGGATTTGTTCCACATTGCTGACACAGTAGACGATGCTTACGATTACATCATAGAGAACACCAGAGGGATGAAGAACACACACCAAATCTAAATCGCTAAAACTATGCAATTATCCTACTTCGACATCGAAACTTACACGACATCTACTCAAGCTGCGGGTTTGAAGAAACTTAGTAAATACCGCGCTGAAGTAGCGCGTGTTGTTAGCGAGCGTGACAACAAAGCAAATGAGTATTCACTGATCCACGTGGCTGATCAAAACCTACACGACACAATCGACAGCCTGAAGAAGCAATTCAAAGGAATTAAGCACCTTGTTCTCATCGGTATTGGTGGATCTGATTTAGGCACAAAAGCGGTGCACAGGGTGCTTGGCGAAGAGAAAGTTAAGCTACATTCTCTCGATACAGTTTCTTCACACCAAGTTACAAAGCTTATCGAAACACTGAAGGTTGTTAAGAGAGCTGATAAGATAGCTGTCTGTATAGTGAGTAAGTCTGGCGGAACCGCTGAGACACTAGTTAACGCTGGTGTGCTGCTTGGCGAGCTAGAAAACCGTCTCGGAAAAGAAATACACCAACAAGCGATTTACATTGGCAACACTGGTACCGACTTAATGAAAACAGCGAAGAGAATGGGTTCCGTCACAGTTCCTATGCCGGAGATTGTCGGCGGCCGTTTCTCAGTTGCAACTGAGGTAGGTCTTATTCCACTAGCTCTTTTAGGACACGACACCGATGCTTTTATCGAAGGCGTACTAGACGCAACCAGCGAAGATCTAGAATCGGTTGCAGCAGAAAACGCTGTTAGACTGAATCACTACGCCCAAAAAAACTTTTCGCACTATAACTTTTTCGCCTTTGAGCCACGACTTTACCAGCTAGGTGGCTGGTATCGACAACTCATGGGGGAGAGTATTGGTAAAGAAAAAGATCGCGCCGGGAAAGAAATGAAAAAAGGTTTCGTCCCATCTATCACAACAGCAGTTGAACTACATTCGATGGGGCAGTTGTACATGAGCGGGTTTGCCGGAGTTTTCACAGATTTTGTAGTATTTGACGACAACAAAGACGACATAAAAATACCTAAAAAAAACATCAGCAAAGCCTACGGAGGTAAAACAGTCGACGAAGTAGCTGCTGCTATCTACGGCGGTGTTATGGGGGCCTATCAGGAACGAAAATTACCTTATCGTTCGACTATCCTTGAAGATCAAAATATGGCGTATTCACTTGGTCTTTTTATGACAATGCGTATGCTAGAAATCATGTATTTGGCAGAACTCATGAACTTAAATGCTTTTGATCAACCAAACGTAGAACTGTACAAAGACAAAACGAGAAAGATTCTCGGACTATAGAAAATACTTGAAGCAAGTTTATTATAAAATACACCCATGTAAATTTATTATTTGCACTGGTGTATTTTTTTATCCATCTGTCATGATACAATTTATGCATTATGATATACGCTGTATTCGATATAGGAGGAACCAACACACGAGTTGCTGTTACTGATGATCTTGAAAAATTGTCAAAAAAAACCTCCTTCAAGACTCCTGAAACATTCTCGGCTGGAGTAAAGGCTATAACTGGAGCGATCGACAAATTAACCGACGAAAAGCCAGTTGCTATTGCTGGTGGTATTAGAGGACCTTTAAACGAAGAAAAGACCGGCATAGTAAACGACACCAAGCTGGAAAAATGGGTTGGGGAATCGGTCGTTGCTGCCTTACAGAAACATTATGATGTACCCGTTACCCTTGAAAACGACGCTGCGATTGCGGGCTTGGGTGAAGCTGTGTATGGAGCTGGTGAAGGATTAGAAATTGTTGCTTACCACACCGTAAGTACTGGTGTAGGAGGCGTAAAAATTGAAAACAGTGCCGTTGATTTAGCGAGCGTTGGTTTTGAGCCTGGGCACCAAGTGCTCGATATCGACCGCACAATACTCGGCGAAGAAACTGTCCCTACACTTGAAAACCTCGTTTCAGGCAGTGGTGTTAAAAATCGTTTCGGCGTTGAGCCATATGATATTCCCCAAACTGATGTTGTGTGGGATGAACTGGCCGAATATCTCGGTCATGGTTTACGGAACACTATTCTTTACTGGTCTCCAGACGTAATCGTTCTTGGTGGATCAATGATTATTGGTGATCCTAGAATAGAGATCGATACAATCCGTAAATACACCATAGAGGCCCTGAACGGTTTTGTAGAAGCACCCTTTATCACAACAGCCACACTCGGCGACGACGCTGGACTCTATGGCGCTATGGTACTTTTAAAAAAAGACAAGGAGTAGAGTGATACATGGACTTTCCAAAACATGAGTGTAGACTAATATATATAATAACTTAGCTTTAATATCATGGAAACAATAATTTTTATTTTCGTCCTCATAATAATAGCAATTTCGTTTTTGCGTGAGGTGAAGCAGTACGAGAGAGGAGTAGTTTTGACAATGGGAAAATTCAGCAGCTTACGAAAACCAGGCTGGAGTATTATAGTGCCAATTTTTCAAAAAATGGAGAAGGTGGATTTGCGCGTAAAAGCAGTCGATGTACCAGACCAAAAAGTAATCACAAGAGACAATGTCTCTGCCAGCATCAATGCTGTTATTTACTACAAAGTGTCTGACGCAGCACGTGCTATTCTTGAAGTAGAAAACTTCCGCTACGCCGTGTCACAACTAGCACAAACAACCATGCGCAATATTGTCGGCGGAGCAGAACTAGATGAGGTGCTTTCGCAACGCGAAGAACTATCAAACAAAATCCGTACTATCATCGACACAGAAACAGACAAGTGGGGAATCAAAGTTGATAATGTAGAACTAAAAGACTTCTTCCTACCAGAAGACATGGAGCGCACTATCGGCAAGCAAGCTGAAGCTGAACGAGAACGGCGAAGTGTAATCATCAAAGCTGAAGGGGAAGTTGCGGCGGCCGAAAATATGGCGAAAGCAGCCAATATGCTTTCAGCCGCACCAGGTGCTTTGCACTTGCGAACATTACAAAGCCTTAATGATCTTTCTTCAGATCAATCAAATACAGTTGTATTTGCCATGCCAATCGAAGTTTTGCGTGCCGTGGAGGGTGTGGGAGAGTTGATGAAAAAAGAAAGCAACAGTCAGCAGAATTAATTTTGCATGAAGGCTGAAACTGGAAAAAGGTATAGACACTACAAAAACCAGAAGTAATACACTGTTTTAGAGATTGCTTACCATGGTGAAACTATGGAAGAATTAGTGATCTACAGAGCCGAATACGATACCGAGGATTTGGGCTCAAAACCAGTATTTGCAAGACAAAAAGAAATGTTTGAGGAAAAAGTTGAATTTAACGGTGAAAGCGCTGATCGCTTCAAACTGTTATATTAACCATTATCACCTCTTTACCAAATACGCTTATTTGTAAGCGTATTTTTTGTATTATTAACAAT
>JABAZV010000006.1:21135-121609 GCA_018608435.1 Patescibacteria group bacterium | reverse complement strand
TAACAATAATATGTAAATTAAGTATTGACATTTTATTCATTTCATGATACAAATATGCACTTCAAACTAAAAGCTAGTTTTGATATGCGTCGCGATGGAAAAACAGTAAACGCTGCCATCGACACGTAATTTTCAGTTAAGACCTTAGGCTTATTATATCGAGTATTATTCTGACACTAATGACTTTATCTACTGCTTTGACAGTAGATATTGCACCTTCTTCATACGGAACGCTTGAAAATGTTACGTTGGCAGAAGAGAAGGTAGGAGAAGTTATTCCTCAAGATACAGAAGCAATCGTGCGAAACTATTTCGCCGATGCTCCCATAATGATTGAAATCGCGCGTTGTGAATCAACTTTCAGACACAATCTTGCAGACGGTTCAGTGTTGCAAGGCAGGGTTGATAATGCAGACACTGGTGTAATGCAAATCAATACTCGCTACCACGAAGAAACTGCAATAGCACTGGATCTCAATCTAAAAGATATTTACGACAACATGGCATACGCTCGTCATTTGTACGAAAAATCAGGAACTCAACCATGGAGCGCTTCAAGTCCATGTTGGAACCAACACTTAGCTTTGCTATAAACAATAATAAAGTTAAACAAAAAGAGCAGCCTTTAGGCTGCTCTTTTTGTTATTATTTTCACAAACTAAGCTTTACTTATATTGTGTGTATTTGATCCTCCCGGGCCATAAGCCATCAAATACAAGAGACCGCCAATAATAGCTAAGTTTTTTAGCATGTTAGGATCACTGAACTTAGTATGTGCCAAAGGTGTGGCAATGAGTGTGGCAATGACAGTAAAGCCGATAAGAACTGCAGAAGCCAGTCCTACTCGCTTACCAGCAATAATCAGTGCACCAAAGACAACTTTGGTAACAATTACTAACCACACAACAACCCCAGCCATAGGAATACCGAGACTAGTGAAATAAACTACAGTGCCTGCAGTACCATCAGGAATAACCATTGCCAAGCCGCTTACAAGAAACAACAATCCAATAAGCACACGACCTAATACTGTACCGCGATCGCGAACTAAATCTCGCTGGGGTTCTGATAACATCAACATAATAATATGAGAAAGTTAAATTATAATATACTATTATTATATCAAAACTTAAGGGTTGGTGTCAGCACAAAGAGTATTTGGATTACGTACTTTAAAAAGAAGAATGAGTTATAATGAAACATTATTATGAACTATTGGTTAATGAAATCTGAGCCGGACTGTTTTTCAATCGATGATTTGAAACGAGTTAAGGTAGAACCTTGGGACGGAATCCGAAACTATCAAGCCCGCAACATGATGCGCGATGATATGAAAGTGGGGGACAAAGCACTCTTTTATCATTCTAACGCCAGTAAAGAAACTGGCGTAGTTGGCGTTATGAATATTGCCAGCGAAGCTTATCCCGACCCAACTCAATTTGATCCCAAGAGTGACCACCCTGACCCGAAATCAGACCCTGAAAATCCACGCTGGTTACTGGTAGATGTAAAGTTTGCAGAGAAACTACCACGCACTGTTACACTCGCAGAACTAAAGACGAAGAAAACACTTCATAAGATGCGCTTGCTGCAGAAAGGAAATCGTCTTTCTATCATGCCAGTAAAGAAAGCTGAATTCGATTATATTATAAAATTGTCAGCTAAGTAATAATCATGAAAACTCCTGAAAAAGGGGAAGTGACAACTCCTAACAGCAATCACGATCTGCGTGGCTTTGTAAAACTATTCATTGCAAAAAGACTTATCGGCGGCTCAGCCGCAGCGATACTCGGTATTTTTGTTCCTATTTTTCTTTACGAAACAGTTGGTCAGCAGTTTCATATCGTAGGAATATATTATGCCATCATGGCGTTTCTGTACTTGATATTTATCATACCTGGAATGCACATTGCTAACCGTATCGGCTTTAGCCACACCCTCGTTTTAGCTGGCGTCTTAAACGTGGCTATTTTTGTCATAATGTACCACCTCACGCCAGAAAACCTTACAATTTTACTAGCTCCACTTGCACTTTTGATTGCGGGTTTTAGAGTTTTTCACTGGGTTCCATTTCACGTTGATTTTACTCTGTTCACCAACACCGGAGAAAGAGGAAGACTAGTTGGACTATCTTTTGCAACCATTGCTTTCCTTGGTGTTATTGGCCCAATTCTGGCAGGTTTTATTATTGCAAACGCTGGCTACCAAACATTATTCGCCATTGCAATTGCTTTAATTGTCGCTTCAACAATCGCGTATATTTTTGTCCCTGAAACCGACACCAAGTTCACTTGGTCAGCTAAAGAAACTTGGTCTCAATTATTTTCAAAAAAGCATCGCGGTATTGTGGTGGGGGAGTTTGCTAATGGAGCTGAGATTATGGTCAACGTGATCATCTGGCCGATTTTTTTGTTTGAAATACTTAATGGCGATGTGTTTGAAATTGGTGCAGTTTCTACCACAGTTGTCGCCTTCACCATTGTTCTACAATTACTACTGGGAAAGAAACTAGACCAAACAAAAAACGCCAAGGAAAAAACTCTTAAGGTAGGGAGCTGGCTTTATGCACTAGGCTGGATTTTAAAGATGTTTGTCTTCTCTGCTGCACACGTGTTTTTTGTTGGTCTATATCACAATATCGTTAAGATATTTACCAAAACTCCCTTTAGTGCAATTGTTTATGACATGGCGTCAGAACAAGGTGAATTTGTCGACGAGTTTAGCGTGGTGCGAGAAATGGCTGGACAGGCAGGACGAGCAACTTGTCTCTTGATTGCATCGGCATTATCTTTCTTTATACCAATTGGCTGGACATTCTTGATTGCAGTATTCGCATCGATTGCACTTAATTTTGTTTACCGCATGAAAATGACTTCGTAGCGGAGTACGGTAGGAAAAACCGCGCCAACTACTTCTTCAAGTCTTCACTATGAAATTTCTCATGCACATCGCGCAAACGCTTGTTGGTTACATGAGTATATATTTGAGTCGTTGCGACATTCTTGTGTCCAAGCAGTTCTTGTACTGCGCGCAAATCAGCGCCGTGGTTGAGCAAGTCTGTGGCGTAAGTATGACGAAGCGTGTGCGGAGTGACCTTTTTTGAAACACCGGCTAACATGGCTGAACGCTTAATCAACATTTGAATAGCTCTCGGAGAAAGGCGTTTTGAAGCGCCGTTTTTAGTAAGGTTAGTAAACAATGGCTTTTCTACATCGTGACGATCCTTTAGATATTCTCTAAGCCAGACAGCCGCACGAGGTGAAATAAATATTGTTCTGATGTGATTGCCTTTACCGATAATAGAAAGTTCGTAGGTACGACTAGTGTCCCTGTCTTTAAGCATAGTGAACTGCTCTTGGTCAAGACCAGTAAGCTCTGATATGCGCATACCAGAACTGAAAAACAGCTCCATAATTGTGCGGTCGCGCAAACCTTTTGGAGTGTCAACATCTGGCACATCAAGCATCTTGGCAATGTCATGAACGTCGAGAAAGGAAACTGTTTCTTCTTCCTTTTGCTTTGCGAGCTTGATCTTACTGCTGGGCAAAGTTTCAATGTCGCGCTCAGACAAAAAAGAGAGCAGGGAACGGAGGGCGATTAAATAGTAGTTTTGTGATTTTTTACTCAAATTTTCACCGCGGTTAGTTTTGTGGCCACGAGCCAAAAATAGTCGATAATCCCATACGTGTTCGGCTGTCAGTTCGTGTGGCTTTAAATCTTCAAGTTCTTCTTTTTTGAGCCACTTAACGAACAGGGAGAGGTACTGCTGATAGTTGCGCTGAGTATTGCTCGAAAGTCCTTTCTCGATTTCGCAGTAATCGAGAAAGGGGAGGATATGCTTACTCAGTGGCGTGGATACTTTCTTAAGGTTCATAACAATATAATATAGCTTCGCACAATATATGTAAAACGAAGTACTGGGGAGAAGTAAGGGCGGATTGAACGACAGCAGTTAAACCCTAGGGCTACACTTATCATAGCTTTAATAGTGTTTCTACAGTTCTTGGTCTGTATACAGCGCTACTTTGCTATGTATTTTAAATATCTCAGCTGGTCGTTCATGGATTGGTTTAGATTCGTTTTTAAGCGACTCAAGTACCGCACGCTTGGATTCGCCAGCCGCGTAAGCGAATATATAGCTTACGTTACTTAGTATCCAAGAAGGCGTAAACGAGGCCCTGTGAGGGCGCGTAAGGCTATCTAACTGCAATGAGGCATACATTACATCCTCTTTGTAGGTATCGTTAAATTGGTCTAAAGGTAAAGGAAAGATTCCGGCGGTATGACCATCAGCACCCATACCTAAAACCATAAATATTTTTGGATTTTTGAGTTCAGAAAAAACTTTTGAAAAATTTTGATTTATTCGACTAGCGAAATCTGGCAAGATTTCAGCTTCGTTTGGAATCGTTTCAATTAAGTTATTTGTGACGAAGTGATCAGGATAGCGATTCTGCAGCTGTAAAGTATTGTTAATTTCTCGCTCCCTGCTCCCCCTCTCATCCCCCATTATAAATATTGTGCGACATTCAGATTTCTGTCGCTTTATGTCTAAATGCTCTATTACATCAAGAGCTGAGCCACCTGAGAGCAGACAGATGACTGATCCTTCATGTTTGTTTATAGCAGTGGCTAAGTCCTGGCCTAGCTCTAAAGCTGGCTTATCGGTAGTTATTATTTCCATGATCATATTGTAGCAGAAACAATATTACTTCTTCACTCTCCCCTCCTCTGTCTTTAGCTATCTTTTGACTTAACCGCATGTCCACCAAATTGGTTTCGCATAGCAGAAATTAAAGTACCAATGCGTGATGATTCTTGCCTTGTTTCTTTTCTTTGTTCTAAAGCAGCTTGTAAAATTTTTGTTTTACCGTGTTCGGCAATAAACTCCATTTCAGGCTCAGTTTCACCCTGAGGAACTATACCTGCAATGCTTTCAAGATGACCTTCAATTTGGTAAGAATCTGCTAGCCAGTTCATTAAGCTACTCTCAATCACGCTGCCGTGCTGATATGGTTTCAATACTTCGTTTACTCGAATATCAAAATCTGCTTTATGATCCTCAATAAAACTCATTCCTTCAGCCAGCGCACCCATCATGCCGTACTCAATACCATTGTGAACCATTTTTACAAAATGACCCGCACCTGTCTTTCCGACATGAGCGTAGGCATTAGTTGCAGCCAAAGTTTCAAAAATTTCCTTAATCCTTGAAACAACTTCTTCGTCTCCTCCAACCATAAGTGACGCGCCATGACGAGCACCCTGCACTCCGCCTGAAGTACCACAGTCGACATAATGAATATCGTGTTTTTTAAGCTCTTCATTTCTTCGCAAGGTATCCTTAAAAAAAGAATTACCACCGTCGATAATAATATCTCCTGCCGAAAGCTGAGGGATTATTTCAGTCAAAACATCATCAACAAATTTCGAAGGCACCATGAGCCAAACTATTTTTTTTTCTGACATTTTACTAATTGCTTCTACCAGAGAGCCTGTAACAGAAACACCTTGGGCAGAAGCTTCAGTTCTAGTTTCTTCATTTGCATCAAATCCATGCACAACAAAACCTTCCTCGACCAATCGTGTTGTCATACCCTGCCCCATTCTCCCGAGACCAACAAAAATAAGTTCTTTTTTCATAGATGTAAGTTAAGAAATAATTGTCTGCTCTGGTCCTTTCGTACCTTTCTCGTAGCTATGCAGTGGAATTTTAGCCCAAGCTTCGATAATAGGCGTAATGAACTTCCAAGCTGCCAACACTTCTTCTGTGGTGGTAAAAAGAGTCTGGTCGCCAACGACAGCATCATAAAGCACCTTCTCATAAGAGTTTTTTATTTCTGAATCGCCTTTTTCGCAAGTAAAACTAAGCGTTCTTTGTTCTAGTTGAAAACCAAGCCCTGGTGCTTTTGAATTGAGAGTAATACTGATCTTTTGTTCTGGCGATATTGTAAGGGTGAGCATATTACCTGAAGTAAGACAGTTTTGAGTGTCAAACATTCCGCTGGCAACATCTTTAAAATGAACCACAATCGACACCTCTGCTTTATCCAACGCTTTGCCAGAACGAATATAAAAAGGAACACCTTCCCACTCTGGCAGATTAATTTCTGCTTTTAACTCGAAATATGTTTCAGTTTCAGACGTACCTGAAGTATGCTCGTGAGTTTTGTAGCCTGAGTACTGAGCGCGCAAAACAGATTTTTCTAATGAATTAATATCAAGAGGAACAAGAGCTTCCAATGTATCAGCTCTTGCTCTGCGTATCGCATCAACAGTGAACTCAGACGGTTCAGGCATGGCAGTAAGCGCTAACAATTGCAGAAGATGGTTTTGTCCAACATCACGCAAAGCACCAACTCCTTCATAAAAATTAGAACGACCGCCAACATCAATAGTTTCGGTCATTGTTATTGCGACAGATTCGATAGAGTCTTTATTCCACGGCGCCTGCATCAAACGATTGGCAAAGCGAAAAGACAAAACATTCTGCACCGCTTCTTTGGCCAGATAGTGGTCAATGCGAAAAATCTGATCTTCGCGGTACAAGTCAGCCAACTCAATATCGAGTTCTTTTGCAGTAGCCAAGTTATTGCCAAAAGGTTTTTCAACCAAAATGTGTGTCCAACAATCTTCAGCTTCGCTCCCAACACCACTCTCCTTCAGGTCTTTAAAGATTTCTCCGTAAAATTTTGGCGGGACAGCAAGGTAAAAGAGTCGATTGGCTCTTTTATGTTTGCTATCAAAAATAGACAATTCATTTTCCAGATCTTGGTAAAGTTCTGGTTCTGAAAAATTTCCCGCAACGTAACTGATATTACTACAAAAGTTTTTTAACGTACGCTCTTTAGTCTCTTTCATTGTGACATGTTGCGCGAGCGATGCTTCCACGAATTCACGATATTCAGCATTAGTTTTTTCTGATCGAGCTTGCCCGATGATGTGGAATTCTTGCGGAAGCTTGTCGCGCATGTAAAGATCAAACAAAGCAGGCAGTAACTTACGCCGAGTCAGGTCCCCTCCCCCGCCGAGAATTATGATCTGTGTTGGTTTGCTAATTTTAGACATTTCATTCTAGTTATTACTGCACAAGATACTGAATAATTATTTCACAGTGTAACATTTTGTAACTCTTGCATGAAGTAATGAGTCTTTTTGATTACACAAACTGAATTAAAACAAAAACGTATTTATAAAGACGTTTTTAGGTTTAAGTATAAACAGATATCTAGTACGCTGGCAGGTAAAGCATTGGATCAAGATAAGCGTCAGTTGCTGCTACTGGAGTTGAAGCTGGTCCACAGCTAGTGACAGTTTTAATTTCGTTAAACTTACGGACATTTACGCCAGTACTTGCGTACACTGTAAAGTGAAGGTGAGGTCCAGTAGAGTAGCCAGTATTCCCACTATAACCAATCACTTCTCCAGTAGAAACCTTCTGACCTGGTGTGACCGATATAACATCTTGGTGAGCGTAGAGTGTAGAGAGTCCATTTGCGTGGTCAAGCAAAGTCCATTTCCCCCATGAGTAACAGCCTGGGACTATGTCGGTGTTACCTGTTGCTCTGACAGTACCTGAAAGCGGCGCAGAGATTTGTGTACCGCGCGGAACACCGAAGTCAACTCCAGGGTGATACGCACGACCTCCATAGACACTAGCGTTACGCGCCGCGAATTCAGTTCCCCCAAAGTACTGCGTGATGATTATATTCGCAAGCGGCCAATTAAAAACTTGTGACCCAGAAGACGGAATTGTATTAGGATCAAGAATAAATTTAAGCTGCGATTCAAAGTCACGCATCTCACTAATTATCTGTTCTCTGTCTTGCTCTTTAGTTGCGATCAGGTTCTGGTAACTTCTTTCCTCGCTTTTGGTAACTTCTAGCAGTTCTGCATTTTCAGCTCGGTTATTAGCGATAACTTGTGTCTGGTCGGTGTACTGACGTTTAAGTGTGTCTAACTGAGATCTTTTTGCTTCGGTGCCACCACGCTTTTCTTCCATTAAAATCTTAAAGGAATTGAGTTCGCTAACTTTTTCAGCCATTATATTACGCACACTTTGATGAGCTTGATATGCATCCCAAAACTCTGAGAGCTGAGTGTTCTGCAAGAGCAGTTCCACCATGCTATCGCCTGTCGTTTTGTACTCGGCTCGGATAATAGAAGCGATAGCCGCTTCAGTATTTACAATATCTTTTTCAGCACCAGATATTTCCAGTATGAGTTTGTTTATCTCAAGATCAGTCGAAGAAATCAAGGTTTCTGTTTTATTGATTTCTGAAGTTACTTTTTTACGCTCTAGCTCAAGTTGATTGATAGCCGACTGAAAAGTCTTCTTTTCAGCTCCTACTTCTTGGAGCTCTGCTTCGGCAGCAGCAATCTCTTCCTCGATTTGCATCAGTCGTGAGCTGTGAGTATTTATTTGAGTTTTAAGTTTGTCGATTTCAGTTTCTGCCTGTACAGGCTGCACCGGAAAAAACACAGCTTGTAAAAGCAGGACGACAATCAAAAAGGCTACGGACAAACGATTGTTCATGTCCTGTTATTTTATCATAAATTTACAAAATACAAGAAACTGACTGGTAATCATAAAAGCGAGCGAATCTCAAATAGATCCGCTCGCTTCACTTAATACAACACTAAGACAGCTTATCGATCGCAGAACGCACCCTAGCTACAACCTCATCAGCACCCAAAACGTAAGCCAGAGTAAAAGGATCTGGTGAACGTTCACTTCCAGACAAAGCAACTCGCAAAGGCCAAAGCACTTCGCCTCTTCCTTCTTCTTCTGCGTAATCCCAAATGGCAGATTTAATTGTATCGACAGTCAAGTAATCAGCAGTTTCAATTAGAGGCAGTACTTTTTCAAGGCGTGGCAGCGAAGCTTCTGCGCTCGTGTCTTTTTTCCATTTCAACAAGTCTGTTTCATACTCAGGGGATTTGAAAACCCAGTCATACTCACCCGACTCTATCGCTTCTTTAATTTCAACTTTGTTGTGCACTCGCTCGAGCATAACTGGAGCAAGCTTCGCTAACTGAGCATTGTCTGGTCGATTGCTAGCACCAGCAACCCAAACATCGCTGATGTACTCAACCAAAAATTCATCTGACTGTTTAGACAAATACTCTTTATTCATCCAACGGAGTTTTTCTTCGTTAAAAGCTCCGCCTGATTTTTGAATTTTATCAAGTGAGAAAATTTCGATTAATTTATCAAGTGAGAAAATCTCATCTTCACCACCTGGATTCCAACCAATCAAAGCGAGGAAGTTGACCATTGCTGCTGGTAAATAACCGTCTTCATTGTAATGCAGCAGATCCTTTGCTCCGTCACGCTTACTTAGTTTCTTCTTTCCGTCTGGTCCCATTATTGGCGGCAAGGTAACTAGAATTGGCACAGGAATTTCGAGTGCTTCGTATAAGCTCAGGAATTTTGGTGTACTGCTGACAAACTCTTCACCGCGCATAACGTGCGTAACAGCCATTTCTTCGTCGTCCACGATGTGAGCAAAATTGTAAGTTGGAAAACCGTCAGCTTTGATGATAATGAAGTCATCCAGAGCATCTTCACCTGCAGACAAACTTCCACGTACTGCATCAGTCCACTCAAACCGCTTGATTGTAGGAGTTTTAAAACGCAATGGCTTTGTGCCATCCCATTCATCAAAAGTTTCAGGTCTGTGTTCACGCATTAAAAAAGGACGTTTTTCTGCTTGAGCTTTTTCTCTAAATTCTTGAACTTCTTCTGCTGTGTAAGGATCCGGGTAAGCCAAGCCTTTGTCTAGCAGTATTTTTGCGTACTTCTTGTATACATCTAGTCTGTCTGATTGTAGTGCACTTCCCCACTCATCATGTGGCTTCTCTGGTCCGTAATCCCAATCCAAACCTAGCCAAGACAGAGACTTCTTAATATGTTCAATCGAACCTTCGACTTCACGACTTTTGTCAGTGTCTTCAATACGCAAGATAAACTCACCTTCATTTTGCCGTGCAAATAGCCAAGCAAATAAAGCTGTACGTACACCGCCAATATGCAAAAAACCGGTCGGAGAAGGCGCAAACCTTGTCACCACTTGTATATTTTCTTTTTTATTTAAATCAGTTTCATTCATAAGTAAAATTTACACATCAAAACCAGTAGCACAAACACACACCTCTCTAACATTGTAATTAAGAACCGTGTTCTTTCCCGATCGAGATTAGAAGTCCAGCTATTTTATTTTCTGAACCGTCAATATATTTTGATCGCGCTGCAGTCGCCATTTGCGTCCAACGTGCTTGATCACCAATGATAGAAGAGATTTCTTTAAAGAGCAAGTTCTCTGTGAGATTTTGCTCTTCAATAACTGTGGCAGCACCGCTTCTGGCGTAAGCATAAGCGTTACTGCGCTGATCACGACTAACATCTTCAGGAATCGGAATTACAATCGACGGACGACTATGAAAAGCTGTTTCAAACAAAGTTGTACTGCCAGCTCTCGTAATTACTAAAGAAGCAGCCGAAAGAACAGCCGTGACTTGTTGCTGAGTGAGGTACCCCTCAAGGTAATAATCTTTTGCGTAGTTAGTGTTTTGCAGTAGGCTCTGTGCCGTTTGGCGCATGGTTTCAATATTGCCTGGGCCTGTTTGGTGGAATATTCTGTAATGAGGCAAGAGTGTAGATAATGAACGCAAGATTACATTGTTTATTCTTTCAGCTCCTTGTGAACCTCCGGTTACATATATCAAAGGCTTGTCGTTCGGGATACCAAGAACAGCAAACGGATCTGATGGTATTTGCTTAACTGTATTACGAAGAGGAATTCCAATCAAAGCAGTTTTTTCAGCTGGAAAATAATCAGCAGCCTCAGCGTAAGCAATAGCGATATACTTTGCTTGTTTTGCAGCGATTTTATTGGCACGACCTGGCACAGCGTCTGATTCGTGGATAACAACTGGAATACGGAGCAGCTTTGCAGACAAAACAATTGGCACACTAGTGTAGCCACCTTTGCTGAAAATAACGTCTGGATAAATAACAAAGAGTTTCCAAAACGCTACAAAAATACCAAAGAAGCTACGGAAAATGTCGAAGAAATTTTGGATTGAAAAATAGAGCCTGAGCTTTCCTGCTGGGCAATAAATATACTTAATGTTGTTCTGCTCAAGCTCGTCTTTGTTGTATGGAGACGGCCCAAAGTAATACATATCTGTATTATCACCATCCATTCTGTGCAGCTCTTCAGCTACCGCCATTAAAGGATAAAAGTGACCACCTGAAGCTCCGCCTACAAAAGCAATTCTCATATTCAGCTAAGTTTAGCACGAGTGTTACTCAAGTACTGTTTGCAAACTGTGCAACTCAGAGGACAGGTGTGAGAAAACATAACAGTCATTAAAAATAGTTTATCTTGAACGTCTATAAGAGCGGTACTTGGAAACATTTAAAACAATACCAAGCGAAGCTAAAGTAGCCATAAGTGCGGTGCCTCCGTGACTAATAAAAGGCAAAGGCAAACCAGAAAGTGGTGCCACCCCAATCATGGCGCCGATATTTAGAAAAGTTTGCGCTATTATCAGCGTCATAAAACCTACTACAAGTAATGTTCCAAATATATCACGAGCATCTGTAGCAATACGATATCCGCGTAAGGTTAAAAATACCAAACCGGCAATCAGAACAAAGGAGCCAACAAAACCAAACTCCTCTGCGTAAACTGCAAAAACAGAGTCTCCGATCGGCTCTGGCAGATAAGCAAACTTTTGAATACTTTGACCAAAGCCGCGACCAGAAGCACCCCCTGAGCCAACAGCAATGAGTGATTGTTGAATCTGATAACCGCTGCCAAGCGGGTCTGCTTCTGGATCAAGGAAAGTAGTTAAGCGATCTAAGACATATGGCCTCATCATCACAACAACAGAAATAAGCAAAATACCACCAGCAATGACGATCAGAATGTCTCTTAGTCTGGCTCCGGCAGCAATAAAAATTGCCATACCTGCGGCTGCAATAATCAGGAAGCTGCCTGTGTCTGGCTGCAGAAGTAAAATCAATCCTGCAATTCCTACAATTGAAGCAAAGGGTATAAGCCCGAAGCGCCAGTCATCTATTTTGTCATGAACACCAGAAAGCCAAGTCGCCAGATAGATAACAAATCCAATTTTTAAAAACTCAGAAGGTTGTACAGTCGTAATTCCAATATCAAGCCAGCGCGTTGCTCCACCGTGAGTTAGTCCGAGTCCAGGAATAAACACAGCAGTTGTAGCCAAAAGCGCTAAGGAAAACAAGTACAAAGCAAAACGTCTAAGATGTCGATAATACACATTACTCATCAAAAACAGTACCGACCCGCCTCCTACAACACCAAACAAAAACTGACCAACTGTCACGCTGACAAAACTGGCTCCATCGCGTGCAATCAAGCCAAGCGAAGCGGAATAAAAAATCATGAAGCCAGTGACAACCAGCAAGGCAATCAATAAGAGCAGTACAGTGTCGACTGATTTTGGCTTATTCGTGCTCATGCTAAAGTTGCCAAAACCACACCAATAACAGCACAAAAAATACTTATCACCCAGTATCGCATCGTCACCTTGTACGAAGGCCAACCAATAGCTTCAAAGTGATGATGAAGTGGCGCAATGCGAAATAGTTTTTTGCCATACACTTTACGGTAAAGAAGCTGTAAAACATTCGACGCAACTGTAGCCAAAAGCGGAAAAGCAACCACAAGAGACAAGGCGATTCCGTGCCCATCACCAAGAGAATCGGTCATAAATACTACGCTAGCCAGAGTAAGAGTGAGCGCCATTGAACCAGTTTCTGTCATCCAAAAACGGGCGGGCGGAATATTAAACCACAAAAAAGCCATAATCGCGCCAACTACAGTTGCACAAAAAACCGCCAGATCAAATTGCTCCTGCACAACAGCAATAGCTGTATAAGCAGAAAAAATAGAGGCAAATACTCCGCCAGACAAACCGTCAATACCGTCAATTACTCCACTAGCATAAAAAGTAATAGTAAGTAACACGAAAAAAGGAATAATCAATATGCCTAATTCTAGCGATCCGTCAAAAGGAATCGCCACCTCACTTACACCAAGCTTGCTATAAAACCACCAACCAAGCACGGTCGAAATAGCTGTAATCAGCATCAACCTAAAAGCTAAACGCAAACCTTTTCCATCGTGTGTCACATCGTACAAATCATTCATAAAACCAACGGCAGCACCAAACAAAAGCATAGCGACAGGGATCAATGTCTGAGAGCGACTAAGGTAATCAAACTGTGCGAAGATTGTTTGTGGAAAAAGTACTGACAATCCGTACATTCCTGCCATTGCGATAATGACACTCATCCAAATAACTATCCCGCCCATCCGCGGAGTTTTAGTTTCACCATCTCCTTTGATACGGTTGAATTCCTCAGCTTCATGACCTCCGATTGCCAGCTTGCCGCCTACTTTCTTCCATATCTTGTGCTTATATAAAAAATAAGTAATCACAGGGGCAATAAGAATACCGATTGTGAAAGAAACCAAAGCAGGAATTAAAACGTTGAGAAGCATAGACAGAAATTATTGTTTACCAGCAGTATTTTGCACTGCCTGCACTAATACTAGCACGTCGCTAAAGCGCTGATCACGAGTAGAACCAAGAACAGTGACAATAATCGGACGATTGTTGCCAATGTCAAAAGCAATAGTTAAGTTGCCGCCAGCCAAGTCAGTATAGCCAGTTTTAGAGCCGATCATATTTGGTATTTTTGAAGCAATCTCGTTGGTATTAGAAACTTCATGATAAGCGCCAGCAGTATTGTATACACGAGTCGATCCAAGCTGAGTAGCAGAGATAATTTCTGGATAATTTGTAATTATATACTCAAGTAAAAAAGATACATCTCGCGCACTACCAATAGCACCAGATTGAACCGCAGACTCATCAAGTCCGGTTGTATTCCAAAAATCAACAGTTCCAAGACCAAGCTCATCAGCTCGTACATTCATACCAGCCACAAATTGTTTTTCTGGATCAGCCGCACCCAAAAGTTCACCAGTATTTACTGCCAGCGCATAAGCCGCATCATTGGAGGAAGAAACAAGCGCTAAGTCACGTAATGATGACATACTCAATTTCTCCCCCACCATAAGTCCGCTCATTCCTTCCTGCATAATCGCTGCTGCTGGAACAGTCACTTGCGTTTGATCATCTACTAACTCATAGGATAAAAGTGTGGTCATAAGCTTTGCTATAGAAGCGAGTGGGAGTAAATCAGCTTCGTTTTTAGCATAAAGCGCACGCTGTGCTTTAACATCCCAAACGTAAGCAGCTTGAGCGCGCACATTTACTTCTTCAAGCACCATAGGAGGAGCAGGATCAATCATTTCAGTCATAGACAAAGCTGCCACCGGAGTCTTAGTAACCTGCTTAGGGTTTTCTGCTGCATGATTTTCAGGCAAGAGAAATGCACTAAACAAAAGCAACAAAATAAAACCAAGCAAACCAAGCTGGGCCAGCACAGGAAAATGGTTCTTTTCTAAAGATATTGAATTTGTCTGATGGTCGGGATTCATGACTGATTAGTTTCAAAGGTTTCAATTTCATTCATAATTTCAGCAAACTCAGGCAGATCCTGTTTTTGACTGACACCCAAGTGCGTCAAGAGTTTTGTGCTGATACTGAATTCATAACCACTACCCTTTGCTTCACGCACAACAAGACCGCGAGTAAGCAGATTGCGCAATATGAAAGATGAATTCACTCCTCTTATGCGGTCAATTTCCGCCCGCGATACTGGTTCACGATACAATATGACAGAAAGAGTTTCGGCGCCAGCTTTGCTAATGTCACCCGACAAATCCTTCTTTCGCAAGGTTTCAACAAACTCTGAAAGCTCTGGCGTGGTAACCAGCTGAATACTTGTGTCAGTTTCAACTAATCTGATTGCACCAACTTTCAGACGCTCTGAAAGTGCACTAAGCGCACTTTGAAACTCATCCTCACCAACGGCAAACAATTTCATTAGAGTGCTCTTTTTCTGTGGCGCTGACTTATAGAAAAGCAACGCCTCAATCAAAATATCGAGAGGCATGTTCGCATTGTAGCACTATATTAGTAGTTTTTCAGTTTTTTATGCCCTGTACGTTTGTTACTGTTCAAGCAATATTATTATTTGTATATGTTCAGAAGTCATACTATGAATTAGTAGTAACGAGGTGTGTCAGTTCCCTGTTTTTCTAATTCAATGTCAGAATAATTACCTTCTTGCTTCACCAAAACATCGCCTTGTTTGAATAATTCCAATATAGCAAGAAAAACAACTATGACATTGCGATGCTCAGTCTCTCCCGAGCGCAAATCTGAAAACTTCGTTTGTAATTGATTCTCAATACGTTTTTGGAGCTGACCAATCATATCTTCAAGCGAGATAGTTTTTTTTAATTGTGCCGTTGGCCTTTTGTTGAATTTTGGCAAGCTATGCAATACGTCTCTTATCGCAGCCTGCAACTCAGGAAGAGCACAGTGACTATCTGGCAAAAACACTGGTTGGCGCGGCGGAGAAAACTCAGGAGCATACATGTTCACTTTACCAAACCTCTCTGACAAAAGAACTCCAGCGTTGCGATAAATTTGATAACGCTTTAGGCGACCCTCTAGATCCTCAATGTTGAATTCTTGCTCCTTGGTCAAATCAAGCACTGGCAAGAGTGATTTTGATTTAACCAGCAAAAGAGTTGCAGCCAAGATAACAAACTGAGCTGTATTTGGAAGTGACATTTCTTGCATCGCACTGACGGTTTGCATATATTCATCAGTTACCTCAGCTAGAGAAATGTCGTTTATTAGCAACTTGCGCTTTTCAACCAGCTCTATCAATAGCTCCAGCGGTCCTTCAAAAACATCAGTCTTTACTGAAAAGACTTCCTTACTTGCAGAAGCGGTTTTTGTCGCAATATTTGAATCTGACTGATGATCGGAAGCTAAGTTTCCTTGCTGAATAGGTGACATAAAACAATTTTACCACACACATTGAACCGGCTTTTAAAAGAGCGAAAATTGTCACTTACAAAGTAATTAGTAATCTTGAACAAGACGTACCAAAAGACGCACAGGCTCGCCAGTTGCACCATTCGTTAAATTGTCTGCTGGTACAGCTGTCATGCGCGGTGCCATATCAATGTACGTCCGCGGAATCTTTTCGTCATATTTACCAGGCAGTAACAAAATAAGATCTAAACCTTAAACTCGCCATCTTTATATATCACCTTCTCCGAACCATCATAGAGCGTTGCAATCACTGTGCGGTCGGTAGTGGAGATGATGTCAGAATGTACGACTGAGTCGTTGTAGCCAAGCTTTTCCCACTGTTTGTCAGTCACCTTTGCTGGGTCTCCGACGTAGCAGTCGCGATAAGCTGATCCCAGCGCTACATGCGTGTTGCCATACTTGCCACCCATATTCTCATCGTAAAGAATTTCTGCCATCATTTTTGTAATGCGAGACAAGCGAGCATCTGTGAGTGAAAACTCACCAAGATAATTTCCACCATCGGTCTTAAGCATACTCTTGAGTAGGTCGTGATTCTTAGTTGCTTTTGATTTTACTACTTTTCCATCCTTAAACCACAGCTCGATTCCTTCAATCTTTTTCCCATATCGATAATGAGGCTGATTGAAGCGCGCCCAGCCACTTACTTCATTGCGGTTTGGTGAGGTAAATACTTCATACGACGGGATGTTATTTCCTCCACCAGCACGCCATGCTCGGTCTTTGCCGATGCCAACAGTCAGATCCATATCTTTCCCTTGCACGTGTACTGACTTAATCGCAAGCTTGGTGAGTTTCTCAGCAGTTGCTTTTACAGTCTTGTCGATACGGAACCATTCTTTCACCGGGTTTTCATGGTCAAGATAGCAGGCATGAATGATCTGGTTCCAATAAGCTTTGCTTCCCATACCCGCTTCTTTGGCACCAGCATCAGTACCATAAAGAGCAATAGTCCACATGAGAGCGCCAGCATCAATCTTCTTAAAACGCCAATCTTTTGCCTGCTTCATTGCTACTGAGCGCGCAAGAATCTTTTTTGACTCTACTTCATTAAGAGCATGCGGGTTGATGTCAGCAATGATTGAAATAGTGCAGTCAACCTGATCAATAAGACCTTTGTAGTATTTGTCAGCAAAAAATGTGAGCTGTTCACGCTTAGCGTGGTCGAAGAAGTTTTTACTCAAGTTGTAGTCTTCGTCGTTGTCAGGAATGAATACACCGAGAGGGTTGAAACCAGCTTTAAGAATAGCTGCCTGAAGGTGAAAGTAGAGAGGTTTGGCAACCTCAGGTACCGTAAATTGCACCACACTCCCCTTTTTGGGTTTCTTTCCGTCGCGAGTCTGCAGGCCAAATTTTACAATTAGTTCAGCGTATTTTTCTAGTATATCGACTGGTGGTGTATAAGATTGTTTTTTCATATTATGACATTTTAACAGAAAAAATACTGACGTGAATCTTTTAGATTAACGTCAGTATTTATACTAAAATAACTTCAAAGTTATCGCTCTATCTTGATGAAGCAAGAACATCACAAATAATAACTTTAATTATCCCTGTGACATTTTAAAGCTCAGCCTCTTCGCTTTTGTCCTTTGAGGTTAGCGTGTCGATGCGGTTGATGTCTCTCGGGAACAAAGTTGCTTCTTTAACGTTTTTAACATCACAGAACTTTTGAGTAAGTCTTTCCAAGCCCATTCCCCATCCACCGTGTGGAGGAATTCCAAACCTAAACACCTGTAAGTAGAACTCAAACAAAGAGTCATCCAGCCCTCGCTCTTTTATTTTTTGTCGCAATATTTCAATATCATGCACGCGCTGTCCACCGGTAGTAATCTCAACTCCACGGAAAAGTAAGTCAAAGCTTTTAGTAAAACCGGGATCATTCTCGTCTTCATAAGTATAGAAAGGTCGCTTGCTTACTGGATAATGAGTAATAAAAATGAAATCACTGCCCAGCTCCTCATTAGCGTATTTACACAACCAACGTTCATCTTCAGGTTCCAAATCTGGCTCCGCTGTACTGTCTTTGCCTGTTTTTTCTTTAATAAGTTCCTGAGCTTCGCGCAGTTTCATGTGCGGGAACATTTCACCTTCAGGAATCTTTGGCAAATCCATTTTGAGTACAGACAAGTCATCTGAGTTATTTTCTTCAACCGAAGCTGAAATGTAGCGCATAAGTCCAGTTTCCATACGCATAATATCGTGATGGTCTTCAATGAAACCAAACTCAGCATCGAGCGATGTGTACTCGCTTAAGTGACGCGATGTTGCACTTTTCTCAGCACGGAACGCAGTTGCAATGGTAAACACCCGTTCAAACACTCCGACCATAATTTGTTTGTATACTTGTGGACTACTGGCAAGAAATGCCTGTACGCCCTTAAAATATTTAAACTTAAACACTTCCGCTCCGCCTTCAGCATCGCCACCAACAATCTTTGGTGCCTGAAACTCAGTAAAGCCTTGACCGCGCAAAAACTCTCCATAAGATTTAACTATAGTAGACTGAATCTTAAAGATAGCCTGCTCGTGTGCTCGACGTAAAGTAAGTGGCCTGTTGTCTAGAAGAGTATCTATATTTAGGTCACTAGCCAAATCAAAAGGCATTGGTTCTGACTTATTCAGAATTTCAATAGCTGTAATTTCAAGCTCAATATCTCCATTTTCAACTTTGTCATTGACCACATTGTCAGGTCGCGCGTTCACTATTCCTTTTACAGCAACAGAATACTCCTCACCAACTTCCTTAGCAATTTCAAGCACTTCAGGCTTTCCAAACACAACACCTTGAATCGTACTAGTGTAATCACGAAAATCAAAAAAGGCCATCTTGCCCTGCTGCCGAACAACACTTACAACCGCGTTAATCAAAACCTCGTTTCCTGATTCATCAGGCAGATCTTTTATTAAAATTCTTTTCATGGTGACTATTATTTATTATTAGTAGACTCTATCTCTATGTAGTACGAGTCATCGGAATTCAAGTTTTTTATTTCCACGCTACATTCTTCAAATCGATTGCCGATAATTCTTGCGATCGTATCAAAGCCGTCTTTGTGTAATGGTACACGATTATTGTGTTCGCCGAATGCTGTAAAAGTAACCCAAACAGAAGAAGGATGTTCTAGCAAATAAACAGGCTCACACCCTTGACCTTTAGCAACTTGCTCTACTGCCTGAGTAATTTTATGAACTAGATCACTCTCAATGTTATTAGACTTTTCTTTTTTGTCCTCGGGTGAAGGAAATTTAAATATTTCAGCCATATATTAATCAATACCTATTGCTAACCTTACGTTTGCCAGAGTTTTATTTGAAACTTCTTTTGCTCTTTTTGCACCATCTTTTAAAACTTGCCTTACATCTTCATCAGTAATCTGTTGTCTCCTTTCGCGCATGGGTTGCAGAAAAGTATTTAAATCTTCAACTAATAATTTCTTCAAATCTCCATAGTGGCCTTTGTTTTCTTCATACAAAGAATCTAATTCAGAGCTTGATTTTAGCAGTGAATGGATTGCGTAAACATGCTCAGGTTTATCACTAGCAGAATCAGTAACGATACTCTTAACCGCCTTCTCTACTTCTTCTGGAGTTCCAAAAAGTGGGATTGTGTTTTTATAGCTCTTACTCATCTTGCGACCATCAGTTCCTGGAACTACTCCAACTCCATCAAGAATCATTTCTTTAGGTTCTTTCAAGACCTCACCGTAAGCTCGATTAAACTTCCCCGCCGCTTCACGGGTGTACTCAATATGTTGACGCTGATCTTCTCCAGCCGGAACAAAATCTGTCTCGTAGAGAACTATATCAGCAGCCTGAAGCATCGGGTAAGCAAAGAGACCGGCACTAGGCTCTATACCATTTGCCACCTTATCTTTATAGGCGTGTGCCTGCATCAAAAAAGGAACGGTCACCATACAGTTTAAAATCCAACCCAATTCTGTATGGTCTTGATTATCTGACTGGCGGAAGATAACACATTTTGCGGGGTCAACACCAGCAGCCAAGTAGTCGCGAACTACATTATGTATATTTGATCGTAATATTTCAGGATTCTGCACACTGGTCAAAGCGTGATAATCAGCCACCATGATAAAACTCTCGTACTGCTCGTAAGTATCTACGTAAGGCTTCAGTGCACCAAAGTAATTACCGATATGGAGGTCGCCACTTGGCTGCAGGCCTGTCAGAAGTCTTTTATTGGTGGTATTCATAATTTATATAGTAGCAAGAAAACCAAGCAAAACTACTGTTTCGTATGCACATTTTGTGTGCTGGTTAAATATTAAAATCGGAAAGCTGAGCTTTCCGATTTTAATTCAAGGCTAAAGTCTACACCGACAATGGAAATTCCAACGTAAATCTTGACCCTTCGTTTTCTCCTTCAGAATCAGCGGATATTTTACCATTCATAGCTTCAGCCATTTTTTGAGCAATAAATAAACCAATACCTGTACCGTTTATCTTCAGTGTCTCTTTGTTATTTGAACGTTCAAATTTCTGGAACAGATTATCAAGAGTTATTTGACTCATACCAAGACCAGTATCTTCAATCTCAACGTATATCATATTACGCACAACATCATCTCGCACAAGCACCTTGATCCTACCTTCTGGCGTATACTTTATTGAGTTATTAAGCAAGTTCTGAATAATTTGAGAAACTTTATTTGCATCAGCATGAATAATGCCATTGCTTTTTAAATCACTTCTATAAATTAAATCTAGTCCTTTTTCGTAGGCTCCTTTTCGATTGTCGTCACATAAGTGCATCACCTCTTCGTTTAAATTCATTTCAGAATTATCGTATTTCATGTTACCAGATTCGATCAAAGAAATGTTTAGATAATCTTCAATTGTCATAGCCATTCTTTTTGAAGATTCTTCAATTCGCTGCAATGGTTCTTCCATTTTTTCTGTCACTACACCATACGAACCTTCACGCAAAAGCGACACATAACCACGAATAGCTGTGATCGGACTGCGTAGCTGGTGCGATGCGATTGAAACGAACTCAGACTTTAGTTTATCAAGATCTCGCAAACGATCGTTAGCTTTTTCAAGCTTATTAGTAACAAGTTGCAATTTCTCCTTATCGTGCATTTCTTTTTTAATAGAGCTAATGAGCAAAGATCCTCCAAGTAATGACAACAGAAACGTAAGCAAAACCAATATTGCACCAGTGACAGAATTAGCAAAAAATAGTTGTGAACCAATTAGCGCAATAAGAGCCAGCATAAGAACCTGAGCGCCAGCTAATTTTATATTAAAAGTCTTAAACTTAACAATCATAAAACTAATAAAACCAACGAACAAAACCATTCCAAATAAGCCATACATTTCGATCCTAGAATCCTCTAATAAACCAATGTTCACGAGATAAGAAAAAATGAATGTACTAGCAAGAAATAAAAATAAGAAAATCTCAATTCCTACAGTCATCAATAAAATTTGCTTTTTCCTTTCACCTTTTGATTTTTTGTAAGCTAACAGACCTGCTACTGCTATCCAAACAACAGAAATAAAGCCAACTAGAGTGTAGTATTTTTTAAACCAAACCCCATCGTATGCAAATGCATCACAACTCGTTAAATCGAATCCTGTCAAACTAAGATTTGTGTGCGAAAACAAAAGCACAGGCACCACAAGTGCCAATAGTGACAATTTTGTATGAAATGAAACATCAGATCCTTTGTAAAAGACTAAAGCAAAGTACAAACAGAATACTGCCAGAAGTGTAGAAGATATTGCATAAAAAGGCCACATGAAAGCAAGTAGATCACCGTTTATATTAGTCCAACCAAACAAACTTGTAGTAGTCCAAGCAGCAAAAGCTATGGTTATGAGTAACAGCAGTTGATTTAATCGTCTCCGAGGATTGCTGGCAAAAACAAAAAAACCAATAAAAAGAGCCAACAAAGTTGTTGGAATGTGAGAGTAATAAAGAATCTCTGGTATGTCAGACGCAAAAAAAAGGTAGGTTGGCTGTTCGTAAAGATAACAAAACATATGATCAATTATTTTGATTAGTAGCGTCAGCTTCAGTTAAATATTCACAGTCATCATCAAAAGAAAAGTCGCAGTGAGTAACACTACAACTTTGTTCATTTTCAGCACAGTAACTAGCTGCTTCACAATCCAATACAGTATTCTCTCCACAGAGCATAACTAAGTCTGCTGCTTTACGCTCAACCCAAGTATAGTGCACGGGCTCTAGGCATTCATCATCCTCACAATATTCATAACAAACTTCAGTGTACGGATCACAAAACCCTTCATATGAAACCAAGTAATCGTACTGCACCATGAACCTGAAATACGAAGCCGCGATTGCCAGTAGGACAAAAGGGAAAAGTACCACAAAAAAAATATTATTTTTTACAAAGGTTTGCATATAGCTGCTAACTTAACATTAGTTATGATAGCAGTATTTCACTAAAACTTTTTTTCTTTATTAACAGTCCTTCCGACGAGTGACAGAATATTTCTTAAGAAAGCGAACTGGTTTATAGCCTTCTTTCATAGCACGCAGTCCCTCTATTCCCAAATCTTGTTCCCAATTCCAATGCTCATAGCCTTCTGAGTGAAGCTTCTTGGCAAGCTCTTGATTTAGATATTCAGAAATTCCATTATAAAATGGCAGTGTCTTAGAGTAGTGCGATTGAACGTAATTATCAGGCAGTTTTTCGTCAATACTAAAGCCAGCTAATTCATCGTCAAAATATACACCTGTGATTATGACACTATCTTGTTCATTAAAACGCTTTAGCATTCTCGTAATTGCGTCTAACTCATCTTGAGGAACAGAAGTTTTAAAAAGCTTCCATTTTGCAACAACAGAAAATACGCCATTTTCAATACGCTCGCTCTTGTTGTAAGTCACCACTTCAACACGATTGCTATCGCGACATTTTTGTGCCGATCTTCTCTTACTTTTAAACTTTTTTCCAGAAAGGTTAGACATATCTTCCATGTTGTAAATATAGTCAAAGCTATCCCTATCTTCTTGGATGTCATAGATGTCGCCATCAAGTTGAGACACTACAGTTTCTGCGACCAGACGCAAAACGGGGTCATGACCGTTTTGTTCTAGATAGTCAAGCAGAACAAAAACCGTTTCATTTGTGTTATTTGTTCCGATTATTGAATTGATTGTATCTTCAGCTTGATAATCCGCCATACTGATTACCAGATTATCGTTCAGCAAACTGGCTGACGACTTTCCATCCACATTCCATGAATGTAGACTGTTAAAATTAAAATCAGAATATGGTGGAAGTCTGTGTGTCACTCTTTCTATACTGTCTTTAACTTCGAACTTAATGGGTCTGAATTCAGGAAACTCTGGCAGCTCAATTTGTTTACTTGACATATTTGATTTTTATATCGTTATATCTAAAGTTACATAATTATATTGATCTGTCAAGCTGTTTTATCGTTTCTTTTACAAGTTATTATAAAAAACTGATACAGTTTCTAATATTCAAACTTGATTTTAAAAGTAAAATGTGTTTTAATAATAAAAGTAATGTACACTAATAAAAGGAAAATAACATGGAGATCAGTATTTTATTGCTAGCATTAATCTCTCCTCTACTCTATGCGGCCACAAACCACATAGACAATATACTGCTTAGTAAATACTTCAAGGAAGGCGGTGTTGGGACGTTGATGCTTTTTTCGGCACTATTGTCCATCATTGCATTACCTATATTATATCTGCTGGATCCTTCTGTGCTAGACGTTGAAACAAAGCATTTATGGTTACTGCTTTTCGTTGGTGCAATAAATACTTTGTTGCTATGGGCATACTTGAAAGCCTTATTTACAGACGAACCAACAGTAGTAGTTATCTACTATCAATTGGTTCCTCTTTTGGGCCTGGTCCTTGGTTATATTATATTAGGAGAAACCATAACCTCTAAGCAGACTTGGGCGATGGCAAATATCATTCTTGGGACAGTTATTTTAACTTTCGCAACAGACGACGATGGAATAATCACACCACGCTTAAAAACTGCCGGTTATATGCTAATAGCAAGTCTTTGCTGGGCTACAGAGACGACCATCTTCAAACTTGTGGCACTAGAGGAAAATCTTTGGCGGTCACTTTTTTGGGAACATGTTGCATTGTTTATTATTGGAATTTTAATGCTGACCTTCATTTCAAAATATCGTGAAATGTTTGTGAAGGCCTTGAAAGTAAATTCTAAACAAATTCTGAGTTTGAATATCGCTAACGAAGCACTATACATCACTGGAAACTCGGTAGCAGCGTTTGTTGTTCTGCTCATACCCGTATCTCTCACGTTGCTAATGAATTCATTTCAACCGCTGTTTGTACTGATTATGGGATTTCTTTTAACTTGGCTATTTCCAAAATTAGGCGTAGTTCATGTAAGAAATAAAAATATGTGGCAAAAGATAGTTGCTATTATACTTACGGCGATCGGCGTCTATTTACTGCAGTAACATTGCAGTTTACAAAAACAGCGTGAGTTATCACGCTGTTTTACTTTGCTTGATATGTTCTTAATAAATATTATTAGCAGGGTATTTTGTACCTCGGTCAACCACTCTTTCATCACAGCTAGTGAAACCAAACAGGTCCTTAAACAAAGCAGTGAGTTTGTCAGAGTCGATTGTGTCTTGGCAAGTATAGACATCGATTGTAACAAAACCTCGTTCTGGGAACGTGTGAAAACTTATATGACTTTCCGCAATAAGCACGAAGCCACTCAGTCCACCAGGATCTTTTTTGTTTTTAGGCCCAACTTCCACAACTAGCGGTTCAGATATTGTATGCATCCCCATATCATCTGGAACCTTGTAAAGGATGCTTTTTAGCATTTCAGCGTCTTTCAGTATTTCTCGATCAGCACCATATCCGTCAAGCATATAGTGCACCCCAAACTTAATTTCCTGTACCTCTATCATATGTTGTGCGGTAAAATATTTATAATATAACTATTATTGTCACATAAATGCAGTTTAGTCAATAGTACTTATTCCAATTAAGCACTACCTAGTGTCTTAAATGGAAGTAAAAAACACAAAATTTACTTAATTTATCAACTTTTTTCACCCTCCTCAACCAAGTAGTCCAGCAACATCTTACCAACCATAGAAGCTGCTACAAACAATAATCCTTGCATCGTTGATATCCCATGCGCTCGCAGAGCAATCTTAGCAGGAAGAGCAGCCATTTCATCCATTTTTTTCTGGAATTCAATACTGTCTCTTATAAACATACCCCAAGCTTTATCTATCTCTGGTTTAGACTCAACATTTTTTGCCACAGCATGCAGCTCACCGCCATCGAGCCAAATTCCATTACAAATTAAACATTGATCAATCCCAATAGTAGTACCAGCAAAATAGTGTTTGCTCATATGGCCATGTCCTCTTGGACATCCCATTTTGCTCTCAGACCAGAAATCTTTTGGTGCAGTTCCTGAGCTAATTTTTGCTTTCCAATCGTCAATCATTTCATCAGCACTAGAAAATTCAGGGATGCCTAAACCTTTCACTAGCGCTTTTAGTTCTGAAGATTCAATCCAAACTCCGTGACAGACAGAGCAATAATCTATCGTTACTTTATCGAAGCTTTTGGTCTTGCAAGGGACAGAATCAAGTGGACAAATCATGGTTAAATTTCAGAAATATTAAACAAAAAACAACACGATGAGCGGAATCAGTAACCACCAAAAAAAGTATATTTCGGGACTAAAAAGAAGCTGTAAAGGAGTACTGACTGAAAGCAGTTCTTCTACAGGCAAAACCTGAAAACTAAATGCCACGACTAATAAAGTGGCTGAGAGAGCCAGTAAAATCTTTTTAAAGAAACTCTCAAACCGCGTTTCGCTAAACTCATCTGGCATAACTCTGGCCGAAACTATAGTAGTGATTACAGTCAAAAACACAAAGAAAGCGAGTTGTGCTGCAGAGTTAGCAGCCGCGCCACTAACACTAGAAAAGAGCTGGTCATAATTTGGCAAAAAAGTTACCAGCAAGAGTGACAGGTACAAACCAAAAATAATATTTATAATCGCTTGCCTCCCTTTCAGCACAGCGATAACAACAAAAACTCCGAACACGGACAGCAAGTAAGAAAACTCGTATAGAAACAATAGCAAATAGCCAAAATCCATCTCTTTTATTCTAACAGACTTATAGTCGTCATAATGCAAATATGCATAACACCCTAGAACATGCAGAACTGTAAACTCTTAATCATCCAAGCAGCAGTTTACCGTTTGTGCTCTATGTCTTGAATAGCAATTTTTGTTGCGTCTTGCAGATGCTTAAAGCGGTCACCCATCAACTTAACTCCTCCAAACCAACGAGTCACACAAACAACACAGTTTGTCACATCGGTTTTTTGCATAATTCTTAATATCACCATACCGGCGCCAGTCTCGCCATCGTCTGATTTACTTTCGTAAATTGTGCCAGCGTGAGAAATGCGCACTGCCCAAGAGTTGTGTGTAGCTTTATTATATTTCTTTTTTTTCTTCAAACGTTGCAAAAAAACTTTTATTTCGGCTCTATTTTGCACCATTCCATAGCTCACAGCGTAGCGACTGCCGCGATCTTCGATGATATTTTCAAGCAACACGAAGTCTTCTTTGGGTGCGAAGCTGTCACCAAAATCAAAGCGGGTAGATTGCTGAGGCATTATTTGCAAAAATTATAGCAACCAGAAGCCGCTGCTGTACTCACAAAAGATAACCTCTTCTGGTTGGATGTCGAGTGATTTTGAAAGTACTTTTTTAACTTCATCACGACCACCGACAGAATCTATCAAACCTTCTTCGAATGCACGCTCTCCGGGCATCGTGGCGCCATTTGCAAGCTCTACGACTGCTTCCCTTTCAAGGCCACGATACTCACTGACCAAATCTATAAAAGCATCGTGTACCATATCTAAATCTGCCTGCAATAAGTCACGCTCAGCGTCTGTAATAGGACGATTTGGGCTACCCGCATCTTTAAATTCTCCGGTCGTCAGCTGCACGTAGGTAATTCCTTCTTCATCGTTCTTTTTCGACTCTTCCAAATACGACATATTTACACCGATACTACCAACATCTGACATTCTCGAAGCCACTAAGTAATCTGTCGCTGCGGCAATCATGTATCCACCTGATGCGCCAGTATCGCCAATCAGCCCTACTACCGGCAAACTACTGTCCCTAAAACGCTGAGCGATTCTTTCTGACGCCACTGGTGTTCCTCCGGGAGAATTTATTTCTAACAAAACAGCATCAATAGAAGGATCGTCCTCAACCAAAGACATAAAGGTTTCGACTTTTTCTGGCGTAGTAATTATTTCGTAATCGAGTAACCCATGGTAAGGCAAAATAACTCCTTCGATTGGTAAAACAGCCACATTACACTCACCATCGCTGATACCGGTCCCGACTGCATACAAAGCCGACATGCTCCATACGACCAACACAATTGTAAGCACAACCACCACCGCACGCATTACAACGCTGGCTGTTTCTCGCAGAAAAGATTTTTGCATAATTGCTTGTATCATATCATGCTAAGAGGAGACAGAAACGCGCAATCGACAATATAATAAATATACCCGTTCGCAGATTGCGAACGGGATTTTAGCCTCTTTATAGTTGTCGACACTCTAGCGTCGATTCAAATATCTCTTTTCTGCCTGCAGCACCAGAACTTTTGCGTTGCTGAGCAGAAACTTCCTTCACTGGCTCTGTCCCTCGCGGACAAACAGCCAGATTATCGATTTTCTGCATCGCACCTGCAATAACAGGAGCTACTCCTGGAATAGTGCTTTCAACTTTAAAGCTGGTTCCAACGCAGCCTGAGAGAAAAAATAAAAGCGCTATTACTATTGAGGTTTTTTCACACATGGTCCTCTCCTGTCCCCTTCATGTCTCTGGCGGAATCTCTCGACAGATCCATCTCGGCTGTCGTAATCCTCATCAGCGATTGCTTCAGAACTGGTATAAATCTCTGTGTCTGGTTGGTAAAGACCATCTGGACAGTTACTCCTACTTACGCCATTTTTGACATAAGCACCAGCCACGGCTGAGAAATTTCGCGCAGGTCTTTCGTAAGGTTCGTAAGGTTCGTAAGGAACGACACAACTTACTGTGCCAAGTATGAAAAACAATCCTATTAGTAAAAATGCAGACTTTTTCATTTGGTTCTCCTGTTTGGGGAAAGGTTTTATTGGAACAAATTCTGTACGCAGTATACCATAACTTAACGTAAAAAGCAATGTTTTTAGGTCGTTTCTACTTATCTATGTACACTCATTTTTCAATAAAAAAATAAGAGCAGCGTTTTTAAACGCAGCTCTATAAAGAACAAATTTATTAAAACTTTTTAGTGAAGTACAAAAAAGCATTTTTTGCATCTCCAGAAATAGCCAATTGAATAGAAGAGATATTATTTTGCCAAGTATAACCAAACGTAAGGTCAGATTTGTTTGATTTAAGGTCAAATATCTCTTTCAAGTAAATAACGCCAGAGCTCACTAGGTTAGAAGCGAGCTGATTATCAAAATTTGTAAAGACAATATTTTGAAACGCTGTAAACGAGCAGTGTGCACTAGCGTGCTGTGACCGGTTACCAAAACTCTCATCCTCTGGCAGTTCGATGAATGAACTCTCCAATTTTTTTGTACACATTTTGAACAAAAGTATATCGCTAAGTATCCATCTTTTTCACGTATATTGAGAAAATTTTTCAAAACGTTCTTTACCTTGCTTTTTGACCGAACGCATCAACTTCTTTCAACCACTTCTCCCTTACTTTGTCGTCTACTTTTTCGCAAGGACCATACGCAGTAACTTCTGCCTTAATTCCGGCAAACTCTAAAATCCCGTATTGAATTTCGTTGGTATAATCACCAAACTTCCACCAAGTGTTAAATGGGCTGTGCGAACCAGAAAGAGTAAATACACGAGCAGTTTTGCCAGTGAGATGTTTTTCTGTTTTGTTTGTTTCTTTATTAAAATTAAAGGCAAACCCGGGCAACCAAATGCGGTCAAACAAGCCTTTGAGCAAGGCGGGCATGCTGCACCACCAGTTTGGGTAAGCGATTACCAAATGGTCGCACTCGCGAATGGCACTTTGTATCATTTCAAGATCTGGTTCTAGATGCTGAATTTCTTTGTAACCCTTGTGTAAGACAGGATCGAATTTGAGTAAACCCAAGTCATAACGTCTAATTTCGTGACCAGCTTCCTCAGCAGCAGCTTGGTAAACATCTAAAAGATGTCCAGTAAAACTGTCAGAATCTGGATGACCGCAAATTATAACGATATTTTTGGATTTCATGGGTTTATTGTACAGCATGTGTTGACCAAGAGCTGGGTCAAAGCGCGTGTTCTGTTGATTACACTTTTTAAAAGGACAAGTTAAACAAAACCCCTCACACAAGTGTGGGGTTTTTGTTTACTTTCTTTAGAACTAAGAGTTGATTCGCCCGTCAGGACTGAACTTCCCTGCCATGCCAGCTTGCATTTGCATCATTTTCTCTTTCATTTCAGGACTCATCACAGACATAATTTCTTTCTGGTACTTTGGCAAAACCTTCATCGCAGCTTGCATTTGATTGTTGCCATTGGACTTAAGTTCTGCCTGCATTTCTTTAGCAATTTTCTCAAATAGCTTCGGGTCTTTCTCCAGCATCTCCATAATCATCTTCTGCTGATCTTCTGGTACGTCTTTCATTTGCGACTGAAGAAGTTTCTTCATCGCCATATTTTTCAATTTTCCTAACATAGTGCATGGATTATATCATAAACAAAATGCATTGCTAGATATTTTGATGCCGAGTTACGAAAACTAACTAAGTTGACAAGATATAAATGAGATGTATAATATGCGCTGCTTTAAACGTTCCTAATCATCAGTGCTGTTTACTCAGCACAAATTCACCCAGCAAAGAGAGGCTTTATATGAGCATGTTGTCACTGTCTTATGATCCGGAAAAACACCATTACAACGGTACAGATTTGTGCATTACAGTGGTTGGACATTTCAACCTCCGTCCTCTAAGCGACTTCAAACGAGGTCAGGAAATTGAAGCGCTCTCTTTTGAGCCCAAAGACCCTGCCGAACCAATCGTCTTGGCAGTAAAGGGGTCTGGCGAATACTGCTTCATATATATTCATCGTCATCTTGATCGGTCTGTCGAAGCGTGCACAGTAGATTACGCTGCGTATGAAACAGACGAATTATCTATTTTCTGCGACAAAAAAAGTGATTTGTGGTCTATCCGTGAAAACGGTTCAACTTTCGTGTATTCTCAAACAAAAAAGTTTATCCGCACGTATGTCATCCATAACTGCGATCTGCTCTGTGCTTTCGTAGCAGGATGTCTGCCAACTGAAAAATTGCGCGAGAAATCATACTTCAACGATGACAATCAGCAAAAATTTTCGCGCATGGATAATCTATTGCGCGAAACAATAGCTCAGCTACAAGCAGCTGAAGACAGTGTGGAGCGATTAAGCGCTGTCGGAGAAACAGGATACGCTGCCGAACAAGCTGAAAACCCTCCACGTCTCAGGATTGTACAATAATGTCTCAACTGATGCCTTCAGTACGTTAGACAGCAACTGCAACTAAAAGTTCTAAACTGAGCTCTTCCGAGCTTAATTAGCCGCCCCGCTTATCTGGGCGGTTTATTTTATACAATTTATTCTTGAGCCAGATCATTCAAAGCCAAAAGTGCCTAAAACATAAGCCTTATCTATAGACAAAAGACTTTACTTATGGTACTTTTTGTGATTACTTAGCAAAACGGAAGTATTATTTTAAAGCTGATATATGGAAATGATTATGAACATCGCAACTTGGTTGCGTAAAAAACTACTCTGGGTACTGGTTATAGCGATTGCTGCTATTGCTTTTTGGGTGTTAGTAGTCGACAAACAAGAAGAAGACGCAATAGTGAGTGGCACAAAACTACCACAAGTTACCCTAACTTCTGCTCTCAACTATAGTGGCGAAGAATCACTTTCTCTTATCGGAACAGCACGAGCGTTTAGTGAAGCAAAAGTCACCAGCGAGGCTTCAGGACGCATAACAAGCGTAAATGTTGAGCTTGGACAGTTTGTAAACGCTGGCCAAACAATCGGTTCAATCGAGAATGCGAGCGAACGTGCTTCTGTTTTGCAAGCCGAGGGTGCTTATGAATCAGCACTTGCAGCGGCAGCGCAAAGCGGTGTCAGTGTTGAGCAAGCAGAAACAGTAGTACTATCGGCTGAAAAAGCAGCTGTTTCAACTTTCCAATCAGCCTACAACACAACTAACGGAATGGTGCGCAATAATATCGACCCTTTCTTCTCTGATCCTGACGCTCGTATTCCCGGCTTGCGCCTCGATGGAAAAGGTTTTACAAGCGCTCTGAACAACGAACGAGTGGTCTATCAAACTCTTCTCACCTCTTGGCAGCAAAAGTCTAATACCATTTCAACTGCGGCTGACATCAACACCGAGCTTGCTTACGCTAGTGTTCAAGTGCAAAGAACTATCACTTTGATCGACACATTCCTGACAGTCTTTGCTAATCAGGATAGAAACGGCCGTTATTCTGAATCTGAAATAAAAGGTTTTATCAATTCTTTTACATCTCTTCGTTCTACTTTGATTGGTACACAGTCTAGTATAGACAATGCAGAAAACAGTCTCTCGTCAGCGCGCGAAGGAGTAGAAAAAGCAAAGATTGCAGCCAGCGGAGGAACAACCTCGGCAGCCGACGCGCAAATAAAACAAGCACTCGGTTCTTTACGTGCAGCACAAGCCAACTTGGCAAAGACAGTGTTTAGCTCTCCAATCAGTGGAACTGTAAACGCAGTTGATATTAGAGTCGGAAACTTTCTGAGCTCATTTGCCCCAGTTGCAACCATTGCAAACAACAATGCGCTTGAAATTGTAACTTATGTTAGCGACACTGAGCGATCACTGCTAGAAGTTGGCAGCACAGTTACGATTGAAAATGAATTCGAAGGAATCGTAACTAACATCGCCCCATCAGTTGATAGCGAAACTGGTAAAACTGAAGTACGTGTTGCCAGCGAAGAATCAAGCATTGCAAACGGCGACACTGTTCGCATCAGCAAGACTTTTTCTGACACAGCTGCATTGCAAACGATTCAAGTGCCACTTTCAGCAGTGAAGCTCCAAGCTGAAGATGGCTCGGTCTTCTTGCTCGACAACGGTCGTTTGGTTTCTCGTGACATAACTTTAGGTGTTATTCGTGGAGGTTCAGTTGAAGTAACCTCTGGCCTTACAGCCGACGAAGAGTTTGTGTCTGACGCACGCGGACTAAACAACGGAGACCAAGTAACAGTGCTAGAAAAATAATCTATGTGGGATTTCTTTATAAAAAACAACAAGTTTGCCTACCTGTTTCTACTCGCTCTTTTGGGAGTAGGTGTTTACAGTATTCTTAGTATTCCTCGCGAATCTTCACCTGAAGTTATTATTCCGGTAGGTGTAGTTTCGGTCGCTTATCCGGGCGCTCTTGCAGCCGACGTCGAATCTCTCATCACAAATGAAATAGAACGTGGTCTGACAAGCTTAGAAAACGTTAAAAAAATTACTTCTACTTCGCGCGAAGGTTTTTCAAGTATAGTCGTAGAATTCGAAGCTGATGCTAATCTGGATGATTCAATCCAAGACCTCAAAGACAGCGTCGACGTAATTGAGCGCGAACTCCCAGCTGACGCGGCTGATGCTTCTGTTTCTGAAGTAAACTTTGTTGATCAGCCAATTATCACCATTGGCCTGTCAGCTAATCTTTCAGACTTTGAATTCTCAGCTTTGGCAGATGAAGTTGAGCGCGAAATTGAAACCATTGCTGGCGTATCGCGAGCTGAATTCTCTGGCGTGCGCGACCGTGAAGTTGCAATCATCGTTGACCAAACAGCACTTGCTCGCTACGACATGACTTTAAATGAAGTGATAAATGGACTCTCTAACGCCAACCTCACTTTTCCAATTGGACAAATCATAAACGATGGAATTTCTTATAACGTAGCATTTGAAGGAGACATTACAGACTCTAGCGAAATCGCGAATGTAAGTATTGCTGCCCGCGGCGGTCAGCCAGTTTTCATCCGTGATATCGCAATCGTAGAAGACGGACTTGCTACAGGAGCGTCTTTATCACGGCTTAGTGTCGAAGGAAAACCTTCTCAAAACTCCATCACGCTAAATGTCTACAAGCAATCTGGAGGAGACATCACTCGCATTACTTCGGCTGTTAATAGTAAAATAACAGAACTAAGCGAAAAAGGAGCAATGCTCGACGGCATAACAACCGCAATCGTACTCGACTCTGGCGACCAAATTAAAAAGGATCTTGTGCGACTTTCTTCTTCTGGACTACAAACAATCATACTTGTGGTACTTTTGCTTATCGTTGCAATTGGTTGGCGCGAAGGTCTTTTAGCTGGTGCGGCTATTCCTCTTTCCTTTTTGTTCGGTTTTATTGGTCTATATTTTTCCGGCAACACGATCAACTTCCTCAGTCTTTTCTCTCTTATTCTGGGAATCGGAATTTTGGTGGACTCTGCCATCGTGATGGTTGAAGGCATCAACCGCAAAATGAAAGATGATGTAAATATCGACAAGAAGCAAGCAGCAATTGAAGCGATTCATGAGTTCTCTGCCCCGCTTATCTCTGGAACACTTACAACTGTGTCAATGTTTGCTGGGCTGTTTATCGTATCTGGAGTAATCGGACAATTCATTGCTTCTATTCCTTTTACGCTCATCTTCCTTTTGTTTGCGTCTTTGTTTGTCTCACTCGCTATCATTCCTTTGATCGCATCGGTGTTCTTAAGACGGAAATCAACTTCCAAGCTTGAAGAAAGACAAGTTGCTTTCGCTCACAAGCTAGAAACATGGTATCGAGCCAGGCTTACTCCATACATGACAAGCGAGCGAAAACAAAACGTTTTCCTCGCCTTCTTGGCAGCCGCTCTTGTACTAGCAATTTCTCTTACGGTAAATGTCTTTGCCGGATTAGTTGCAGCTCCTCTGGTATACCAACTGTCGCTGCTATTTTCTAAATGGAAAGCAACTGGCTTTTGGACCGCATTTGCCAAACGTCTTTCGGTTGCAGTTAGCTTTATTTTAACGATTGGAATTTGTTTCTTTATTGTTGGTATAATCTTCCCTGTTTACAGTCCTGTTGCTGTAACATTCTTTGAGCAAAGCGATGTAGACTTCATCATTGTCGAACTGGAAAAGCCAGAAGGCACAACTAAAGAAGTAACAGACATCGCCATTCGCCGCGTAGAAGATTTTCTCTACGAAGAATCAGACATTGATTCGTTTGCTGTCACTGTAGGTAGCGGAAGCGACTTTGGATCAGGTGGTTCGGGAGAAAAGTTTGCCAATGTGTTTGTTAATCTTTCACTTGATCGAGACAGCACTTCAGGCGAAGTCGTCGACAGCTTGCGCGAAAGATTTCAGCCACTGACTGACTTAAAGGTCACAGTCAGCCAACCAAGCGACGGGCCGCCAACTGGTGCCGCGATAATCGTAAAATTCTTGGGAGACGATCTAGACGAACTCACTCGTCTTGCCAACGAATCAGCACGCATCTTCCGCTCTTTGCCTGATGCTATTAACGTTGAAACTAGTACAAACAACAACAGCACTGAGTTTGTCCTCGAGCTTGATCGCGACAAAGCAACAGCACTCGGATTGAATCCTTTCACTATTTCACAACTTGCTCGGGCTGCTGTGTTTGGTAGCGAAGCCACTTCTCTCACTACTCTCGACGAAGATATTCCAGTGATAGTAAGACTAAACGTAAACAACTCTGACAGCGTCACCAACGAAACTGCCAACGTTACTACGATTGATGCATTGGAAAACATCAGTATTCCAACCAGAGACGGCTCTATTGCCCTCTCAAACTTGGTGACAGTAAAACTGCGTGAATCAAGCTCTGTTATTTATCACGAAGAAGGAAAACGGGTTGTAACCATCACTGCCGACATAACAAACGGCGCCAACGCACGAGAGCTACAAGCTCTTGCCATAGAAAGAATTAACGCCGAGCTAAGCATGTCAGACAGTGTCGAACTTAGCACTGGTGGTGGAGAAACTGACGAATCAAACAAAGCCTTCATTGAAATGGGACTAGCACTTGTAGTTGGAATTCTACTCATGGTTGGAATCTTGGTTCTGCAATTCAACTCTTATCTGCATATGCGTTATGTCTTGTCGATCTTGCCGTATTCTTTGATTGGTATCATGCTAGGTCTCGCAGTTACTTCTAATCCACTCTCCTTCCCTTCCATCATGGGCTTTATTGCTCTTTCTGGAATCGTGGTAAACAACTCCATTTTGCTCATCGACATGATGAATAACTTGCGTCTTAAAAACCCACAGCAAAGCATCGAAGGAATCGTGCTTGAAGCAGCTGGAAATCGTATTCGTCCGATTCTGCTTACCACCATCACAACCGTGTTCGGAATGCTACCGCTAGCTTACGCTGGCGATCTGTGGGCGCCACTTGCCTATGCAGTTATGTTTGGCTTAGTTTTCTCTGTCATCATTACCCTGCTCCTTATTCCTATCTTGTACGTTCGTAATCCCGGCAAAATTGAAAAATAAAACTGAGCAGAAGACAAGAGGATAAATAAGAAAATAAAATCAGACCTACGACAATTGAATTGTCGTAGGTCTGTTTGCTTAAGTAGCCTTATGCTGCTTTCGACGCCTCGCCACAGCCGTTTCGATAGATTTCATTAAATCTCTCGAAAGGCTAGCGTCTTCATATGTACAATCAACTGGCTCTGGTGCTGATTGTAACAAAAGACACATGAGATTTTTATCGTAATTCTCCATCTTTTCACTGACAGTCTCAACAACTGTGTCTGGATGGTCTTCAGAAGAAAACGTTTTAACGATCTTAAATTCCTCAGGATATTTGAAATCGGCTTTTGCCAAATTGAAATAGGCAAAATTTTTAAGAACTCTGACCAATAAAACAAACTTGTACATAAATGTACCTCCGTTTAAACTAAACAAATTATACATTATTTGTACTACTTGTCAATATTTTATAACTGAAGTTTTATTGATCAAAAAAAACGCGCAGCAAGCTGCGCGAAAGTTAAATCATATCATCATTCATGAGTGATCTATTCTATACAAGAATAAACTTGTGACAGACTTAGTGTCTTAGAAATATTTTTACTCGGAAGAAAAACAGACACAGTCCCATCATACGCAGCTAATAGCCACAATTAACAAAGTAACCTTCGCTCTCATAACAAACCGCGGAACCATGACCAAAATCTCCACCTGTATTCCGGAGAACGGCGTCTTTCGCTTCTTCGACCACCTGAATACTTTTTATCTGACTGATGAAAAAACTAATATAAAGACAATCTCTTGCTTTGTCGACAAAAAACAAATTTACTTCTTCACTGTTTCCTTCGCCAACACCCAAGAAGGCCGAGGTGACTTTAATAACTCTAGATCCTTGACCAAAAAACACAGGTACTGTCACCTGCATCTCGACCAAGTCACCATCTCTGACCTTGGTACCGTTTATTATAATGAATCTCACTACTCTCTCCTTTTGTCTTTACAGAATGTACAAACTAAGCAGGAATATACAGTATTATTTGTCGATTGTACAGACCTCAACTGGGATAAATCGTAATTTTATAATCTTTCGTTTCTTAGCATAATTTGATTTAGACTCATCTCTAGAAACAAAAGACACTGCTCAATAGAGTGGTGGCTTAAGTTGTGGACCTACCGGGAATCGAACCCGGACCCTATCCATGCCATGGATATGTTCTACCGTTATACTATAGGCCCTGCTTATTAATTGAAATGAATAATAACACAATCAATAAGCAAAATACTTTAAAATTATCTTAGAACAAAAATGTTTAATGTTTTATGTGCTTCACAGTTGCAGCAAGAACATCTATTTAAACAAGCAAATACGCTTGATAACGCTTAACCACTTCGTTGAAGGCTGTTTCTGTCATGACGTCAGCTAATGGTGTGTTTTGCATTGAATTTAGAAAAGCTGTGTAATCAACCGAGTCTACCGCTGTTTGCATTGCTGCAATACGTTGGCTATTACTATCCTTTTCTGCTGTGGAATTGTCAGCACTTGCACTCTTATGAGACTGAGCATTTTGTTCATTAGACCGAATTGCTGACCCGTTCATTGAAAATCCTGACACATTAATCAGCATCGACAATACAATTGGTACAGCCAACATTGCAAGATGATTATTTTCTTCACGTTTTTTCATATTTCAAATGTTATAGAAATAAAATTAAATTTCGAGAACAGAGCTTCAGAAAGAAAGTGGCTCTGTAATAATTAATACAAACTGATGGTTCTAATATTTCAAAATTTCAAAATACACCAGCTTCATTTGAAAAATCAATACTGCTGAAGCAATCATTAATTTTGTAAACAGATATACAAAAAAGCGCCGTAAGGCGCTTTTTTAGAATTTGCTTATTAAGCAGCAGCTTCTTCAACCAAAGCAACGTTTACAGCGTTAGGGCCTTTTGGACCTTCACCTACTTCAAACTGTACTTTGTCATTTTCTCGCAAGTCGTCAAACGCAACTCCTACAAGTCCGTTAGCGTGGAAGAAAAGATCTTTCTCTCCTTCTTCGCGAGTAATAAATCCGTAGCCGTTATTTAAACGAGCAATAGTTCCTGTTTGCATATTGTTTTTTGAAAAGTTATAAATCTCAAACCATACTGAGACTGTATAAACACTTCGCTTCTGCTTACAACAATACCCGATTTGAGACTACACAATACACTAAATAAACTATTTGTCGAGGGGTATAAACACATTTTGCCCGTGAACTAAGGAAATCATTAAAAGCAATAATAGTTTGCCACACAGAACTACTCGTAACGAATAGCGTCGAGCGGGTTTAAAGTTGAGGCGCGTCGAGCCGGGAAAATACCCGTAAGGTATCCAACCCCAGCAGAGAATACAGCAATAAATGTTAGGAAGTCGAGAGGAAAAGCAAACAGCTTCACAGCCTGTCCTCCAAACTGGCCAGCAAGTATATTCAAAAACAGATTAACTGCTCCACCCAAAATTACCCCCATCAGAATTCCTGTAATGCCACCCAAGAAACCTACCACGATTGATTCAGAAACGAAGAGGTATTTAACATCGTTTGGAGAAGCTCCGATTGTGCGCATAATACCAATCTCTTTGGTTCGCTCCAAAAGCGTAACTGTCATAGTGTTAAACATTCCGATTGCCGACACAATAAGCGCAATTCCACCAAAAGTAGCGAGCACTGCTTGAATACCTTGGAAGATTTTTGAGGCTTGCTCTACAGTTTTAGACAAAGCGGTTACCCGATACCCTTCTTCAATCAACATGTTTTCTATTATTGGTAGGTTTTCGTTGGTGTCTACACGGACTTGTATACGCTCGTATTCTTCAATACCAACGTAATTACGGAGCTCTGGAAGCATCATCATGGCGTTTAGAACACCAGCCTCTTTATTTACACCACGTACGACGTATTCTTTATCAATGATGATTTCGTTAACATTGTCTGTACCGTCTTCAGCTGGCACTAAAAGACGAATAGAAACTTTTTCGCCAATAAAAGCTTCCATTTCTTCGTCGGGAATACCAAATAATTTTAGTGTTGCTGGCGAAAGAATAATTGAGGTTGTGTCACCAGCGTCTTCATCTGTAAAAACTTCTCCAGCCAAAGTCGTTACACCAGCGTAGCGTAAATAGGGCGGCTCTACCCCTTGTACGAAAACGTTACCCGTCAGACCTTTGTATGTTACTAGCGCGGGAAAACGGGCCAAGGGAGCGGCGTCTAGCACAGCCGGATTCTCCTCAAAATCTGTGACTGTTTCTGGAGTAAGTCGCAAGCCTTGCGCTCCAGTAGAAGAAACGCCAAGAGATAGCAATGTTTCACCGAATACAATCTGCTCGAGGATGATCTGCTGCAGACCAAAACCGAGACCCACCAAGATTACAACCGCACCAGTTCCAACACCCATACCTAAAATTGTCAACCACGTACGAAGCGGGTTGGTTTTAAACATTCTAGTCGAAAGTTGTGCAAGATCTTGTATGCGCATTTAGTTGATTATACCTGATTGAAGCAGAAAATTACGCCTAACTTGGCTGAGGTAGGGATAATTAAAAAAGGTCGATAATGAACGCCCACGGTCTCAAAAGGAACGCTTTGCTTTAAACAATAACTGACAAATAAGATCTAGATTTTGCGCTACTCTTTCTTGTAACTAACATCTACTCCCTGAGCGATGATTTTTTCAAAGTGCCGTGTGATATTGTCAGCTTCGCTTTCTGATAAACCAAGTCCACCAGTACGAATGCCACGCATAAGACGAATATTCATCTCCACATCAGTTGCTACTCCGGTCACACGGTCAGCAATCATTTCTGTCATGTTTTCGCGTTGATCTTTGGATAGTTTGATGCGGTATTCGTGTGACAAATGATCAGACATTCGTTCAGCCAGCTTGTGTTGAGTGAAGAAAATGTTGTCATTATCTTTTCGTGCACGAAAACGCTTAATGTCTGTCGAATGATCGACCATTCTGGCAGAGACACTGGCCATACGTCTAGCTTCTTTTTCCTTCACTTCTGCTCCGCCACGCTCGTAAGGCAACACAAGCGCTTTAACCATAGCATGTCGATCAACCTTACCTTGGAGGAAAAGACTAATGGCGCGTTCAATACGATTAATTTGATTGAAGGTATAATCCTGGGTAAGGTAGTTAACCATACTCTTTACACGCCACGTCTCCACCGAGTCGTATGGATAAAGCCTAGCAAGCTGCTCAAGTTCAGTAACGATCGTTTCTCCTTCTCGCACGGGCTTAATCTGCTTTCTCTGCGGATTAACAACTTCGCGCAGAACATAACCATCCTTCAGATAGTATACTCGGTGAGCGTAAGAAAGATGGGCCGCATTGTGGGACACCATAATAATAGTACGACGGTCGAAGGTGTTAATTTCGTCGATCTTGTCCATTACTTGTTGAGTGGAAACAGAGTCAAGGTTTCCAGTAGGTTCATCGGCCAAAAGAATTTTAGGATCATTTACCATAGAGCGGGACACTGACACACGCTGCTGCTGACCACCAGAAAGCATGGCCGGTAGCTTGTGCGAAACATGCCCTACTCCAAAGCGATCGAGTAGTGATTGCGCCCTACGCTCACGTTTTTGCTTATCACCATTACAGAAAATTTGCGGCAAGGCGACGTTGTCCAAAACAGACAAAGACATAATGAGGTTGAACTGCTGGAAGATAATTCCCATCACATGGCGCTGAAAGTAAACACGCTCGGCTGGCGGGTATGAATATACGTCATCGCCTTTTACAAGCAGTGTTCCCTCTCCAGGCGGAAGAGATCCTTGAATGGAATACATAAGGGTAGATTTTCCACATCCAGACGGACCAAAAAGAATGATGTACTCACCTTCAAAAATATCGGTATTAACATCCGACAAGGCTTTAAACTCATTCGATTTTCCTTGGTTATAGATAATCGAAAGATCACGCGCAACAATTAGTGGCTTTGCCATTTGCTTACATTATTACATTTTTATTGAAAGAAAGAGCGGCTGAATTCACAGGCAATGAGTGGTGTTGAAAGCACAACCGTTAATGCTGTTATTCTTTACATAACAAAATATCTGAATAACACTCAATTATCTATAAGGATTACTTTCTCTGCGCTGAATAGACTGTGCTTGCGAAATTATTTCACTAACAGATCCTTTAAAAGTTATTTCATGCACATCTTTTTCAGTAAAACAAACCTTTTCTTTAAAAGCGCTTGTGCCTTGTGAGCTTCTTTCAATGTATTCTTTGAGAGTACCATCAATGTATGTTTCATTAAAACCATATATGTCAGGATCGTTCATAAAGTAAAATTTGTAACAATCGTCGCCACGAGGGACGCCGCTAAAAGCTACAGCAACGTGCGTGCCGTCATTCGTTACTTCTACAGCACCTCCGTAATCATTCACTATCTTACTGCCTTGTATTTCGTAAATATTTTCTGTTAATCCAGCGTCGATTAATTCTTTCTGTGAATAGTTGATTAACTTATCTTCTTGAACAGCAAACATTAATCTGCGCAAAAATTCCCCTCTTTTAAGTAGCGGACTTTCAAAACTTGAAGGTCGTTGAAGATCATACGATTCAACCACCTCCTCAGGAACACCATTTTCTTCAAGCCATACAACGCTACCGCGAATATCTTGCACCAAATGACCAACCTGTTCGTCGTCTTTGTACAAATAAGAACTAGACTTGTCGTCTGACCTAGCCATATCAAAGATAAAGAAAGATGGCACGGAAAGATTGCCCTTACTGTCGCGAAGTACATAACGCACTGTCTCGTCATCAAATAGACCACCTAGCTCAAGCAAGATCTTACCTTCAACTGTAAAAGTAGTACCTTCATCTATGGGAAGCTCTTTGATTTCAGACTTGTCAAATATAATACTGTTCCAAGAATCAGCAGAATATAACTCATAGTCTTTCTGCTTCATTATAGGTGAGCATTTTTCTTGATCGTCAGGATCAGTGATATAAAGCATTGGGTTTGAGAATTTGATAACCGCTCCCTCAAAAAAATCTTCCACTGGTAATATCTCTTCAGAATATTTACAACCTCTGTCAGGCTTAGTAATAACATCGGCATCAACTATTTCTTCAACATGACCTAGCAAATTATCCTTCTCAGAATCTGTCAGTGCTGTATTCAGTTTAATGTCTAAAAGCAAAGCAGTTGCAATAAATTCAAAATAATCGGATTTGTAAAGCTTTATCTCCTCATCAGATTTACCATCTGCTCTAAGTTCAGCTTCAAGTTTACTCCATTCTTCATTCAGAGCATCAATCCCCTTCTTGTTTTCCATGTATTCTGGAGAACCATTTTCCATTAAACCGGACGAATTTTTCTGTTGCTTGACAAAAAAGACTCCGCCAGCTAGAGCGAAAAGTAGTACGGCAACTATTGCACCTAAAAGATAAGGCTTGAATTTGGATTCTGCTACTTGCTGTGGATTATAAACGTCTTTATTTTCAGTAATTATTTGATCACCTTCACCAAATCCTGTTTTGATTTCACCAGTAACAACAAGATCTTCAAACAGATCGCCAAAATCCTCTTCGGTCCAACCCCCTTGTTGTAGTAATGTGTCTCTAATTTCTTGCTTGCCAACACCACGAGCAATTTCACTTTCAACGTATTCTTTTAGTTCTTTATTCATTAATTTTATAATACATGGTTAACCACTGTTGAACAAATTGTGCTTGGGACAAAGCTGAGAATAAGTAAGTGACGATGTAAATTAGAGAAAACTCAACTTAACTCTGCCTGGTCGTAACGTCATCACGTGGAGTGTTATCGCTTAGAACAGACAAAACCTGCCGCAAGAGAATTGGGAGAGATAGTTTGTGCGGAGCACAAGTTTTGCTGCTTGAAGCTGGTGCCCACCTATTCCCTTGTCTAAACGAAATCGGGAATTTCCGGCTCGCGCCGGAATCGGATAAAAAGCAACGCCAGTTGCTTTTTATCCACTGATGTTTTTGACCCAGCCGAAGGTGCTTTCGAAGTTTTCGAGGATAAGATCAATAATGTTCTTCTCTTGGATTGGAGTAAAGAGTACGAAGTTTTCAGACTTAACTTCATTACCAGCCTCATCGACGCAAGTCAGGAAAAACTGATAAACAGTTGCTGGAGCGAAGTCTACGATAACTTCAACATGTCCTGTATTGTACTCAAGCACTTCTTTTTCTACTGTATACGGATCAGTTCCGCCAGCCACTCCTTCTTGGTATGTAAGCAAACAGTTGGCTGGCTCGTCTGTATCCCATTCCACAATAGTTTGAATACGCGACTCACTGCCTGGAAAAAGAGTTGATTCATTTGTAACATTAGTGATAATCGGCGAAGCGGTGTCACGCACAGTAATGAATTGTACTGGCCGACTGCGCTCGCGATCCCCACCTGAGTTTTCAGCTGTCACAAAAGCGACATAACGTGTTCCAAGCGTAAGATCGGCCAAACGCATCTGGTGAGTAGTTGAAAGGGTTGGACGACCGACTGATTGCTGTTCTCCAGTTGTCTGGTCTTGAAAATCTACCAAAGCTTTAGTTGGCACATTTGTATCCCAAGCTAGCGTAGCTGCATTTTCTTCTACCTTCAACACACGCAAATTACGAATATCTGGCGCAGTGGCCTTTGTAGTAAAAGTGAAGTTTCTACTTTCTCCGCTAATACCAAAACTGTCATCTGAAATAACTTTAAAGCTGTACTCTGTAAACGGGTCAAGCCCAATGAGTCTAATCTCATGATCAGTAGTCGGTGGCTGGGTAGACTCTTGCGAATACTCATAATTAAAGCCGTCAAATCCATTAGTAGCCGAGAACAAAACCTTTGAAGAAGCTTCTCGGTCAGTGATCCAACTAACGACGGCTGTGTTTGTCTCAGGGATGACAGTTGGCGGCCCAACGATAGTTAGATCTTCGGTGATTCCTTTTATAGCCTTGATTGTTTCGTTTAAAATCTCTTCTAGCTGCTCAGGATTACCGATCTTGTTAATTTGCTCGATTATTTCTTGCACGGTTTGACTTTGCTCTTGTGACGCTGTATTGGTGTCGAATTCAGTTTCAGATTCAGATTGAGTTTGTGTATCTGAAGATTCACCTGAATCATCACCAGCCTGCACACCGCTACCAACACCATCAGCAGCACCTTCGCCAACTCCGTCATCAGTACCTGCATCTTTACCATCATTTGATTCGCCAGAAGTTTGTACTCTGTAGTCAGCAGAAATTCCTTGGTTACCACTTGAGTCGGCTGAAACTACGCGAAAATAGTAAACCTGACCTGCTTCCAGATTGTCTAGAGTAATGGAGTGAGCGGTTCGATCGGCCACAGGGATACGGACAATGCCATAATCAGGCTGCAGACCGTAGTTTACCAGCGAGTCTGAATCTTCGTCTGTCTCCCAGCTGATGGTAACGCTACTGTCATCAACCTGTTCAATCTTAACGTTGTTAATCTCAGGAGCCTCCTGGTCGTCGGCTGCCACAGCATAAGCTGCGCCACCAAGCGCAAATATAGCTAAAACAAAACCGAGCAATGAGCGGAACATTCCTGTAATAATAGCATTATGTTAGAGATAAAATTTTTATAGGTGTGAGGAAAGTTAGCAATTGTAGGCACAACATAAAAAAGCACAGGACGCCCTTTGGACGAACTGCGCTTTAGTCATCTCTTTTATATTCCTTTCCTTCGGTCAGCAAGATTGATCAGTATTATGGACTAACTGGAGTAAAGACGTTAATTCCTTGGTGAGGAACGCTATTGACTCCAATCGGAACCGCTATTCCCCAGTACACTTCGTCTTCTACCGGCGGAGCGTTAGTGGTCGGCTTGGTCAGATCAACATCGAGAGACAAAGGCGAAGTACTTGAGAGCAAAGAACAACTCAGGCCACAAGAAGAATAAGTAAATGTACTGGTAGCAAATTTTTGTTGATCAGCCGGGATGACAGAGCTCAATCCATCAGACAAATCCGAACCATACACTTCGAGGTCAACCTCCACGTTTCCGTAGTTTAATACAGAAGTAGAAGCGTTGTAAGCAGCAGTGTCAGAGTTTACAGCCAAAGCGCCATAATCAATCGCACCAATAACATCAATAGCGCGGAGAGTGTTCATTTCTATACCAAGCCCTGAGCCAAAGTCGTAGCCACCACCCGTGTCTTCAACTTCAAGAAACGCCAACCATTCTTGTCCTTCAAAGGTACTCCCAGAATCAGTTGGATCAGCGTGATAATAAACTTCGGCTGTACATTCCAAGACACAGCTGTTACCTGAACAGTTTGTAAACGCACAGCTATTAGACAGAGTTGAAGAGTAACAATTGTTATTATCAAGAGTACAAGCTGCGCCGCCAGCCACACCGCTACGATAGAAAGTAGAACTCGCCAGCACCAAATCGGCAAAGCCGTTGAGGTCGGTTACGGTTCCTGTTGCATAAACCAAAGTAGTCGTACCTGGGACAAGAGAAATAGGCAAACCGTCATTAAATGTAATAGCACCTAATGTCGGATCAAAACGCAATACAAGCTGGGCGACTTTAAGGTAGGTGTCAAGATCGGTGCCACTGTTAGTAACTCGCAAACAAAGATTTTGGTCCACGACATTTTCAGTTGGAGTAACGGCATACTCTAACTCAGTGTAAAAGTCTTGGTCGATGTCAATATTCCCAGTAGTGTTTGAAGGATCTTCTCTTACTTCACCCGCTGTAAAAGTACCAGATACATTTGTCAGGAGTTCGGCTGTAGCTGCTCCGTTTGTTGCCTGAGTTGAACTTTGCATACAAAGCGGTGAAGTTCCACAACTTGCCTGTACTGGTACGGCTACATAATCAGACGTATCAACAGCCTCACAACTAGGAGCAGAATCTAGTGCAGCGTATTCGAGTCGGTACTGTTGGTTAGTGATAGCCAAGCCAGAATTCTCGACTGAAAGACGTAAACGCGCGATGTCATTTACTTCGTATATACCAAGGGTATTTTGAGTAGCATTCCAACTAGCTCCACCATCAACCTGTTCTGAGCCAAGCTGCACCGTTGGTGTCGTAGTAATGATTGGACGTGAATGGACACTGTCCCAGCCACCATTATGGAACCAGAAAGTGAAGCCGTATCCTCCTGAAGTATATGTACTGTCTGATCCGGTGAAGTTTGCCACTTCGCTGCCAGATGGATTGAACAATGACACATTGAAAGAATCGTCTGTGTCCCAATCAACTTCGATGTTGTACCAGCCAGTTGTGAAGGTTACTGTTGATGATGCAATAATTGTTCCAGAGGCATCATTGTCAACTACGTCTTTCACCAGTGAAATTCTGTCTACTCCAAACTGCTCAAGACAAATAGCATAATTTAGATTGGTAGAACCTGGTGATTGAACACCAAACATAGTACATACTTCGTCACTTGTACCAGCACTGGTGTCTACATACTGCTGATAACTAAAGGTTTCTCCCTGACTAACAGTTTGATCGAATCTATAAATACCACCTGTGTTGGCTCGACCTGATTCGCTACCGGAGTTGTCGAGACCATAACTGCCGTCGTAATTAAAGCTAGTACCGACATTAAAGAGACTTGTTTGGCCAGAATATTCATTTATGTCATTGTCTTCAAAGTCATCGACTGCGATAAAGACAGCTGTGCTGGAAGCGGTACTGGTGGCAGTTGGATTATTGTAATAAAGATAAAGGTCAGTGACAGCTTCTGCTGTGAGAGTTGGAATTTTTACCCATAGCTCAGCTTCAGTTGCGGCAGTCGAAGCTCCGATCCAGTGTGAAAGCAGTGTTGTTCCATCGCCTGAAGTAACGCGCAGATCATCGAAGTCTGATTGCATATCTCCATCATAAGGAACAGTCATCTTAACCACTGCGTCGGCATAAGTCGTGGCGTCGGCATTTTGCACTCGTACATATTGCCGCGCTGCCCAACTCGCGCTGTACCATTCGTCACTGTCTACTCCAAGGCCTCCGTCATCATTACGCCAGCGGTAATTAGTTTGCTGGGTGAGCAAACAAGCGCTGTCGTTCCAGCGAATCTGTCCACAAGCGGTCGCGCCGTCAGCATCGTAATTTTCGCCATCTAGATTGCCTGAGTGCGAGACGAATGTCCAAGCGTTGCTTGTACTACCCGTGAGAGTAACGTTGTTCCCTGTGATGGCTGATGTCGTAGCAAAACTATTGCCAGTAATTATAAGCGACGCATTGGCGTTGAGCGTGGTAGATGAAAGAGTAATGAGACTGCCGCCAGAGACTGCCAGCTCAAAGTCGCCGTAAGAAAGCGAAGTAATGACCGGAGTGCCCGAAAGAGCTAGTCCAGCAGAAGCAAGATTACGATATTGATAATAGTTTGCAGTAAAAGTTCCTGCTTCAACTCCCATATCGAACGTACCAGAACCTTGATTAGTTATAAGGGTCTCATTTCCACTGACTCCAACTATCTGTAATGTTCCGCCATCTAAAGTAGTGGTTGCGCTGGTTGCGTGCGAAACAGTTACCATGCGCTCGCTACCGCCAGAAAGATCAGTACCATCGAAGTCAGTTGCGTAGCTCCAATACTCGGTTGTAGTTGCGATATGGAAGTCGCCATAAATGTTGAGCGCGCCGTCAACGGAGTTGTTATCTTGTGAATATAGTGATGAATTATTCGCCACAGTAGTAGTGGTCGCAGCAGAATCCCACAAGCGAATGTCACTATTTGCCCCCAGAACGAGCGTGTCGTAATTATCGCCACCGTTTATTTTTGTGTTTACGGTGTAAGTGTTTTGACCAGCAAGTGTGAGAGTGCTGCCAGACCAAGTAGTATTTGTTCCGCCGACAAGGTTAGTAAACACTCCTTCAACCACGAGCGAACTGCCTGATTGAGCGACGAAAGTATTAGCCGCAGCCAAAGTGAAATTGTTTGTAGTAGTAGCGCTGCCGATGAGAGTGTAGCCGCCGGTCGGAGCGCTTATTTGTACTGCGTAGAAATCGCTCGTGCCAGCATCGATAAATTCTCCCGTATCAGCAGAGTTGAACAGGATAGTGCCTGAAGCGTGGTCGAAGCTACCGCCCGAAGCGTCGAAGCTACCGCCGATTGAAAGCGTGCCTGAAGCCAAAGCAAGAGTTCCGCTCGAAACTGTAAGGCTGTCGAGCAACGCCAGACCTTCATCTACCAGCGTGTAGTCACCGCCACCGACAAACCTCACTTCGTACAAATCTGAACTTGAAGCTAAAAGAAAAGCTGTCGTGGAGGCAGTAAAGACAAGTTCAGAGGTATTGTGTGCAAGTGTTCCGTCTACGTTTTCAAAGTTGCCGCCGACTGTAAGCTTGCCGCTTGGCAGTGTCAAACTACCGCTAGAAATAAGGATAGATTTGGTTGTAGTTGCATCTGTATCACTCCACACGTAAGTGCCGCCAGCGAATTCTACTAGTGCTAAGTCTGATCCGCCAAGCGCAACACTATGCGTTCCAGAGCCTGTGAAGTAAGCAAAGCCGTCGTTTGCGTCGAAGCTTGTGCCACTGTTTGTGAAAGATCCAGAGAAAGTAGAAGTAGCAGACGGGAGAGTAACTGTTCCGGCTGTTTGTGCATAATCGCCAAGGACAGTGAGCGTGGAGTCAGTGAAAGTAAGATCACCCGATCCAGTAACAGTAAGGTTGTAGAAACCAGCTTCGTTCACACCTATCGTTCGGCCAGCATCAACTGTTGTAAAAGTTGTAGTTCCGTTACCAGCGGTAAAGATCGCACCGGTACCTGAAATCAAGCTGCCGCCAATGTCGATCGACTCGGTCCCTGTGCCAGACCAAACTGCGTTGTCGTAAAGCTCCAGCGTTCCGTCATATACAGCGCCTGCTCCGCCACCTGAAAGAGTAACGTCGCCTGCTGGTGCAAAAGTTTTTCCGTTCCAGATAATCAACTTCGTGTCGGCTGGCAGTGTAAGAGTGTCACTTCCTGCATCGACTGCTGTAAACAAAATGTCGGCATCGTCTGAAGAATCCCACACAGCCATGTCAGCAATGGTGATCGGATTCACGTCTTCGTGGCGGACGATAACTCGATTTTCGTAGATATCAAAGTTACCAATGTTTGAAATTGGTTCCTTTGAAACCGTCGTTCCCTCAACCGCTTCGCCGTCGATGAAAGCGACAAGCGAATCGCTCGCGCCGTACGAAACGCTGGTCACACTGTACACTCCAGTCGTCGCGTTACAGCTCGAAGTGTAAGTTGTGATTCCTGCTACGCGCAAAACAATGTTGTTGGTCGAACCGTCACAAATAGCTGAAACTGTACTTCCTTCATCGCTGTACACGACACCAGAAATTGTAATTAAAGCAGCTGAATCATCCCAAGCCACGTAACCAGGATCGCCATCAGGATCGACGTCAAAACTTTCGCCCGAAATATCGCCAGTATGATTTGCGAAGCGCCACGAACTCACGCTCGTACCAGTCGCAGTGACACCAAAGCCTGAAGCAGCGCCGTTACGAGCGAACCGATTTTGGGTAAAGTTCTTAGCTGGATTTTGGGTAATAACAGAACCACCAACAGTAATACCAGAGCCGCCAGTTTGCGAAACTTCGATATCACCGTACGAAAGCGAAGTAATTGTCGGTGTGCCTGTGAGCAAAAGACCAACTATATCAATGTCGCGTATTTCGTAATAATTAAACTCAGTAGTTGCAGTACCGCCAATAGTAAGACTGTAAGTTCCTGAACCTTGATTTTGAATTGTAGTTGAAGCAGCCGAATCTCCGATCACTGAGAGCGAACCATTGGTGTAAGTGACGCTTGAACCACTATTGATGTAAACATCAACTTTACGTGTTGCTAAGCCAAGTGCTGTACCGTCAAAATCAGTGGCGAAGCTCCAGTAATCATTGGCAGAAGTTTGGTTGTAATCGCCCCAGATATACAAGTCGCCGTCGACACCAGCGTGATCTTGAGAATAAAGTGAAGCGGTTGGAGCAACATCGTAAACTAATGCGTCTGAGTTCCACATACGAATTTGCGTTGTGTCGTCGATGTCGAGCGTAGCGTATGAATCAGACGAAGTAGCTGCACCGAGGCTGTAATTATTGCCACCATAAAGTCGAAGAGTTGTGCCGGTCCAAGTCGTATCTCCGTCAGCCAGCGCCGAGTAGAACGCTCCGCCGACAGCCAGTGTTTCACCACTTGCAAGAGTAAAGGAATTGGCCGCAGTGAGAGTAAAAAGATCAGAAGAAGTTGCACTTTCAGAGAAAGTTACATCACCTGTTGCTATCACTTCAAGATTATTAAAGTCGCTAGTGCCAGCAGCGATGTCGATTGTTCCAGCTCCGTCAAAAGTTAGTGTTCCGCCATTAGCTGTGAAAGTGCCGTCATTATCATAACTTCCAGCAATCGTGAAGTTGTTCCCAGCACTAGCTGAAAGCGTGCCGTTGCTGCCCACAAACACATCGGCGTTTACATCGAACCAAACGTTATTAGCATTAAGATCAAAAGTCGTGTTGGCTGTGCCACCAATCACTAAGTCGTTGTCGACAATCAGCCCAGCTGTTACCGCTGTATAAGTAGCTGATCCGGCGCCCGCGTCTAAGGTCAGATTATAGTATTGTGCGTCGAGTACGTCAGCATTCGCGCCGCTGTAACGAATCGTACTCGTGTCTTCCAAGAAAGTTCCACTCTCCTCAAACACTGTTCCTGAACCTGCCAAGTCCCATGCCGTATTACCTGCATCTAGATAATGAGCAGCAGAAATAGTCAGTTTTCCTGACACGGTGGTGGTACTGGTAAACAATGGAGTTGTTGTACCAACGGCAATTGCGTCGCCTAAAGTAAGGTCAAAGAAAGTCCAAGCTGTACTTCCGCCAAGTGAGTTGGTGGTTGCAAGCGTAGTTGTTCCGCCGCCGAGCGACAATGTTCCGTTACCAGTCAAACCACCCGCTTCCATGTAAATGTCGCCAGTTCCTGTAACGGTGCCGTTTGTAATAGTCATATCTCCAGCCACGCGAATGTCGGCGCTCAAGTTCCAGCCTCCACCGACACCGTCGAAGACGAGTTCGTTAAACGAAACTTCTTCTACCGCTGTAATACTCTTACCAGTTGTGGTTGCATTCATCAAGACCGTTGTGCTAGCGGCACTGAAGACTGCACCAGACTCGAGCTCGAGCCGTCCACCAATTGTTACAGTCGAAGTGGAGTATGCATTAAAGGTGGCGTCGCCAGCTAAGTACAAAGTGCCGTCGTAACTATTAGCAGCCGCTTCGCCAGCAAGCGTCACCGCTCCACTTGGAGTAAAGGTGGAAGACGCCCAGACAAACAACTCGTTACCAGAAGCCACACTTAGCGTGTCGCCACTAGTTGAAGTTGCTGCGCTGTAGTTGAGATCCGCATCGTCAGAACTGTCGAGGACCGCCAAGTTTTCAATTGTAAGAGCGGCCGCATCTTCATTGCGCACAATCACGCGATTAGCATAAATATCCATATCGGCAATGTCTGCTGTGGGTGTACGAGTGATCGCGCTTCCCTGCTCTCCGCCAGAAGCATTGTCGAGGTAAACGGTAATAGTCGGATCGCCAATGACAATTATTCCTGCTGCTGAGTAGCTGCCGTCGGCGGCGCTACACGAAACCCTGGCCGCTTCAACGTCGTCGACCATTATTCGCACTACTGGAGTAGCGCCGTCGCAAGTGCCACCAGTAAGCTCTGTTGTACCAGCGTCGGTATACACGGTTCCGGCAATAGTAAGAACGAGCGAACTGTCATCAAACCGAACAGAACCAGGATCACCAGAGTCGTTGTCTTTTGCTTCACCGTAAAGATTACCGAAGCCGTCGCGGAACCACCAGTATGAAGTCGGCGCTGCTCCAGATTGTGTAACGTTATTTGCAAAAATAGCTGAGCTGGTTGCAAAGGTAACGTTGTAAATTTGCTTCGCTGGATTTGCGTCGATTGTGCTCGAAGCAAGAGTGAGAGCTGTGCCAGCAACACCAGTCACTTCAAAGTAACCGTCTCGAAGCGAAATTACATTTGAGCTGTCGAGCAAGCTAAGGCCACTGCCGCCGAGATTATTGAATTCATAATATTGTGCTGTTGTCGTTCCGCTTTCTACAGTCACACCGTATGTACCTGAACCTTGATTCTGAACAGTAGAAGAAGCAGTTGAGTCTCCAAGCATTTCAAACGAAGAGTTTGTAAGCAAAGCACTTCCGCCTGACGCAAAATATACTTGTGCTTGCCGCTCGCTACTTGAGGCAATCAAATCAGCTCCATCAAAATCAGTAGCGTAACTCCAGTATTCATTACCGCCAATATTTTCGTAAGCACCAAAGATGTAGAGCTCTCCATCTACTTCTGTATGATCTTGAGAGTAAAGCGAACCGCCAGTCAAAACATTATAAGTAGCGGCGCTCGAATTCCACATTTTAACGTCGGCTGTTGCAGAGATGCGTAACGTTTCGTAAACATCACCGTTGTCTGTTTTTGTATTTATACTGTAAGCGCCATTTTCAAGCGAAAGCGTCGAACCGGTCCAAGTGGTAGAAGCTCCGCCGATACTATTGGTGAAATTAGCACCGACCGACAAAATTTGCCCGCTGTCGAGAGTGAAATCAGAGCCAGCAACGAGACTGAAGTTATTAGTAGTCGTAGCTACAGCGGTAATCGTCCAGCCGCCACTTACACTAGTGAAGGAAACATCGTAAAGAGCAGAGTTTCCGAAGTCGATAGCTTCTCCTGTGTCAGCTGAATCAAAAGTAACTGTTCCCGAGTTAGCATCAACAGTTGCTGCATTTTGGTAAGAACCACCAATCAAGAGATTGCCGGTTGGGAAAGTGGTCGTTCCTTGCAGTACGAGCAAATCGCCAGCAATAGTCGAGTTAGTGTCGACAAAAGACCAATCACCAGCGCCGTCGAAAGTAAGATTATTGAAGCTCGACCCTCCGGTAGTTACCGTCTCAGTTCCAGCGCTATAGAAACGCGCGGTACCTGTGCCGCCAACAAAAGTGCCGCCATCATCAGTGAGTGATCCACCAATCGCTAAGGTACCAGATGGGAAATTAACTGTTCCCTGACTCACTGTTACATTTCCAGTAGAAGTCGCATTAACATCGAGCATGTTCCATGTGCCAGCCCCATCAAAAATTAGATTATTCGTAACATTCGTAAAGTCATCTCCGTCGAGAGTGATGTTTTCAGCGGCATCCGACGTAAACAGAAGCGTGCCGTTGTTATGCGCGAAGCTACCACCAGTAGAATCAAATGAGCCGTCGATGGTCGTTGTAGCTGTCGGCAAAGTTACTGTTCCTGTCGCTACGGCAAAATCATTATTCACCAAGAGTGCCGTGTCTATAAACGACCAGCCGCCATTAATTCCTACAAATGAAAGATCATAGAAAGCGTCGCCAGCGCTTGTGATTGCTTGTCCGCTTGAAGTTGCTGCAAAGAAAACTGTTCCGGCGCGAGCAAGGAAGTTGTTTTGATTAGTCCAATCGCCATAAACAGTAAGATCATAGTTTGAAACCGAAACATCAAGCGTGTCATCGGCTCCGATAATGATTGATTCTGCCGCAGCGTCACCGGCCAAGATAACTACTTTGTTTGTACCGTCAACCACTACATTACCAACGTTTTGTATGACGGCGTTCTGATCACTCCAGTTGGCTGCATCTGCGCCGTCAAATGTAGTAGTGCCGATTCCGCTCCAGAAACCACTGGTTCCAGTCGTCAAATCACCGGCCACTAACATGCTGGTTGTGCCGCGCGCTAAGGTACCGTTATCAACGATCAGGTCGCCATTAACATCAAGCTCGCTTTCAAGTGTCCATGTTCCGTTACCTGTAGTTGTACCAAATCTTATATTGTCAAAAGTTGGAGTGACAGCACCTGTATTATCTACACTTTCGGTTGTGCTAGTCGCAGCGAATACGACTGTCGAACCTGTCATTGTCGTAGTGGCGTTATTGTCCCAAGAGCCATTTATCTCATGGGTGTATGCGCCGGCTGTGAAGTAGCCGTTATTTTCAAAATCATGCGCAACAAAAGCACCGGCTGGCTCGTAATATGTACCAGCTTGAACGTATAATTCAGCATCGCTACAACCAGCATCGGCACACATAGTAAGAGTCGCGCCAGAGAGATCGAAGAAAATGTCTTCAGTATTAGTAAAGTCATACAGCCCAATATCAGCATTGGTAAGTGGCGTAGTGGTCGCGTCGTTTGAACCAAGCGTAAGGTGCCTTTCAAACAAGTCCATACCGCTCATGTCGCCTTGCCCATCGTAGCGCGAAACAGCAACAGCTTCGCCGGAGTCAGCCGCACCAGTTATAAACACCGTAACAACATCACTAGGGAAAGTGGTTACGTTAGTAATGCTCCATGCGCCTGCACTAATGTTAGCTGTTTTACCAACTTGCAATACTCCGTTTACAGCCACTGCCACTGTACCGCTATTTAGAGCCGTAGTTTCGTCGTAGAGTGCAGCTGTTCCCGAAATAACAATTCCGCCAGCCCATTCAACTTTCCAATCTTGCAACTCTGGACAATTGCCAGAACCGTCACAAGTAAGCTCAGCATACGGCCTGATCGTATCGTAGATACCGGTGTTTAAGAGAGATAAATCATAAGGTCCGGTTGATGTGCCTGCAACATTATCAGGTAAATCTACGTCAGGGATAAATGCCCATGAACCAGTCGCAGTCTGGTATTGCAAGTGATACAGAATCTCGCTCGTACCTGGCTGCACATCATTCCACGAGAACGTTTTCCAGTACGGTCCGTTGCCGTCGTCAAAATTAAGTGCTGGACTAACTACCACCGTTCCTTCGCCACCTGGGTTTCTGGGCGCCATGAAGAACGGCTGTCCGTAAGGAACCGTATCGACTGAGCCGTTTGTTTCAACTGTCTGCTCCGCGCTCCATGCACTGCCGTTCCAGTCTGAGAAAGAAATAGCGTCGTTTACATCGTCGTAGAAAAGACCAAGAATACCACCAATTCCCGTGCGGATTGTTTGAATAGTCGACACATCAGTGATCGTGCTTACAGAAGCTTCCGCTGACCATGTCACTCCATTCCACACACGGTAGCGAGAGTTGGTTGCGTCACTGTAGACAGTCATAAGATTACCGTCGCGACCAGTCGTTGATTCGTACACACAAGAAACCGCTTTGTCATCTATTGCATTTCCAGTTGCATCTAGGTCAATTTGTCCGCTCCATGCTGCACCAGTCCAATTGATTGCACCAATTGCAACTGATTCGTCTACATAACACATTGTCATGTTGTCTGTTCCTTCGTCGCGTGTTAGTTCTGCCCAAATTATATTATCCGCGATCGTACTATCATTGGCGTTTCCGGCCCAAGCAGTACCGTTCCAAGAGTTGTATTCAAACCGAGCTGGATTACCGTCACCTGAAACCGAAAGTAGTTGACCACCGCTTTCTTCATATTTTAAAGCCATTGTTTCGTAAGCTGTGTTACGCGCACCGCCTTGAGTAGAAGAGTTTCCCCAAGCCGTACCGTTCCACACCTGCAGTTCGTAAGAAGCAGCAGCAGTACCATCACTATCACGCGCCATCAGAACAATCTCGTCAGACACAGGATCAGCAGCGAGTTTTATCCATTCGCAGTTATTTATACTAGCAAGATTTATAGTTCCGCCGCTAGTCCAACTAGTTCCGTTCCAAACGTAATAGCTAGGGTCAGCGTCGCCGTCACAGTACACAACCAGAGCGTCACCCGAGAGCGTTTCGTATGCCACATCAAAACCACGAGCGTTAATGTTACCGACACTGATAGTCATTTCCTGTAAATTCTCCCAACTACCAGTCGAAAATACTTGAGCGTTCACGTCGGCATCAGTCCCGACTGTTGCTGCGACATATTCTTCACGCGTTGGAGCAGCCCGCACAACAGCCCACTTTAACGGTGAGTCAATATCTTGCATTGAATCTTCAGCGCCAAGATTTGTACCATCCCACTGACGATAACGTGGTGACGTAAGCGTACCTTCTCCGTAAACAATCATCGCTTCTACGGCTGTAGTCGCTACTGTTACAGCACCAATACCAATTGGTGTAGTACCAGAGAGAATATTACTACTAAATTGATCAGCTGATGTTTGGAACCAAGTAGAAACTTCAGTCCCAGGAATTACAGTAAAGCTCTGAGCGTCAGTCCAGAAGGAATAAGCATCATCCCCTGTAGTGTCTTTTGCCCGCACTCGCCACCAGTAAGTGGTTGAACCAGTCAGAGCATCGGCTGCTTGCACGGTAAATTGAATTGTATCGCCAGAGTTAAACGGATCGAGATCAGCGCCGGTGTTGATATTTGTAAACCCAGCATCAGCATCAGATGTACGCGTTGTTGAAGCGGCAAAATCAGGTGTGAGTGACCACTGCAGCTGATAAGTCAGACTGTCGTTCTGTGGATCGGTCGTAGTAAATTCTAATGTCGGTGTTGTCGTGCCTGTTTGTTCGTTAGCAAAAAGACTCGCGATCATCGGAGTATCTACTCGATAACCCCAGTTTATTGTCCAGTCTTGCAAACTTGGTGTACCAGTATTAGCACTAAAATCAGCCACCACTCGAATGGAATTATAAGTCTCAACATCAAGTGATAATAAGTTTACCGGTGAAGTGTTAAAGCCCGTACTGTTTCCTGGCAAGTCGACATCTGGAATCAGCGTCCATGTGTCGCTATTATCCAAATACTCGATTTGATACAAGAGTACGCCACTGCCGTCGGTTTCGTTAAATGTCAGACTATCCCAAGCTGTTCCCATTTCACCATCGGTGAAATCTATCAAACCTCCTGTCATGGCGGCAGTGGTAGAACCAGCCGCAATGTCAGCCTGATCGGTAGCGGTGTCGACCCTGTCGAGAATGTTTTCGTCAAATTGTTCTGTTTCCGTTTGGAACCAAGCAGAAGCTGTCAGCGCAGTATCAATAGTAAAGCTATTGATACTTGACCACTCACTCCAATCGTCTGACCCCTCAGGATCTCGAGCGCGCACGTGCCAATAATAAGTCGTGCCATTTGTGAAGCTTGCACTGGGAGTAAACTTCATTAATTCACCCTGACGGAAAGGAGCTTTATCAGAGATTAGAAGTTGGTTTTCAAATTGGGAAGAATTGGAAATGGTGTCTTTGCTAACAGCTGGTGAAGCGAAAGCATAATTGTCAGCTATTTCTATTTCGTAATGAATGTTTTCCCCTTCAGTGTCACTGGCAACGAAATAAAACCAAGGAGAGGTAGAAGCTGTTTTTTCAGCATCAAATAACTTACTTAGGGTTGGCTGGTTTGGTGACTCGTTGGTGTAAATTTGTGGGTACTGCGTGTAGCTCTGGAAAGTCGCACCGGCTTTCTCAACCATTCGGAAACAGTAATTTGTGCCAGCTAAGGCACCGTTGTGTTGCAAGACAAAATCCCACTCGCCATACTCACCTACACTAATATCATTGGGTGTGGTAGTGGAGTAGCCGTTTTCTTCGTAAGTAGCCTCGACGGTTGATGAAGCAAGGAGCGTAGAAGAGAGAGTTCCATGGTCGGTAATACTGACATTATTATAACCGCGCCAAAAAGCTGTGCTAGACGCTACATCACCAACATCACTCCACACCGCAGATCCGTCTGTACAAATATTGGCCGCAGTGTATTGGAGCTGGAATTCCTCTCCTGCAGTAGAAGTAGCATTTGTAACACCAACATTAATTCGCAAACGAACTTCTTCACCATTTTTCACCGGTGAGCTGGTAGCAGTAATCGGCTCATCTTCTGCCAAATCAATTACTCCAGCGTCGTTTGGCCATGGTTCGGTCGGTGTTTGGGCTGATTCATTATTAGCGTACCAACGAGAAGAAAGCTGTTCGTAAACCGGACTAGTTCCCTGTCGCTTGCCAAAGACAACAGTTACATAAGGCGGCAAGTTTGACTCAGTTGAGAATCCGGTAACGCTTACTGAGTGAGTGTGCGTGCCATCAGAACCAGAAGAACCAGAACGTGCATTTTGAGTTGCGCTTGGAGCACTTGAAGTAATACCAGTAACGTCGGCATGATCATGAGTTTCACCTCCACCGGTCGTACCGTAAGTTGTAGTTGGTTTAATAAAACGGTTGCTGAATGCTTCGCTGTCGGCTGACAAGCTTAACCAGCCATCATCAATATCTTCGTCCCACATTGCAATTAGTCCATTAGTTGGCGCAGAATCGACAGAAAGCTCCGCCAATAAGACAGTTATGTAAGGTGGCTCATTGCTGTGAGAGTCGCTACTAGCAGTAACAGTGTGAGTATGAGTATTGCCAGCACCCGAGACCTGTGTTCCGCCACCACGAACACGCGTGCCAGCTCCAGCTGAAGCGCCGGTTGTTCCAGAAATACCATGAGTGTGAGTAGTTGTACCACCTGTGGTAGCAGGGGTGTCTTCACCGTAAATGAAACTGCCATCTTGCGCACCGTAACGATTCCAATTAGCTGGAAGTGATGAGGACGCAACATCAAATATACCAATCGCTCCAGCCGGAATCGTTGCAGGCTCTCCTGCCGCGGTGTCGTAGCGGATTACGCGTAACTGACGATAAGGCGGAAGATTTGATTCACCACTGATAGTCGGAGTGTAGGTGTGAGTATGGCTCACTGGCGCTATGGTACCTGACCCACTCTCTGTCGTAGATAAAAGTGACGCCAGAACGGATCCGCTAGTAGTATGAGTATGAGTAGCCGCACCACCAGTAGAGTTGTAAGTTGAGCTACCCATAATAAACCTTTGATAAAAAGGATCAGCCGGTGCACAAGAAACACAAACCCAGCCTGCCGGAATAGCAGCACCGTCATCCCAGAAGAGCAACATCTTCCCAACCGCGTCAGACGCGATCTGCCAACGGCGATGTTCAATGAAAACGTTATTTCTAGCCGTTTTTTCGGTGCTTGAAGCTGTAGATGCGTCGTTAGAATCAAGCCGCGCTGGCCCTAAAGTAAAGAGGTAGGGAGAAATATCCGGAGCATCAAACTGATAGCTAATGGTTTCCGTACCACTAGCCGAAACAGATAAATCCCAAACTAATTTAAGCCACTCACCTTCACGCTCTACACTAGCGTCAGTATCAAAAACCACAAAAGAAGCTGGAACATACTCGGTCAAAGTTCCATCAAAATCACCAGCCGAATCAACCTTCAAGCTCATTGTGTAAGGAGCAAGTGGGTAAATACGAGTTGGCCCAGTACGTTCAATACTGATTGTTTGTTGTAGAGGCACAGCATTGAAAGTGTCTGTAGTAAAACCAAGAACAGAACCATCATCGTCCAGTCTCTCCAAATACAGCTCATACACACCTGCAGTTGTCACTGGAACAAAAGTGCTGAAATCAGGCACGTCAATAACATTATTTCCATCACATAAACCTGACGGATCGACTAGGTAGCGAGACACAAATCCTTCAGGATCGGTGACGTACAGGTCTAGATTTGCATCACAAACAGTGTGTCCAGTAGGAGTCAAAACACCAACGGAAATCTGTGCTGTCTCACCTACTTCATATTCTGACTTATTGGGATTAGTAGTTAATATTCCCCACTGGAAATCAAAAGTATCAATGATAGTCTCGCCTCCTTCTTTGTATGTTATCTCAACCGTATACTGACCGGGACGAAGTTTTTTCCTATCTTTTTCATTAATTGATACGGTAAGCAAACCATCATTTGTAATATTAATCTCTGGTGTGATCCCTAACAAACCTGTCCCACGGTGCTTAACGAGAGCCGATTCAACTTCCACTAAATCTCTTCCGAAAAGGTCACGCAAACCACGCAGAACAGTGTTTCTTTTTGAGTTATAGCGCAAGTTGAAGACTGGGGTTTCGTCGCGACGGAAATTAACCTGATCGCTTATAAGCGTACTAGCTGTTGGCAAATCAAGTTTCTTAATCGCTGCGGCATTACCTCGAGCTTCAAGGTCTTCTTTTGTAATAATTTTCGTATCAAGCTCGAGCCAAGCAGCATCAAGGAACATTCCATCAAGCAAATCAGCCTCTCCCATGTAACGCACAGAAACCGTGGTGCTGGCGAGATTGTCAATGTCATAAAGTTCAGGTAAAGCGAAGAGGAAATAGCCACCATTAAGTGCATTTGACACTTCATCTTCAAGCAAAATAATACCGACAGTTTCAAGCGATTCACCTTGCCCAAATAATATTTCTATGTATGGTGCTTGTTCGCCGTCAGCAACAGGATCATTAAGCTGGGCTGCAAGTGAAAGTCTAAGCTGCATACCTTGGACAAACTGCCCAGGATCGAGCGGGGCTGTATCGAAGTTAGACAAAGTAATCTCATGTAAAAATGAAGAATTAGATGTCACAGGAGAATCTTGCAAAGCTGAAGAAGTATCGTCGGCCACTGGAGACTCTATACTTTTTGTGTTTAAAGATGACTCAGTATTCAAAATTTCAGATGTAGAAGTTGTCGTATCAATCTCTACTACTTCATCAGAAAGCGACAGAGGATCAATCTCTTCTACAACTCCTTCGTTTGCAATTGATGATGAAAATGTTTCTTCAGGAGCTGCTTCTTCAGGAAGTGGTTGATCTTCTTCTACATCAACAATATTTCCTGAATCAGTTTCAAGGGGAGTAGATTCTTCTAAAACCGGTTCCGTGGTACTAACAAACGACAGCTGCATAAGTGGAAAGAGTTGTGAAGTTACAGAAAAAACTCCGTACTTTGGGTGCAAAATATCAATCAGTGAAATCGCTTCTTCTGGCTCAGCTGAAGGTTCAGGTTCTGAAGATTCAGTTTCAGCCGTCGAATCTTCAACAGGTTCAGCAACAACTTCCACTTCGCTTTCGACAACAATCTCCTCTTCTATTTCAGAAACATCAGCAGCAGTACTTTCATCAGATTCTGGTTCCGACTGAACAGAAAAACCATCATCTTTTTCAGGAACATCATCGAGCAAAGGTTCAGCAACAACTGTCTCATCAGCATTTGACGAATCACTTTCTGTTACAGGATTATCAGAAATTTCATTTGACACTTCTTCAGACTGAGTTGATGTCGACTGATCACCAGAAAGACTTATAGCATCATTCTCGACAAAACCGGCAGCGTCAGCAGCAGAAGTTCCATTTGGCAAAGCAGGCTGACTACCGTCTGAAGATGAACTGTCTGCTTGCGGCTGTACTTGACTATTGATCAATTCAGGCTCGCCATTTTGTGGAACGAACAAATCGGCCAAAGGAACATAAGCTGATGACTGAGCACCAAAGTTTTGGTACAGAGCATCGTTCGGCAAATCCTGAATAAGAACGTTGTTAAGTCCAGCCCAATCTGTCGTTTCAACTTGTGACGGAAAAATATTGATGGTCTGATCTGAACCAAAGCTAATGTTTGTCGAACGTTTTGATTGAACATCAGGCGGTTGCAGTAAAAGCAAACTAAATACAACAGCGACAGCTAGAGTAAATTTTAATGACAATTTAAAACCATTAATAAGCTGCAAAATCCCGAATGGTGCTTTAAAAATGCTCTTATTTTTATTTTCGCTTGAGTTGTGAGGCTTATTTTTTTTCACTAAACAAGTGCCCTTTCTATATCACCGACATAGATGTGTGGGCAATTATAAGTATACCGCACATCCAACGATTTGGATGTGCGGTATTTAACTTTTTTGGGGATTGGTTTTTTGGTTATACCCTTATTTATAGAGCTACAATATATTATCAGTTAATTTGGATACTTTGGCTAGAGTGTTCATTGTATGTTTGTTTATTTCAGAATGGCTTTGACATCATTGATCTCTTTTTCAATCAGAGTTTCGGATACTTCTAGTGCTTGTGTAAGAGCTGCTACAGTTTCTTTTTCTTTTGCTGACAACCGCTTTCGCTTTGTTATGGTGTTGATTTGATCGTAAATTTCATCACGGAGAGCAGAGAAAATCTTTTCCATTTGATCTTGAATTTCACGTGTTTCTCGGCGCAATTTTTCATCTTTTTCTTTTGTGCTCTTAAGCAAGTACCAGACGTAAACCATTAGTAGAATAATAGTAACGATTAAGAAGAAGATCAGAAGATTAACGAAAGTTAAGTAGTCCCAGAAAGAAGTTTCATCAATGACTTCAACCGGTTTCACCCAACCAGCAGTGATCAATACAGCAACACTACTTTCACGAGTATTACCGGCCATGTCTGAAGCAACCACTTTTACAGTGTACGTACCGTCCTCAAGATCTTTAAGTAAATAGCCAAGCTTTGCTTCGTCAGGAGTAATACGGACAGGTTCTTTGTCCGCCACAGTCATATCGTAGTATTCGATTCCAGAAGTTTTATCTTCAGCAGCAAATTTAAGCAAAGGGAATGAATCTGGAGAAGTTCCAGCTTGGACATTAATTGCAAATGGCTCTGGCGAAGTAGTGTCGATCTGCAATTTCCTGTTTGTAGGCGCACCCCAACCAACTTGGTTTTTGAAGTTTACACTAACGTATTGCACTCCATCTGAGGCATTATCTTCGCTAATTATAAACTCTTCAACTGGTGGATCAATGATTGCATCTTCGTTTTCTTCAGGTTTATTTTCTGGGTCATCAGAAATTTCTACAGCCACGACGTTAACATCAAACGGAAGCGACCAAGTAAAAAGACCGTTTATGTCACCGTACCAAATATTTGGATCAAGAAAAGTTTGAGAACCAACTTCAGGCGGTCGTGGCGGGTCGCCAAAAATAATAGCTTCTTCATCATCTTCCTCTGCTGCTTCAGTCGGTGTTTGGGACACTGGTTCAGGTGTAGACACAGGCGTAGGAGTAGGCTCTGGCGTAGGAGTTGTGGCTACAGCAATAGTATAAGTACCATTGGTAGAATTTTTATAAACGTCGGTACCTCTACCATCAGCTGCCAAAACTGAAGAACCACTAAAGGTTACCGAGCCAACTCCTTCTCCTGTTGTTCTAAACGTAACATTAAGTATCTTGGAAGTGGCGGTAAAAGGCGTCGGACTTCCGCCACCTAGAGTGATGGTGCCGGCGCTGTTTGAAAAGGCTGGCTCAGTAGTCCACAAGGAAAAGGCGGAGCCATCTTTATTTATACTGACAACAGAAAGAACGCTAGGATCAAATTCCAGAGTAGTTTCAACTGCGTTAACATTATCTCCACCAGGCACTGCTTGCACAGCTACTGTAAAAGTTTGTCCAACTGAGTAAGACCCTGTGCTGGGAGAAAGAGCCAAGTCCGCCGCCATAACAGAAGCTGCTGAAAAGGCAAACATAGCCACAGAAAAAAGTGTTGCTGTTATTATCTTATCTACAATACGGATGGTTTTCATAAGAACAATAGAACTATATTAAGTAGATTTTGCTACCTTGCGCTTCCCTTCTTTACGGCCGCCTGTAACCTTAAGATTAACCTTTTCCTTTTCGCTCGGCTTTAGCAAGGGTAAAATTAGTATTAAAACTCCGTTTTTAATCTTTGCATCCGCCTGGTCAATATCAACGCTTTCAGGCAAAATAATTCGCCTGTAAAACTCGCCCCACTCGCACTCTTCGGCAGCAAAAGCTCCTTTGACCTTTTTTCGCGGGAAAACAATGTACTCAGGTCGCACACGACGACCTTCAATCAAAACGATATCCGCATCACCTTCAATTGAAACGTGAACGTCATTCATGTCAGCGCCAGCAGATTGTGCGTAAACCACAATCATCCGCTCAGTCTGGTAAACATCAACATGGAGCTGAGCAACCTTGTCGACGGCTGTTTCTTCAGCATCAGAAAGAAGCGTGTCGTCACCATCACGTACTCCCCTACCTTTTAGTCTCTGCAGAAAGGACATATGTAAGTATTATACGGTAGTCAGAGAAAATGTTTATGGTTTACCCACAGAAAACAAAGAGATACACGGTTTTCGTAGCTTAAATTTTAATTTAACAAAATTTAAATTTACAACATTTTGCTTACGATATAAAAGTCACACACCAGAGTGGTGCATCACTTTTATACAAACCGTAAATGTATTGTTACGGTCTCTGCTTAATATCATAAACTGTTTATTAAACTGACTCTTATCCAGTCCAATTAAAGAGCAGAATAGAGAAGTCTGTCAGAGTCACATTACCGTCGCGGTTAATGTCAGCCGGTGGATCAGAGTCACCTCCGTCTGTTGCCCACCAGAAAAGTAAGATAGAGAAGTCGACAAGATTAACAAACCCGTCTCGGTTTAAATCGGGGAAAAGAGGAGCTTCAGCTTCTCCGCCAACACCATAATATGTGTAGTTAGACCATCCAGTCTCAGCACCATCCTCTTGCTCAGACTTTACCCGCACTTGATATGTATCTTGGGAGAAAGAACCTGTATCTACTGTAGTCGACCAAAAACCATCACTGTTTGAAGTAGCAGAAATTTCTTTTACAATACTTGATTCACGTTGACTGTTTTCAATCGAAATAATCGCGTTGGGCAAAGCATATCCAGACATAGTCAGAGTTTGCCCAATATCAACTGGGTCAGGATCGACCAGTACTGACGGAACAACATTAATATTACTCAAAGAAGAAGTCCTAGCACCAGTTACAGTAAAGGAAGTACTGAATGTTGACGACTTCACATCATTGTCACCAACCGCGTAAACTCCAAAAGTATAAGCCCCACGAGCTATTTCATCGAGAGTAATGGAGTACGATCCGTCAGCATCTGCTATTACAGTGTCGTGAAGCTGCCCGTCAATCAATATAGTGACGTCACTATCTGGAAAAGCGTAACCTGAAATTACAACGCGTCCGTCGCCACTCCGATACGAAGCATCTGTATTTTCAAATCCACCGCCAGCTCCGCCACCAGAAGTTCTACCCCCACCTCCACCAGAACCGCCAGTTCCAGAAGAATTTCCTTCTTCTGGTTGCTCACCATCAGAATCACCAGAGGTTCCGCCTGATCCACTACCACTTCCTCCACCGCTATCTCCTGATCCAGTTCCATCTCCACTGGTTTCACCTTCGGTGTTAGCAGTACCGGTTGGCTGACCTGATACGACGAAAGAGATTAAAAAATCTTCTGTATTAAAGTTTCCTTCGTCGTCAATACAGCGCACAAAAAATACGTTGAGTTGACCAGTAACAATAGAAACTACTGTCGAATGAAATATTAAACCCGTATTAGAGAATGAATCAGGATCCATAGAAGTAAAAGCCGTGCCCGAAGTTGTGCTATATCTACAAAAAGCAAACTCATCCGACTCTAAAGAAATTTCTACACTCAAAGTGGTTCCGCCAACAGTACTGGTCGGTGAACCATTAAAAAGAAAAGGAGGAATTTCTTCTGTCGTATCAATTCCTTGTAGATTAACCTTATTATTTAGAAAAAGAACAAACTCAGTGGATGCGATCAAAGAACCATCATATACTTCAAGCAGTAAATCATGTCTCCCAAGAGCAGATGAGTTCTGTATTGGCGGCACATCGGCTTGCGTAGTGGTTGTACCAGTAGTAGTACTGAAAGAAGAGACAGCTCCTAGGGCACCGGAGGTATGATTACCGATTCTAAATGTCAGCTCACTACCGGCCGGAATACTGTAATCGTCAGCCAAAGTGTAGCTAATAAAACCAGGAGAACCACCAGTAATATCAACCGAATCTTCACCAGCAGTAGGAGTATCAACTGCAGAACGTACGGCGCCATCTACCACAAGCTCAACATTTCGAACGCCAAACGTTGTTGTTGAATTAAGTGTAAATCCAGACGGAGGAGTAATTTCAAAGGTCGAACCACTTCCTGCTGCTGCGTTGAGAATAAAATTTAAAGTGTGATTGGCTAATTGATTCGGACCAGAATCACTTATAGTATCGCTGTATTGTATAATATTTGCTGCCTCCGCACTTTCAGTAGACACAACTAGCCAACCAGAAAATACAAACAGTGCAAATAGTAATAATCGGCACACTTTCTTTAGTGCTAGAGATAACATACTTATATTGTACCGCGCACCAAGACAGATAAAACGACTTATTACACAGGAAGCAAAACGATGTGTGAATGAAAAGCATTAAAAAAGATCAGCAAGTTTTGCTTGCTGATCTTTATATTCTTTAAACTTGCACGACTGATTCTCGACGCAAACGCATGTAATCAAGAATGTAGTTTAGCAATATTAGTGCCAACAATATAAACAGAACGCTAGCCAAAATATACGTTGCCTGTTGATTTCCTGGAGTACTAACCCCAGACGACAAACCGATCGATAGTTCACGTTCTTCCAAGGCAGCTTCTCGATCAGCAAGAGCTTTTTCTTTTGCCGTTAGGGCGGCGGTGTACTGATTGAGCTCTGTTGGACTAACAGAAGTTGTCATGCCAACTGCATTAGCCAAGTACTGATGAGTTTGCTGCGACATGCGAGCAGTAGAATCATCAACCAAACCACTTTCAAACACAAGTGCGACAGATGCGACAGCCATAGCAATTCGCAATGCTTTATGATACATCGAAAATTGCTTCAATTTCGGTATCACATTGTTGTTTATTGCGTCAGATGCCATATGTTTTAATATGTCACACAATTGTAAATTACGCAAACAGAGCCAACAACACAATGAGAAATAGAGCTGTGACCGCCAATACCATTACTGTAACAAGTAACCAGGCTGACGACCCTTGCTGATTACGCTTACGAACAATTCTCCTGCCCTGCGTTATGTGAGCAAGAGATCTCTTGATGTAGATGCGCACAAATATGTATGTAAGTAAAACCAGCACAGCCAGCACACCAAGAGCAGGACCGATAATGCTCATCGGTAGAATCCAAAAAGTAACAGTACTTGTCATGGTCTTTATGGCTCCAAAATCACCATAAACCGGGCTAACTACCGCTTCATAACGACCGAACCCAAGCGAATCCCCTGTCCAATTTATATTTGAGAAAGTCTCTACCGTTCCTGGAAATACGCCGCTTTGACTTTCGTTAAAAACGATGTTACCAACTTTATTTCCTAACATGTTGTAAATCTCAAGCGGTCCAGTGGGGCGCACTAAAACATTTCCTGTGTTCTCAATTCTTACTTGAAAATCAACATCTTGTGAATTATGGAAAAAGTTAACAGTTGAAAATTCACGTACACCAGCCTGTTCGATAGCGTCACCCGAAACTCTTATGCTTATAATGTTTGCTACTTGATATCCCACAGCTGCACCACTACCCACAATATCAGGAGGGTCCACCGAAATAAAAACTCCTCCAAAGTGACTTCCAGGAGAAGCGGCTTCTGGCACACTTAGTACAAAAGGAACCTGAACTTTACCGCGAGAAGGAACGACAACTTCTGTCACAGACAAATCTATCCAATCTGCTAACTCATAACCAGTCTTCTCTAAATTATCTGTAGCGAATACAGGAACACCACCAGCTTCTACTCCTTTTATATTTCGAGTGGACAAAAAATATTTCTGTTCACTATTATTCAGGTTCTCTATAGTCACCGCGTATTCTTTTGTCACTCCAGGATCTATAGTTTCTTCGATCGTCGCAGGAGAAATACCGACCCCTTCTTCTTGCGCCGTCGCAAGTATGGGGAAAATAAAGAAAACTACAATAAAAAAGGCGACAACCACCAATTTCGCACATGATATAAAATAGGTCGATAAAAAATGAGGGATTGATGTCATGTGTCAGCTTTGACTATAAATTTGATAATTAATACCATCATATCACCCTGCAACTGTGTATGTCTTTACTATTCACAAAACGAACACATTATTTATAAATGTGTACGAAAAAATGTGTACCAATCCTCATGCTTACAACTAAAGTCGATGTCATATTTGGGTTCACCTTTAACCATATTTTAAACTGAAACTACAAACACTGTAAATATTTTTAAATCTAAAAGACCTTTCTTAACCAAGATCTGACCCAAAGTTTTAACAAAGCTAAGCCACTTTTAAATATTATTTATGAAAATAAACTTGTTATGACAATTAAATTGGCAAGCGTAAAATTCAGAATAAAATATGATAAATATCAAAAATGTGAAAAAATAATATTGTCGAAAGCTTGTCTAGCATGAGCAACAGACAAAACAAAAACCCTCAAAGAGGGTTTTGTGTCCATTTCAGATTTGCATTTACTAGAAAGTAGGTGTTGCAATGAATGTCAGAATAGTGCTGTAATCATCGGCCGCTTCCTGTAGTGGAGTAATCTCTAGCTGGTAGCCAATAGTTGTACTACCAATGTTTGGTGTTACTCCATCAGCTGCAGCTGTGTGACTGAAGACTTCTCGCGGTGTAGTAGAAGCAGCAATAAATTCATTGGCTGCAAGATCTACTGTTGCGTCATCATCATAAGTGATTCCCCAGTGACCCCAAGTCGCTTCATCTGCTACGAGGTTTGTAGGTGATGCCCAAGCGGTACCTGCAACTGCAATGTCAGTACCGTTGGTGAAGCTGTCAATGATCGCTCCGTTTGAAGACTCTAGTTCACCGTCACTTTGTACCGTAACCACAAAACCGTTTCGTGCGTTTGTAGATACAGTTAGACGTTGAGCGAGAGTGTTAACTTCTCCAGCTGACACGGTACCAAACGGTACGGCAGTTGGAGTAGTTGAGCCAGTAGTTGATGTTCCGTTAACTGCTGTAGAAGTTGCAGTTCCAATGATTGTGAAATCAAAAGTTGTAAGAACTGCTGCAGTAACTAGTACAGTGTCGATAATGGCAACACGAGTGTTACCATTATCTCCACCTGTTCCAGTATCAAGTGAGATTTCATACGAACCAACTACTGCTGGATTTGTAATAATCAAATCATCGATCGCGACTATTATTTCTTGCCCCGCCGCTGCAGCCACAGTATTAAATGTAATACTTTGGCCAGCGCCTGCGACGGTTGCCGAACCATCAACATCTAGCGTTCCTCCGACAGTAATGTCGGTATTAGCATCGGCTACTGCTGCAACGCCTGTAAAGCCTACGGGGAATGTAATAGTTACCGTGTCACCATCCGCCAGCGCAGAGCCGGTTGGGATAGTGAAGGCAATTGAGTGTGTTGAGGTCACCGCCGGCTCCGAAGTGCCGAGGGTGTCACTAATTAAAGTGAGGTTAGCTGCTTGCGCAGTGTGGTACATTCCAAATGACCACATAAGTACTGCGCTTGCAACAAGTGTCGCGACCACCTGCTGCGCAAAGCCAACTTTAGTTGCTTTTGCGAACATGTTTATATTTATAATTATTTTAAATAACTTTGTACTGAGAACTTACTCAATATTTTAATTTGTTTTTTATTGAGAAACTCTTGAAGTACTGGTCGATAGTAGTTGTTTGTGGAGAGATAAAGTAATTCACAATATGTGAGAAAACTCAGCCTTTAGTGAAATTTTATCTGTATAGCCGCAACAAACATTTTAATAAAATACTTTTTTGCAATCGACACTTACGTTGGCTAAAACGGGTGTCGGTGCGCATTGAAGAAAAATGTTTAAACGACTTAACTACTACCGATCTAAAAGTATTGTACTAAGTCTTTATGCAACTGTCCGATATTGACTGTTGATAACCTTTTTGAGCTGACCTTTGTTCCTTTAGAAAACACCTAGTTTTAATGGCTAATAATCACACAAACGGACATGAGCGCTAAACGGGCTCTGGTACAAATGTCGGATACTAAAAACCCCACAAACAGACACTTGTCCTATGAAGCCTGTGCTGTAGCAATGTCTTTCCAGTTAGTTGTATACGAGGGGGACTGAGAGGCTGAACGAGATTGCCATTTTTTAGTTTGTAGTCGACTGCCAAACAGCACAACCTCCTTCCCTACCTTTTGGTTTAAAATGTCGACTGCGGCCAGTAGCTTCGACCCTGCTTCTGGTGTTTGGTCAGCAAACAAGGCTGTCTGTCTTTCCCCTACAGGGCGCAATAAAGAAAGAGTTATTCCTACTTTCTTGTACGGAACACCTTTTTCATACAGATCACACACAAGCTTTTCTGCACAAGTCATCAGAGCAACAGTGTCGTTTGTAGGCGAGGTGAAAACAGCTTCTTTAGAGCCACCACGCAAGACAAAATCACCGTATCGACCAGGTCTAATTGAGACTATTATCTTGCCAGCATTCTGCTTTTGTGCACGCAAGTCTGCTGCCGCGTGACGCACATGGTAAGCAACAGCATCGTACAAAATCGACAGTTCAGTAACCGAATTTGCAAAAGAACGAGAGCTCGTAATGCTTTGTTGCGGAGCATGCTTTTGTTCTATTTTAGGGGTTAAATCACCTAATAATTCCTGCTGCAAGCGAATACCATTCACCCCAAACAATTGCGCTATTCTGCCTGAATCCGCATTTAAAATATCACTGACAGTAAACAAATTGTGCTGTTTATACCGCTTTGATGATTTGCCACCAACTCCCCACAATTGGCCAAGAGGGATACTATCTGCCAAACTATTCCATTCGATTGGAGTAAGGACCTTTATGCCAGAACCTTTCTTAGCAAGTTCGCTAGCATATTTAGCTTGAGTTTTACTTGCCCCTACTCCAACAGAAACAGGAATGCCGACAAGTTTCTCAATGGTTGATTTTAAATTAACTACAGTTTCAGTATGATCCTTGTTTATAATAAAAAAAGCTTCATCAACTGAGTACTGCTCCACTACTTCTAATTCCCTTTTCATTACAGCAAACACTCTTCTGGAAATATCTCTGTACAGAGCAAAATGTGAAGAAAACGTTGCTATTCCGTGCTCTTTTACAGTGTCCTTTATTTTAAAGTAAGGGACACCCATTTCTACTCCGATGTCCTTTACTTCTTGCGAACGGGCCACTACGCAACCGTCATTACTTGAGAGGACGATAACTGGCCGACCCAATAAATCAGGTCGGAATAAACGCTCACATGACACAAAAAAATTATTACAATCAAGCAAGCCGATAAGTGGTTTTGACATACAAGTAGTATATCCATCGACCGTGTCTTCGGCAATGTTCTAAAACTGGCAAAATAAAATGCCGCACTCTATTAGAGTCGGCACTTTATCTTTCTGAATAAGAAGTACTGTCTTAAAATAAATCCCACATATTTTTGTCTTCCTCGCCGTCAACTTTAAATATCGCCACTCCTCGCAAATCATATTTGTCAGCTAAGTCCAACTTATCTTCAATCGCTTGCGCATCACTCCAAGAAACAAAACGAACTGGAATTTCGATATCTGCGTACGTTGCCACGAGCAGAGCCTTGGCGGCTGCTTCGTAACCTTTAGGCGTTCCTGTAGGGGCTGGTAATTGGTTAAGCAATCGCCACGGTGAGTCTTCAGGAAAGTACGTAATAACAGCTTCCCCACCAGCAGTCCTTCCAATCAGCGAATCATACTTCTTTGAAAGCTCAATTATTCTTTTTGGGTTAAGGGACGTAACTAGATTGTAGTCACGATACCACTCTGAAGCCACTGTCACATCCCAAGCTCGACCGTAAGTTGGGATCCCTAGCATTATTTTATCTTCATCGATATCTTCTAGTGCGAGATCAACCACCTTTTCTACCCAGTCAATGTCTGCCACTGGAGAATACGGCACTCCGCGACGTTCGTTATTTAACTTTACATCAGCTCGCTGTTGGTCGTACGCCATGATTTCTACCCAATCACAATGACGATTCATTTCTTTGTAGTCGTTAGCATATTCAATAACTGCAGGAGGATTAATCCAACGAGACTCGGGAGGCATGCGTGCTTCTATGGTACAAGTGAGATCGCGGCGACCGAGCTCGTCTTCAAGTTCTTTTAAAAAGAGAGAGAAGTAATCGATAGTTTCAGCTAACTTACTTTCATAATCAATATTTACACCATCGAAGCGATTTTTGCGCACCATATCGACAATCTCTTCAACATGGTTTTCTCGCTTGCGCCTATCACTTAAAACTTCATGTATTTCTGAGCCAGCAAACCACATGACTGTAGGAACAACATCCACGCGCCGATCATCAGCCTTATCAAACAAATCTTCCCAATGATCATCCTTGAAATCCACCATGTTTCTAAGACTTCCGTCAGCCTCTACTTCAAAAACAAAAGGATAGATGACGTCTAGATCGCGTATTTGAGCAGCGGCATCTTCTGCTCCTGCTTCTTCCGCCCACCACGGTATCCATACAGCCACCTGATTACTAGCGCCGTGCGCCACAGCAGGAGCTAGTGCTAGAAATAGCCAGAGCATGGCTATATATAAAATTTGATTATGTGTTGTTTTTTCAAGTTGATTTTTCATAGTACTAAAGACGTAGATTATAAACATTACTTACAGCAAAACCCTGGCCGAACCAATTGCTACTCCCCAAATAAAACAACCATCCACATCATCGATAATAATTGGCTCATATCCTTTTTGCTCTGACACCAGAGCTAATCCTGTGGGAGTTTTTTGTAAACGCTTTATAACCAATTCACCATACACAGCAGCTACCACAATCCGGCCATGAGAAGGCTCAATTGAACGATCTACCACCAAAATATCGCCTTCAAAAATACGCGCGCCTTCCATAGAATCACCAGACACGCGAACAAAAAACGTACTGGTAGGGTTTTCTACAAGTAAATCATTTAAATCAAGTGGAGCTTCAACCAGATCGTCTCCTGGTGCCGGAAAGCCAGCTGCTGGTTGCGAGGCATACAAAAGCAACTTTTCTGACTTAATATCAGTTTTTATCATAGCGTTACCAACCTGTTTCGCTTTGTCACTTATGGAGGCTTTTTGCTTCATTACACATTAGTATACTCGATATTGAAAAGCATTGCTGGCAGTGCTAATGAATTATCATTCGACACTAAACCACAACCGCACCACCCACAAACCAACCGTGCAGGAACCACAAACCTCCCATTCCTAAAATAAGTAAAAAGCCATAAGCGACTTGCACCACATGCAAACGACGTGCCTCGAGCACCATTGATGCCACAAGCAAGCCAAGGATAGTTGTTGTGAGCAACATATATATGACACGCAACAGCGCATGTGGCTGGGTAGCAAGCGCGGCGGCAGTCGTTCCTGCTGTGGCAGAAAGTGTTTTCTCAGTCACAAAAGTGTTTTTAGAGTCAACCGCTTTTAAGCCAGATGATGTTGATAGAAACGTAGTTTGCATAACTTCAGCAGGGCTTGCTTTATAAACAGAAACATCTGCCACTTGTTCAGAGTCAGAAACACTCTCAGACAGACTGTTCTCGGCTTTAACTAATTCAGCTGGTCCACTGCTGCCAGACAACAGAGTCGAACTTGCAGGGTCTTCGATTTCCACAACAGTTTCTGAAGTAGAAGATGGTAAAATTTCATCTTCGACACCCTCTAACTCAACGGGTTCAACATCTAAAACAGCAGCCAAATCAGTGAATTTAACCTCATTATCTATGGCTGTTTCTAATTCTGTTTCAATTAATTGATCTTCAATCTTAATCTCTATTGTTGCTTCTTCATAGCTAGCAGCCTCTTCTGCATGAGAACTATCTTCTTTTACCACTATTCCCATCACTTCCTCAGTCTGCACTGCCAGAACTTCAGCCAGTGCAGTAGTCTCGGCAGCGATATCAGGCTCAGTCACTGCTGCTAATTCTACTGCTGTAAATTCTTCAGTTTCTTCAATTGCTGGTTCTACATCTGATGAAATTGTTTCTGGAGCTACTTCTTCAATCAAAGAAAATGTTGTTGCGTCAAGCTCAGTTACGACTTCTACTTCAGCAATGACTGCTGGAGTGCCAAACAGCTGCACCACGTAAACCGTATCGTAACCTTCAAACTTTCCCTTAGCTGTACCGACGCCGATTTCTGTGAATTCACTATTCACAATGTTTTCACGGTGAGAAGGAGAATTCATCCAAGCTTCTACCAACTTAGATGAATCAGAAAAATGAATAGCTAGGTTTTCTCCTGCATGTGCGTAAACGTAATTAACCTCGTCAAACCATTCCCACGGCGTCACTCCCTCAGGGCTATAGTGCGAGAAATACTCATTCTGAGCCATGTGTTCTGCCTTCAAGCGTGCCGCCTCATCTAGCAGACTGCTTCGCGCAAGCAAAGATGCTTCTACCCCACCACGCTCTTCATTAGTAAGATCAACAACCACAGCCGGCAAAACAGCTCCCACCAGCCAAGAAGAAGATTGCCATAATAAAGCCTGCAAATTTGTAGCAACAAATGTCACCAGCACCATGACCGCCATCAAAGACATTGCCACCCGCTGCAGCCGAGACGGTTGCAGCGAAATTGATAGATGATGGTCATTATTACTATTCATAATAACAAAGTATAGCATCGTCAAACCTGCAGACGCGGCACAAACACCGTTTCTGAGTGAATTTGCTGAGCAGATTTAACATTGGCATACAGGACAACCTACAAGACACAATTTTAAATACATAAACCACAAACAAAACTCAGAATGAGTTATAATACTAGCTCTGAAATCGACACCGTTAAATCGAAAACAAAAGAAAGCTTTCTATCTCAGTGGTGGATTCTGCCTTTTTATATGTCTATTCTTTGTGGCAGACATTTTGCGTACACACAACCAACCTGTTCAGGAGGAAATAATTGAAAATATTAACCCTACTCCACCAAAAACAACGAGTACGATAATTAACAGTCCGTCAATTATAACCAGATCTCCAACAGCTTACGCTCTGCACGAATCAGAAGAATTATCTACAAACACAATGCCAGAAGAAACAGCGGTGATAGTTCAAGAATCAGAAGAATTACAACAAACACCTGAAACAAAAGAGGTTCAGCAAGAACAGGAAGTAGCAGTAAAGCCAGTAGAGATTGAACAAGAAACAACAATTAAGCCTGTTATTGAAGAGATGCCAGTTGCAGCAGCTACATCAACCACCACACTAAACAACACAATCCTTCCAAAACCGACCAATATTTCATTTTACTCCAACCAGCCCTCTACAGTTGTCGACACTCCACCGGCGCCATACAAACAATTAGATTGGGGTGTGTTTACTGGCTCAAATGCCGGTGCCATCAAAGATTTTGAACAACGCGTAGAAACCAATCCTGATTATCTCGCCTTCTTTGTTCACTGGGGCAACGGTGATGGTGCTTTACCAAGCTTCCTCAAGACCTACGCACGCGACAAAGACCGAACACTCGTCCTCTTTTGGGAGGCCAGCGATTACACTATCGGAGGCACAAATCAGCCTGCCTATTCTTACCAGAACATCTTAAATGGCAACTGGGACGATTACTTCGAGGATTTTGCCGACCAGCTAGAAAATTACCGAGGTGAGGTTATTCTTATTCCTTTTTCTGAACTAAACGGCAACTGGACACCATGGAGTGGAACCAAGAACGGCAATACACCAGAAAAGGCTGTGCAAGCTTATCGGTATATTCATGATTACTTCAATCACTTAAATAATGTTAAATTTGGCTGGGCTGTAAATGCTTCGTCAGTGCCAAACACTCCAGAAAACAAGATTGAAAACTACTACCCTGGCGATGCTTACGTCGATATTGTCGGTGTAGACGGGTTTAATGACGGGCCGCCGTGGTACACCTTTGAAGAGATTTTCACTCGCCCGCTTGATACTCTGTCGCAATACAACAAGCCAATATTCATTTTCTCATTTGCGTCAGCTGAAGGACCAAACAAGGCCAAGTGGATGACTGAAGGATTCTTTGATGTCATTCCTCGCTACAAAAACATCGAAGCTTGGATTTGGTTTAACCAGAACAAAGAAAGAAACTGGCTGCTCTGGTCTGACGATGATGCTTGGGAAGTGTTCTTGCGCGCGATCGGTGAAGAGACAGATTAAACAAAGCCACCTCTGGGCGACTATTTTTGATCTATCTCTACCCTTCCTTGTAAACTTATTAATTAATACAAATATTATGTTTATCGATCAAATCAATTACCGTCTAGCGGATGAAATAACAGAAGAAGCTTTACACAAAGCCGCCGAAGACATTGTTGACATCTGGATGAAGAAGCAGACAGGTTGGTTGAGCTGGAATATCACCAAAGACGCAGATGGAAATTACACTGACTTTGTATTCTGGGAAGACAAAGCAGCAGCAGACGCAGCTACTGCAGCCATGAAAGACATCCCTGCCGATCACCCATGGACCAAGTGTTACGATATGAAAAGTATTTCAGGCAAGAAGCTAGAAGGTTTATTTGTTTTTAAAGCAGAATAATTGCGTACACAATAATTTTCAACACCCTGCAACCAAGAGGCAGGATAATATACAAACGAACAACAACACACTTCGCCTTTAATATAAAAAATCGCCCGAAAAGTCAGGGCGACCGGCGGGCGTTATTTGTATTTTAGTTTGCGCATGCTCCCAATAATAGCCTCTATTGAAATAAGCAAAATGAACAGAGCTGTGCAAAGTGCCACAGCAAAGACAGCAGCAGTCACCCAGTCACCAGTAAGATGAAACACTCCGACGAACAGACAGGAAGAAGACACCAAAGTGAGAACTACAGCGAAAATAGACCTAGCCATTACTTTTCTCCCAAAACGATTTCAAACCATACTGTATAACACTATCCTTAGTATATCAACAAGAATATTTTGTCTTTACCATCGGTTTTTGGTTAGCCAGCTTTAGACTTGGAAATTGTAGCAATTTGCATTGCGGGAAGAAAATAGCACAAAAAATTAGAACTTTACACAATCTGGCTAAAACTCCTTAGCTTCATCGTTCTTTAATCTGACAAACTCTATATCGTTAACTTTAAGCTGCGTTTCAAACAAACTGTGAGTTAAGGCGATGCCATCATCATTAAGCAACCAATCGTGAACCGGAAAAGCTTTTAATGGCTTTACTTTAAGTGCATATGCAATAGCATCAGCTGCTTTGCACCACGGACCAGCGACAGGGAGCGCTAATACTTCCACTTCTTTGTTCGGCTCGGTGTAGGCGTCTCCGGGGTAAAATAATTTGTTTTCGATAAAGTATCCAGTATTTTGCACCTGTCCGTATTCTTCAAATATTTCTGCATGTTTGCCATCATATGCTTCGAGCGCAACCCCAGCCTTTTCGCCACTGTCAGTCCCTTCTAGAACTTCATGATTTACTCCCAGTTCGTTTAAGACTTTAGCAACTCCGGTATTTGCCACGACTTTGGCGTTTGGATTGTTTGCCAAAATAGCCTGCAAAGAGTCACTGTGTAAATGATCAGCGTGTTCATGCGTAATCAAAATCAAATCAATGTTCTTAACATCATTTTGAGACACACTGAATTTACCCGGGTCAGTTAATATTCTTTTATCATTTATTTCAATCAGCAAACAACACTGACCGTATTTAGTGATTTTCATTTTTATATTATAACAAGTCTTATCTGTTTGGTTTAGCTGGTAAATAATTAGAAAAGAAACCCTAAAATATTAATGACCAGAGCTAAAGCTCCGGTCATTATATTTTAGGGTTTCTAACTATTACTTTCTTTGTTTTAGTTCAAAAGTCCGATTGCGTCACCTATTGTTGTCACTGCGATTCCGCTGTTGTTTACTGTCGTCAGGATTTCATCTAGGAATTCTGCTGTGATACCGAGATCGTTGGCTGCGATGTCGTCGATTTGGTGGAACATAAGGATTAACCAAGTACCGTCGGTTTCTGCCTGTGTCATCCATTCGTTAATATCAGCAATTGTTGTTGTACGATCGACTTGCTGCACTTTAAGCGCGTAACGTTCGGTCGCTTTGGTGTTATAGCCTCGGTCTACTCCGCGCGCCGCGTCATAGCCAGCCGCAGCTGTTTTGTCTAATACTGAGCCATCGTAGTCTCCGTAAGGATACGCGATGCTAGTCACAGCAACACCTGGAACAATCGTGTTCTCAAGAGTAGATTTTGAATTTTCAAGTTCTGCTACCTGCCCTGCCTCACTTAATGTTGTGAGGTAACTGTGGGTAATAGTATGTGAACCAATCTCGTGACCAGCCGCAGCCAAACGCTGTACCTCGTCGGTAGAGATGAAGTCTTCGACTAACACAATTGATGCATTGTCGATTTCTAGCACTCCGTCGCTAGTAACTACATGAAAGATTGTCATTGATACCACATCAACTGGAGCAACAACTATACTTGAATTCACTTCCCAACTGTTTCCAGTATTTGGAGCGCCAGCAATGAAGTCGTATACGAACGAATCATCAGACATTGTGTAACGAACGTTGATTTGAGTGTCAGTCGTAGAACGGTAAGTTTGCGTTAAAGCATATGATTCTCCTGCTGTCACTGGCACGTCATCAAAGTACCATTTAGCGTCGCCAGAAACATAATTTGTTATTTCAGTACGCACTGAACCATCACCATTCACGCCGCCAGTAATATTATAGTCCAGTGCTTGAGTACTATCTCCCCAACCACCTTGGAACCATCCTGTTGGTGTACCGTTGCCGTTGTTTGTTGAAATAAGGTTGTTGGCGACTAGTTCTGATCCATTTGCTTCTGTTGTGTAGCCACTAACTATGTAGAAAGTTGCGTCAGTGTCGTGTTTTTCAAGCAGTGGCAAAGCTTCAGTATAGTGAGTTAGCCAACCGTCATCGAAGCTAAGAGAAATCATTCCTTGACTGAAAGCATCTGGTGTTCCAAGCTCTAGCATGAATTCGTCTACTTCAAGGAAACCGTCTGCAGTCAGGCTTTGAAATACAGATACTGCTACAGCATCATCTGGAATAACGAATGAATCTTTGACTGTTTTCCAAGTTGCGCTAGGTGCTAAGTCTACTCGTCCAATGTAGTAGAAAGAATCGTCGGCTCGCTGATATACCAAACTAATAGTAGTCTCTACATCAGAACGATAGCTATGAGTCAGTGTGTATAGTGCTCCAGCTGTTACGGAGACTGGTTCGAATACCCACTTTGCGTCACTTGATATGTAGTTAGCAAGCTCAACTCGCGCTCCGTTTCCACTTATTCCAGCAATTGGATAAGTGAATGTTACATCGTATTCTCCGAAAGCACTTTTGCTCCAACCGTTTGGACGCGTTGCGTCAGTTGGGTCAGCCGCTTCCATTGATCCGTTGATTATTCCGCTCCCTGTTGGAGGATCTACCGGAGGTGGATCTACTGGGTCAGCAACATTATCAACTGTGATGTTGATTGCCGCAGATTGAGTTTTTGCTTCGACTTCGTCGTTTACTACAACTACAAGTTCGTAGTCACCATCTGCAAAACGAGTTGTGTCCCAAGCCAACACATATGGTGCCGTTGTGTCTCTGGCTACAGGTGTGCCATTTGTTTCCAGCTGAACTGACTGGTAAGGAGCTGCGCTACCGTCTACTAATGATACATTTAGAACAAGTCGTCCCGTTACAGTATCACCATCACTTACTCCTGTGTAACTAATAGTTGGTGGAGTAACCCCTCCTCCGCCACCTCCAGGACCACCATCTGCTCCGGTTAGTGAGAAGTTGTCGATATCTAGCACACCTACAGATGTAATAGTGTGGAAGATAGTGAGAGCAGTAACGCCTGCTGGTACTGAGATTGTTTCAACGTGAGTTTGCCACGTTGCCGCAATTGGCAATGTTGCAAGATACTCGTAAGAAACTGTACCGTCAGCTGTAGTGTAGCGAGCTGTGAGTCCAGAAGCTACGTTTGCTTTGTAAGTTTCGCTAAAAGTGTAATCAGTTCCAGACACCACTGTTACGTCATTGAAGAACCATTTTGCGTCACCTGAGGTGTAGCTTGTGATTTCTACTCGAGCAGCGTCACCAGTCTCGCCTGCTACTGGGTAAGTGAAGGCGCGAGCATTAGTACCCCAGCCTCCTTGAGCCCAAGCTGTTGGATTGTTTGCTGAACCAACTTCTAGATCGCCGTTTGCGATCAGGTTAGCACCGACTGGAATGTCAGTTACTGTACAAGTTCCAATAACTGGTACTCCACCTCCCTGCAGTACAGAAAGCACTGCAAGTAAATCATTAATCTGGGCATCAAGTTCTTCTGCGTTTTTAGCTAGATCAAGTGTCATCAGATCACAAGAATCTACTTCTTTACCAGCATTTGCCAACAAACCATTTATCTGAAGGAATAGATCACTGACCATCTGCTGCAGATCTTCGATTGTTTGCTCACCAGCCACACCAGTCAATATTGCACTTTGTACATCGAGCGTACCGGCTGTGCTGATTGAATGGAAAACAGTCAATGAAACCGTGTCCGCTGGAGTTGTGATGTCGTAAGCCTGAGTATCATTCCATGCTGCAGAAGCAGGCTCGCCTCCGAGGTATTCGTACTGAATACTGCCGTCTGCTTTGGTGTAGCGAGCTGTCAGAGCGCTTGGCACATCGGATCGATAAGTACTCGTGTAACCGTAAGTTTCGTTAGCTGTTACAGACACATCATTGAAGTACCATTTCGCGTCACCTGATACGTAATCAGAAATTGCAGTTCGAATATACTTGTCGTTTCCGCCATTGTCTACAAAGGTCAAAACACGACTGTTTGTTCCCCATCCTCCTTTATTCCAGCCTGCTGGTTCACCTGCTACTACCGTTGCAAAATCTGCGTTGGCAATAAGATTGCCACCAGAAGGCGGAGGCGTTACACCACTATTATCAACAGTTATTGTAATTTCGTCTTTATTGTTGTTTCCGTATGGATCATGAGCAGTTGCTTTCAGGATATACTCTCCATTTGGTACAGCTGTTGTGTCCCAAACGTAATTATATGGAGCAGCAAAGTCTTCGCTTCCGATTGGAATACCATTTGCAGCAAAGTAAACTCCTACTATCGCCGTATCGTCAGTTGCGTTTGCAACGACCGTTACAGTTCCACTTATAGTCGTTCCAGCCGCTGGAGTTGTGATATTGACAGCTGGTGCATTAGCTTCGCTTGGCCCGCTGGTGCCACTTACAACTATTGAGACATCGTCAACAGCCACTGTACCAACAGAACTTACCAATTGGAAAAGCGTTATGCTCACAGCATCAATTGGTGGTGTAAAGGTAGCTTCAAGCGGCGTCCAATCAGCCACAGGTGCAATTTCCTTAATCAAACCAAAGTAAGAAATACTGCCGTCAGCGTAAGTGTAGCGACCAATTATGTCTGAGATCGTGTCAGAATAGTAATAATTTCTGTATGTGTATTCTGTACCAACAATAACCGGAATATCTGAAAATACCCACTTAGCGTCACCGTCGTCACTCAGATCATACTTATTAATAGACACAGCCGCTGCTCTTCCTCCATCGCGACCATTGCTTGGGTAAGTGTAAACGCGTTCGTTTGTACCCCAACCGCCCTGTATCCAACCGGCTGGTAAACCATCATCTCCAACAATCTCAAAGTCACCATTAAATACTAGATTTGGATTTGTCGAAGTAGAACTATTATCAATAGTAATAGCGATTGGGTCAGACAAACCAGCATTATCTACTTCGTCGTGTGTATGAACTTGGATTGTGTGCCCACCGTCTGCAAATGCAGTCGTGTCCCACAAAAGCTGAAATGGTGCGGTAGTATCTTCTATTCCTTCAACTTTTGCTCCGTCCACGTAAAGATGCACCATTGTTACATCACCTTCAGCATCAGCTGCAGTCACGTCAAGCAAAACGGTTCCTGAAACAACATCACCAGGCACGATGTTAGTAAAGAAACCAGTCGGTGGGTTTGTATCGCCAGAAACTTCTACCAACGAATACTCATCCACAGTCAAAGTACCGTTAGCAAATAGATCGTGAAAAATAGTCATTGTCTGAACTCCTTCTGGCACAGTGAAAGTCACCTCAGCACTAGTAGGATCAGACACAGCGGGAAGCACTTTGAGTACTTCGTAAAAGTATGTTCCATCTGAACGACCGTACTGAGCAGTAAAAGTGGTAGTTGTATCTGCAATGTAAACATTACTAAATCTGTAGTCAGTACCCACTTGCACAAAGGCTGGAGAGAAATACCATCTCGCTGCTCCTGAGACATAATCAGTAACTGTTACTCGCGCAGCCTTTTCGCCAGAAAGTCCGTTAACTGGATATTCAAATACAGGGTTCATGTTTCCATACCATCCCGGAATCCAATCAAGCGGTTGAATAGCAAAAGCTGGATCAGCTTCTTCAAGTGAAGGATTTGAAATCAAGTTTCCAGCAATACCTGAACCGTTGTCGAGATACATGTTGATACTGTCCTCACCAACCAAACCGTTGCTGTCTGTTACTCGCATTACGACTCGAATGTAAACATCAGGATCGTCATGACCATCAGCTTGAAATTCAATTGTATCCACTCCTGCAGCCGTCGATAACGTATGAGTGTGAACATTATGATGAAGTATTACTTCCCAAGAAATGTTTTCAGCTGGAATAGCTCCGTCTTCAGGATCGGTACCAAGACCATAAACAGACAATGTTTGACCAGCTTCATAGAACGAACCACTAACGGGACTAGTAATCTCAGCCGCTGGAGATTGATTACCAACCGTAATATCAATACTTTTTGATACCGTAGCGCCATTAGAATCAGTTACTTGGAGCGAAGCTGTGTAAAGTCCATTTGTTGTATAAGTATGAACAGGACTTGTAGTGGCTGCCGTCGCACCGTCTCCAAATGTCCAGAAATAAGAAAGTGTATCACCATCAAGATCCTGAGTTCCAGCACTTGAAAACTCTACTTGAAGTGGCGATAGACCAGAAGTTGGCGTAGCAGTAATGTTTACAACCGGACTACGGTTTCCTTCTGTGTGAGTAATACGGTTTACAGATCCTCGTGCGATATCGATGTAATAAACATTTCCATCAGCGCCAGTTGTAATCTCAACCGGCCAAATCATATTGGGCACAAAATCAACTACTTCAACCACATTTCCGTTTGTGTCGAGTACTAGTCGCTTCATCCATTGCTGCGCGTAGTCACCAATAAACATGCTAGTAGAATACTCAGCCGGGTATACATTGTTCTCGAAAAATGAGCCAGCTGTGATTGAACCTGCGCCAGTTGCGTCATGCGCGTAAGCATAAACAGGATCCGAAGCTACAGTTGACGGATCACAAGCATATTCAGCCTGTGCAAAATCTCCCTCACGACAAGGCCAGCCGTAGTTGGCGCCAGCTACTACTTCGTTGATTTCTTCCCATGAGCTCCATCCTACATCACCTCCATAAAGCTTGCCTGTTTCGGTATTAAAATTGAAGCGGAATTGGTTACGAAAACCAAAAGCATAAACTTTAGATCGGTTTGAGTCAGGATCACCATCATAAAACGGGTTGTCTGCTGGAGCAGTTCCGTCAGTATTAATACGAAGCACTTTTCCAGCCAACGAATCAATGTCTTGGGCACGCAGTGCGCGGCTGTCTACCGCTGCAAAGTCTGCTCCGTCGCCAGTTGTGGCGTAAAGCTTGCCGTCAGGACCAAAACGCAAACCGCCAGCACTGTGGCTGTTTGAGTCAGACGCAATACAGTCTGCAGTTACAGCAAAATCCTCACACGAAGGTGAAGTAACATTTCCGCCAACAGCTCCAACCAAAACAACTTTGCTAGACTCACTAGCAGTGTCGCCAGTAACAGTGATTCGCACGATTCGCGCAGTCTTAGCACCAGAGATGTTTATCCCTGGTGAGTTTTCATATGTATATAACAAATACACGTAACCGTTTGAAGCAAAGTTTGGATCAGTCTCAATTCCAAGCAAACCACGGTCGCCGAAAGTGTTCACATCTGTAAGCGAAATAAGAGGAGCTGCTAGAACAACACCATTCTTGATCACCTGAACAACTCCACTCTTTTCAGTCACAAAAATACGCCCGTCTGGAGTGAAGGCCATCGCAGTAGGTAAACTCAATCCACCAGCAATCACTTCATTCTCAAACCCCGACTCGTTTATTACGACATCTGGAATTTGCGCCAAAGCTGACTGCGGTGCAAAGAATGTCAATGCTGCACCTAGCATTACTAAGGCGACAAGAACATTACTACGAGTTTGATTGAATGGAGTTTTCATAAGACGATAATTATTGACTGACTGAAATGATTGATAATTTTCTAAATTCTAGTGACTTCATTTTTAATACTAGCTTCCCATCGAGCTACTCATCGCTCGACTGTACTGTCGGCGGTAACGTAGTGTACTTAGCTCGATAACAACGCTAACCAATACAAGCAAACTAAGTACTCCTACAGGGTGAGTTAAAGTAGCAATCATCCAACCAAGGACTGTGCCAAATAGCTCTTTCATGAAGATAACCTGCGGCTCATCAGCACCAACCTTAACTCCAGTTGATATAGCAAGGGTCATCAGTGAGAACATGTAAACGAATACAAATGTCAGAATTGACCCAGACACCAGCATGCTTACAAATTTAGACGAGGGACCATGCTCTTTTTTCTTCGTGTCAAAAGCTGATGAAATTTTTCTTCCTCTTACAAAATTGAATATAGCTGCCATGGAAATGATCAAAAGATGCACTATTAGAGACAGGCCTGCGAGTTGAAAAAACATACTAATTAACTTAATTTCTCACTATTATTAAATCGTTCTGGATGGAACCAAGTAAGGTTCTTGCGACGCAAAACCACCTCCTTAACAAATTGCTCCAAGAATATATACGAGTTGATTAATACTAACAATACGTAAGGAATCGGAACCAACAACATTTCAATTCGTCGCTCTTTCCAAGCAGCAAAGATAGCAAATGCGATCGCTAATGCAAAGTACGACAAGATAAAGTTCTTGTAGAATTCAAGACTCAAGAATGGTAACAAAAATACCAAAATTGAAAACACAATTCCTTCTGCATACATAATCGACAACTCCAGCGCAATTTTTGGTTTTTTAAAAGCCAATCGGTGATGCTTCATCAGAGTCTGCCAACCGCCGCCAAACCATCGACGCATTTGGTTGATGTATGAGTGCAGTGTGGCAGGATCTTGTGTCAATACAACCAAACGACGGTCATACATAATTTTAAGATCAAGTGAGTGCAGACGGTAGGTGAAGTCGAGGTCTTCAGTCAAAGTATCATGTTCAAAAGAAATGTATTTACGGAAGTGATCAGTTTTGAAAACTCCAGCCGCTCCAGGGATCACAAACAGAAAACCAAGATGATGTTGTGCAAGCTTGTGTAGGTTTTGTCCTACACTGTATTCAAAGGCACGACAGGCGGTAAGCCAGTTGTGACGCTGGCTACGCACGTAACCACCAAGTGCTGTGAGTTCAGGATTGTTTTCGAGATCCTCTTCAACGTATTCGACAAATCGCTCATCCAATTGCGTGTCGCCGTCTGTTGCAATAAACACATCTGTAGTTACAAATTTAAGTCCAAGCTCTTGGGCGTGACTTTTGTTTCCAGTTGCTTTGGGCAAATGCAAAACTTGAATTTGATCACCAAAGCTTTTGAGAATTTCGCCACTACGATCAGTACTGCCATCATTTACAACCAGAATTTGATCTGGCTTGCGTGTTTGGTTTAAACACGACTGAACAGTTGCGGCGATGCCGAGCTCTTCATTGTGACATGGTATTAAAATTGTGATTGTCATACTTTTATAAATTGCTCTACGTCATTCTCACCTGAGCACACGTTAAACCTTCACTGGTCACCCAGTGAAGACAAAAATCATGCGACAAATTTGGAGAACTTCTGGTATGTGTATATTTGTATACCGAAAAGTGTTTTTTGTCAATAGCAAAATATATGGCCTTTATTAACGATATAATCAATATCGAGCGTAATATTTCACTATTCAACCTTCTAATCTTGCGTAAATCACACGATTATGTGTGTAGCGATTCTTGTCTCTATTGTACGTTCCAGAGCATGTCACGAGCCGTAAACCAGCATGATCGAGGTCTCCATAAACCAGCTCCGTCGGAAAATCATCTTGTAAATATTTTACAGAATCAGTTACAATAAAGGTTAGTTTTGTGCCATCTTCAGTTTCAATTTCTATCTTATCGTCGAGGTCAAGTTGACCAATTGAATAAAAAACTGCTGGACCCTCATAAGAATCAACATGACCAAGCACAACCGCCGGACCAAGCTCCCCTGGACGAGGACCATATTCATACAAACCGACATTGGAGAAATTATCAGGCACAGCTACTTCCCCACTGTCTGTTAAACCCAAAGTTGAGCCAAACGAAGTTTCTATGTTAAGTTTTGGAATTCTCAGAGTTTTAGGCAGAGATTGGTTTTGTGCAACCTGAACTATAAAATCACTTTCTAACGCCTCTACTTCTGTTCTTTCGACTGACGTAAGATCACCCTTAGGAACAAATACTAGTACGGCCATAAAAACAAAAATCACCCCAATTTCGAGGTGATTTTTGTTAATATTCATAAGCAAAATACAATTTACTTAATCACACAGCCTAAGCTACAAAGCGTCGTGTAAAACGTAGTCCAGCTGCCAAAACCGCAAGCAGTAGAGAAGCCCATAATGAAGCTGCCTGTGGAGCACTCCCGCCAGCACCAGTATCAGCACCACCAAATGGCACAACACTTACCTGATCACCAAGCACTTGTGCTGCTGGAGTATTTCCGTCACCAGAACCATTGTCATTGTTTGTAGTTCCCACCACAAGCGGTGCCGCACCAGCTTCTTCAAGCTCATCATCAGAAGAGCTTGAGCCTCCACTACTTCCACCCCTGTTAGCTGGTGAAGCTAGTGAACCTCCACCGCCACGCGGTACTTCGTTTACAGTTGTGTCTGTACCATCATCAGTCGTAGTACTAGTACCGTCGTCTGTAGTTGTTCCAGTTCCATCGTCAGTTGATGTTCCTGTTTCTACGCCGTTTAGAAGAAGGTTGTAGAAATCAACATGGAAAGCTGCGCCTTTAATAAGGAAACCATTAGTCTCACCAATCTGTACGCTGGCTGTAAAACCATCGCTACGAACATCTTCGTCTGGTACTACAACAAGATTGTTGAAGTCTGCTCCAGCTTCGATTGACCAATTTGTCCATCCGTCTTGCAATGTCTCATATACGTAGTAGTCAAAATTGTAGTCATTACCAGTAATTTCACCTTCCACGCTTAATGGAGAACGAGTTTCACCATCCCATTCAAGACATACGTAACCATCAGCACCAGTTTCTTGTTCAGCTAGAGAGTATGTATTTGTGAATTCATCGTTGTAAATAACCTTCATAAGACCAAGCATCCAGCCTGAAAGAGGATTTCCTTCACTGTCGTATTTATGAGCTTCAATTTCACATTCACCAGCTGTTTCTGCACTACCACCACCTCCACCTGATCCCGCACCTGTTTCATCATCGTCTCCGCCTCCAGCACCATCGTCTGTAGTCGTGCCTGTTCCGTTGTCTGTTGTAGTGCCTGAACCGTTGTCAGTAGTTGTTCCGGTGCCGTCGTCAGTTGTAGTTCCTGTGCCTTCGTCAGTTGTAGTTCCTGTTTCATCTTGACCTGCAAGAACAGAAACCTCAATAACAACCGCTTCACCTACCGGAGTACTACTTGCTCCACCAACTAGCTGTGCAGTGATTTCGTAATCGCCAGCAACACTGTTTGAGTAGCAAATACCTTTGTTGTTAGTAATAATAAAAGTATTATCTTCAACAACAGTAGCTGAATTACATTCACCCGCAGTGTTGCCTCCGAAGAACAAACCAGTAGTAGAATCATCAGACACTACGATTTGTGTAGATGAGAGGTTTTCATACTCCGCTGAAACAACGAAGTTTACTTGCGTTGAAATAGTAGTTTCTAGCACTGTGGGATCAACCGTGATAGAACCTGTCGGCTCGGTAGATGTACTTGTATCAGCTTCGTCTTCATCTTCTTCTTCTTCTTCAGCAGAAAAATCAACAGGTGTATCTCCATTTTCAAGACCTTCAACAAAAGGATCTGTCCAATCAAACTCTAGGACTGTTACTCCTGCTTCATCCTTAAGCGTGAGCGTGTCGGTTGTATTGTTCCAAACGGTATTCCCGCCAGGATAAACAATATCGCAGTTAGTCACTAGTGCCATATTGCCACACAGACGCAGCTCATCACCATTAGTAAGAATGTCTGTTTCTGTAAAAGTATATAGAGGATTGTCATTAAGCAACCTGTTGGCGTCAAAAATAGTCCAGCCAGCTAGTTCAAGCGTGCCTGTACCAACAAACTGAAGATCTACGTACTCACCAGCACCATCTGAAGGGTTTGGGAGCACAAAAGCTGTAAGCGTACCAACAGCATCACTCGCTGCATTTGCTGTAAAAACAGCCAACGGCAAGCTGCTTACAAGCAACGAAAGTACGGTTAAAAATGCTAGCGCGCGCGCTGAGGCATTAGTTTTAAGAGAATAAAAAGCGTTCATAAATAAAGGTATTAAAGTGATCTGAATAAGGTAAAACATCTGTATTAAGTATCGTACAGACTTGAAGTAAGAACTAGATTGAATGATCCCACGGCAACAACTACTTATGGGGTTTGACGTGTTGTTCAGACTATACTACTTTTTTTCGAAAACGCAAGCTGTGTATAGTGTGGAGAACTGGATGTGTGAAATGTATCTGTGCGAGTGACAGCCGCAGGCTGTCACTCGCACAGATACACCAACCTTTCCCCAGAATTAACAAGTTAAGTCAACACCGATAAATCTTTCTCAGGTTATAAAATAGTCATTTTACTTACACTGCACGATTGTAGCACTCTGTAAATTTGCGACACTTCATATATATAGTAAAATACTACACATGAAATCATACGTAATCGCTTTATTTGTTTTAGTTGGAGGTATTGGAGTTTTACCAGCTAATGCTCTTGGCTCAGGTATAAGCTATGCCGCCACCGACACGATCGCTCTCTTTAGTGTAAACATAAACTTCTCTACTGGAGCTGAAGAAACCCGGCTGCCGATTGGTGCAAAGATTGGTATTACTAGCAAAGACAATGTCGACTTAATCGGCTACAATCTTCAAAGCAAAACTCCATCCGACAACATTTCTGTCAAAACTTCAGGCTTACTATTGGCTGATTTACCGGTGGAAGGATCATATTATGTGCTTGCTCCTTACACTCAAGCTGATTTCACCCTTTATGTTATTGCCGATATAGAAAATACAGCACCGACAGAATCTGACCTTTATCGTATTACAGTTTCTGAACTCCCCTATTATGTTGGCAGCAACCGCACTCGTTCCGCGCGCGAAAGCATCGCCAAGCTAGTGAGTGACACTATTATGCTTCCATATTCCTCTACAATAGAGTAGTGTACAAGCATGAATGAAGAATTCCCAATGCGGATCAATAAATACCTCGCCAAAAACGGGGTTGCTTCGAGGCGCGAAGTTGATGATCTCATAAGCAAAAAGAAAATTACAATCAACGGCAAAGTAGCTGAGCTCGGGCAAAAAGTCGAAGTCGATGACACTGTCGAAGTAATCGGAAAAATAAAAGTAAAATCTTACCTAGCATACTACAAAGGACGCGGCGTTATTACTCATTCACCAGGCGAAAATGAAATAGATATCGCAGGAAGACTTAAAAAAGATTACGGCATTACTGACATGTCGCCTGTCGGCCGTCTCGACAAAGACTCCGAAGGCCTTATTATACTTTCTAACGACGGCCGAATCACTGGCCCACTGCTCGACCCAGAAGCAAATCACGAAAAAGAATACGACGTGCTCGTAGACAAGAAGGTTTCCGGCATGTTTATGCGCGCGATGGAAAACGGCGTTGATATTGAAGGCTACCGCACCAAAGCAGCCAAAGCGACCAGAAGCCCGAAAAACGACAAACGTTTTACTATTATTCTTACCGAAGGCAAGAAACACCAAATCAGGCGAATGTGCGCAGCACTTGGCTACCAAATCGAAACACTCAAGCGTGTGCGCGTAACAAACATCGAACTCGACAAGCTAAAACCAAACCAATTCCGCAAAATCCAAGGATTGGAGCTAACTGCCTTTCTGCAAGCGATTGGAGTAAGTATGTAGAACAATACTATAAGCACAACATTTAAAAGACGATCCTTTGGATCGTCTTTTAAATTGTAAATAGAACATCTACGTGCTATAAAAAATATGTTTTTAATTATCTATCACATATACCCTCAGGAGGGATCATGAAAAACGATATTCAAGAACAAGATGAAATTGAGCCGGACGACGATGATCTTTCAAATGAAGAAGTTGAAATTGGCGAGGAAGAACTGAAACCAAGCCAAATAAAAAACTCACTACAAAACAGAGATGTTTTGACTATTTATTTAAAGGAAATAGATGCCTACAAGCTTCTAACAGCAGACGAGGAGAAGTCATATACCCGTAAAGCACAGACGGGCTGCGAAAAATCACGCAAAATAATGATTGAGTACAATCTGCGTTTAGTTGTAAAAATTTCAAGACGTTATATGAACAGGGGGTTGTCTTTACTCGACTTGATAGAAGAGGGCAATCTAGGCCTCATTCATTCCGTGGAGAAATTTGATCCGGAGCGAGGCTTTCGCTTTTCAACTTACGCAACATGGTGGATTCGTCAGACAATCGAACAAGGCATAATGAACCAAGCACGCACGATTCGGGTGCCTGTTAGTAAATATAAAAAAATCAATGCTTACCTCAAAGCAGAAAATGCATTAACAAAAACGCTCGAAAAAAAACCAACCCCAGAAGAGATAGCGAGTGAGATGGGAATATCTGAAGAAAAAGTCCTTGAAATAATGAGTCATTTTCTCAGTTGCACTTCAATTGACGCAACTATTGTACTAGGCGAGGAATTTTCTATATTAGATACAATTCCTGACGATAATGAAGTTATGGATCATGACCAAAGAGTTAGTCCGGAAATGCGCAAATCTTTAGAAGAAATTGTACTAAGTCTAGAAGAAAGACAACAGACAGTGATCACCTTTCGGTTTGGTTTATTTGGCTGCCCTCAACTTACTTTTAAAGATATTGCATTAATGTGTGGAGCAACCAAGGAACAAATAAGGCGAGTGGAGAGGATGGCAATAAAAAAATTGCGCCAAAAACTTTCACAAAAAGGATACACACCAGAAAATGTTCTTTGATACCAGCTCCCTACGGGAGCTGTTTTTATGTTTTATTTCTTGCAAATATATAAGTTTGGTGGTTTCAGAAATTATACAGCAGACAATTAAAAAAAGCCTCAGACGATTCCAAGGCTTCATAAAACAAACAGATAATATAACTAAGTTATAGTAAGTGTGACATTGGTTTTTTCGACACCCAGAGAATTTAGGTATGCGTAAAGCTTTTTAGCTGCCTTACTTGCATCCTTTGCTCGAAGGCAGTTTAACAGGTCACTTTCCTTTTTTTCTGCAAGTGTACTGAATTCAACCGTAAAGCCCATGCCAAGAACCCTCTCAACTTTAACAAAACTCAAATCTTCTCCAACATCCATTTTAAGGAAAAAAACCTGCTCTTCAGTGACATTCATAATCTTTACTGAAACCCCATCTTCAGCAATAAATACATCAGCCGACATCGGTGCAATTGTTTGACCAGTCATCATTAACCCCTGTTTTGTTTATGTTTGAAGGTACAGCGATTTAATTATAGAATAATTGAGTACTTTGTCAAACCAAGATTTGTATTCGTGTGAATCAAGTCACGCCACAAACCTTTTACATTACAATATTCACCATCAGCATTAGAAGCACCATGGCAAATATGTAACCTCCTTCGATCAAAGCGGGAGCGCTTTTCGGAGTGCGGTAAAAACTACTCGCCATGACAAACAGAGCCACAGTAAATCCTACTCCAGCGGCTAAAATTATACTTTCTTTACTCGCTGCTATATTAGTAACAAGAGCCAACATAAGTGTTCCTAGAGATTGTAGCATCATAGGCTTAGCCATTGCAGCTTTAGAAGCTTCGATATTTAAGCCCAGTCCTTCAGACCAAGGTTGTAAAAACAACAACGGAGAATACCATAACCAGCCAAGCGCAAAAGCTAAACCAGACGACACCAGAATTATTACCACATCAGTATTTGCCAGAAGTTCTTCCATGAACAGAAAATTAGTAGACAGACTATAGCATGATTTTTACCACTCTCTGAAACTGCAACACAAACTTTAAACAGCTACAAACAAGCCTTGAAACAACTGTTTACACCAACAGGTAACTGGTTTAAAAGCAAATAAACAAGACAGGCAGAAAATTTAAGTTTCTGCCTGTCTTTAATATAATCTTACAACTAACCTGTCTACTCATTCACAATAATCTTGGTTCCAGGAGGAAGATTAGCCGAAATAGTATCTAGATCATTTTGAGAATAATTTGTGCCAACCAGATTGAGCACTTCAAGATTTTGCAAATTACCCAACTCGTTAGGCAAACCAGTGAATGGATTATAAGAAAGATTCAGTACCCGCAAATTACTTAACTGCCCCACTTCTGCCGGTAAGCCAGTGAAGTTATTGTTACTCAAATCAAGCTCTTGAAGCTCAGTGATAAGGCGTATCTCAGCCTTTAGAGAGCCTTCCAGGTCTTTGTTAGAAAGATCCAAAGATCTCACGTCCTTAGCCACAATAATACCAGCGTAAATTTCTACGCTACTAGACATTGCTCTACCTTCAGATTCTTCGTTGCTGATGATTTCTCTGGCTGACTCAATAGCCTGCATATAGCTAGAAGACTCTGTCTGAACTTCAGGGATTGACAGAGATGTTCCAGCACCCATCCACCAAGCTCCGACTACAATTGCTATAAAGAGTGAAATTATTCCAAAAAGTTGCATATGCCTAGTATACATCAGAAGCAAAAAAGGTGGAGCGCTTTGCGCCCCACCTTTTTAAAATGCGTCTTCACTCATACTTACTTCGCTCTCTTTCGATCAGCTTCTTTCATGTGCTGCTTTCTCAAGCGCACACTTATCGGACACACCTCAAGATATTCATCTTCCTGCATAACCTCAAGACCTAGCTCAATCGTAAGCGGTCGATGTGGAGTAAGCGAAATAGAGTCGTCGCTACCACTAGCACGAATATTGGTAAGTTGCTTTCCTTTAGTTGGATTAACTGACATTTCTTCACCTTTGGAAGTATTACCAATTACCATTCCTTCGTAAATCTCAGCTCCAGCGCCAACATAAAGTTCGCCACGGTCTTGCAAGTTATAAAGAGAGAATCCTAGTGCTTTACCTGTAGCCATAGAAATCATCGAACCAAGTTGACGTTTTTTGATCTCACCAGCGTAAGGACGAAACTCGATAAAGCGTGAAGCCAAAATTCCTTCACCTTTAGTATCAATAATAAATTGGTTCTTGTATCCAAGTAATCCGCGTGTCGGACCTTCAAACAGAAGTCGCACTTGATTTTCGTGCTGGATCATGTTTTGCATAATAAAGCCTCGATTGCTGAGACGCTCGATTACCGAACCTTGATAATCTGAAGGAACGTCAATTGTCACCTCTTCAAACGGCTCCAACTTTTTGCCGTCCTCTTCCTTGATGATTACCTTTGGTTGCGAAACAGAAAGCTCGTAACCTTCGCGGCGCATGTTTTCAAGCAAAATTGCAATGTGCATTTCACCGCGGCCTTTTACATCGTAAGCGTCTCCTCCGGCTGGCTCAACCTGCAAACCAACGTTAATTTCAAGTTCTTTCTCTAGACGTCCGCCGATTTGACGGCTAGTTACATACTTGCCTTCGCGACCAGCAAAAGGTGAAGAGTTTACCAAGAACTGCATTGCCACAGTCGGCTCGTCTACGTCAATGGCAGGCAAAGGCTCAGCCGCTTCGTCGTCGGTGAAGGTGTCACCAATATTAATATCTTCTAGTCCAGCAATAAGTACGATATCGCCAGCAAAAGCCTCATCCTTTTCTACTTGACTCACTCCTTCAAAAGTACTTAGTTTCACAACTTTACCAGTTCGAGGCTTTTCTTCACCCTGTTTGATGATTACTTGCTGACTTTTAGCAACCTTTCCTTCGTAGATACGAGCAATCGCCAAGCGGCCAAGGAAGTTATCGTAGCCAAGATTAAAAACCTGAGCACGAAGAGCGTCTGATTCGTCATAGCTTTTTGAAGCCGGAACATGCTCGAGCACAAGATCAAGCACTGGTGAAAGATCCTTTAGTTCGTCTTCCATTTTACGCTTCGCAACATTGTCTCGTCCGATAGCGTAAACTACCGGGAATTCGCTCTGCTCATCGCTTGCTCCAAGCTCCCAGAACAGCTCCAAAACTTGTTCTTCACATCGTTCTGGATCAGCGGCTGGCTTGTCGATTTTATTTATAACTACAATTGGCTTATGACCAAGCTCAAGAGATTTCTTAAGCACGAAACGTGTTTGTGGCATTGGACCTTCTTGAGCATCCACCACCAAAAGCACACAATCAATACTACGCAATACTCGCTCTACTTCAGAACCAAAGTCGGCGTGACCAGGAGTATCGACAATGTTTATCTTAGTGTCTTTATAATTAACAGAAGTGTTTTTGGCATAAATAGTAATACCCCGCTCTTGCTCGAGCTGGTTACTATCCATACTAGCACCCGCTTCACGAGCGCCAGCAAACTCCATCAAACCATCGGTCAAGGTAGTTTTGCCGTGGTCAACGTGAGCGATGATGGCAATATTGCGAATTTCTTGTGACATAAAGTAAATAATGATGTGGAGCCAAACATTTGCGGCTATTAATTAATAAAAGAGAATAGCGCCGGCTCACACCGCACTGGTGCTGCATTTTATGACGATAACTAAACAATCATAAAACTTGTCGCGAGCCGGCGCCCACAACTTCGCTAGAATACTGTGTTTTTTGTATTTTGTCTACAGCTCTCCTTGAAAAGCCAAGTTTGCAAAGTAATACAAAACAGCGCCAGCAGAGAGAATGATAATTGCTTTAAGCATTATGATCAGGTAAATCTTTCTTCTTAGCAGCTTGCTTTTGCCACCACCATGTAAAACCAATTCCTGCAATCAAAGCAATTATACCAAGTGGGTAGTAAATCAAACTAGAAGAAAACATTCTAAAAGAAGAATAGCCAAAAAAATCTTGCGTGAGCCTAACTTCTCCGAGAGATTCTTTGTAGCTATTTTCTTCTTTATTCTCGCCATTAAAAACAAGCATGTAATTGCCAGAGTTATCAGGACTGTTGACCTCAAGTCTATATGTTCCAGCACCAATTTCGCGCTCAAAAGAGTCACTAGAACGAAATGAAAAACCAACATCTTTTGCTTCTTGCAGAGACCATTCTGCTGCTGGTTGCATTAATCGACCAACTTCTGTCACTCCTCCACCTATATCATCCTGCCTGACAACAATAAAAGAAAAAGCTTTTAGATCATCTTCAGGCTGACGCAACTGGGCTGAAAAAGTACTAGTGGCAGACAGTTTAAATTCATACATTTCAGGAGCACCATCTAAAGAACCTAGAAATACTTGCTCCTGATCAACTGCTTCAGTCAAAAACGTAACAGCGTATGGTTTTTCCGGCTCATTAATAATTGGCGATGCCAGCAAAGAAAGTGGCGACAAAAAAATTAACGTACAAACAGTGAAAAACTTTTTCATGTTTATATATTACCAGAAGAAGTATTAAAAACAGAACTACTAATTAAGATTACTGTCATGATCACTATTTCAACCCAGAGCAATTTGCGGCTGGAGTATAGCCAGCTGCTCTAGCTAGCTCTTTGGACGCAAAATATATTTTATTCTCTTCTTTTATTTGCTTTGCTCCAGGACAATTTAAGAGGTGGTATTTGGTGCCTGAGCGCGATCCTACCAGCTCTTGAACTGCAATCCGCACCTCTTCACCCACAGGCAATACTTCTTCAGTCTTTTCAAGCACAATAGCTTCTGGAGACTGTACCGGAGCAGCAATAAAAACTACACCAGCCGGCAATGTACTATTCGAGTTATTGATTCCCGTATTCATTACAGACTGCCTTCCCAAGCCAAATGAAGCTATCGCAATCAAGATAACCAAAAGAGAAGCAAACAAACCATCATTTGAAAGCAGGGACGAAAAGAAAAGCTTGAGTTTTATTAGCATATGTCGTATACTCACAGCGTTAAATTCAATTATAGCTTATGTCCAAGAAAAAGGCTGGTGGAACTAGTAGAAATCTAAGAGATTCACAACCGAAATACCTCGGAGTGAAACGCACAAATGGTCAAGCCGTTAAAATCGGTGAGATCATTGTACGTCAACGCGGGACAAAAATCGAAGCCGGTAAAGGTGTAAAGGTTGGTAAAGACCACACATTGTTTGCAGTTGCTGATGGAGTTGTTTCATTTAGCAATCGACGCAAAGTTCGCTTCACTGGTGAAAAGGTAACTAAAAAAATGGTAGAGGTTGTTACTGCTTAGTTTCTACAACAAACACTATATTAAAAGCGCACTCAATGAGTGCGCTTTTAATACACACATCTATTAAAAATAAACAAAACCGGACAGCAGTCCGGTTTTGTTTATTTTGTTCAGAGTTTAATTAACCCTATCGTCTAATCTCTACAGATTCGATCACAATATCTTCTAGCGGAAGAGCAGTAGAATTTGTCTCAACTATACTTATACTATCAACCACATCCATTCCATTTATAACCCGTCCAAAAACTGGGTGTTTTGAAGTAAGAGGCGTTTTGTCGTAATCTAGGTTTGTATTGTCAGCTAGGTTGATGAAGAACTGACTTCCTCCTGAGTCTGGACCACTATTAGCCATTGAAATAGTTCCTCGTACATTGGTAAGATTATCTCCCTGCACATGCTCATCAGGAATAGAATATCCAGGACCGCCAGTACCATATCGCATTACTTGATCAGTTTTAGTGATTGGATCACCGGCTTGAATCATAAAACCTTCGATCACGCGGTGAAATTTAACTTCATCGTAAAAATTTTCTTCAGCCAATTTCATGAAATTTCCCGCCGTGATCGGCATAAAATCCTCGTATAATTCTATTTCGATAACTCCACGATTTGTATTTAGTACTGCAATTGGATTCATATTACTACTTATATCAGCTTGATAATCGTCGCGTACTTCTGGGGTCAATATATCGAGTTGATCAAGCGAGTCTTCATTAGTAAGCTCAATTTCAGCTGGGGCGCCTTCAATGAAGTACTGCATCATCATGGTAATACCAATTACCAAAGCGGCTGAAATTCCAAGCAAAATTAGAACTGGCTTGGCATTTCGTAAAATTTCTCCTAAGTACTGCATATTTGGAAAGCTTATTTTTTAACAACCTCAATAGTGAAACTATCAGTCTCCTTACCGCAGAATGCTTCGACTACGTGTTCTCCGACTTCTTTAATAGTTTGCTTAACTCGCAAAAAGTTTACATCAATTTCAACACCAACCGCAACAGCTGCAGCCGCTATTTCATTTTCGTGTACAGCCTTGAACAAATGACCCTGATCATTTGCTTCAGCTTCTATTGTTATTTTTTTCTCATTCAGAGCTGCCACGGCAGTCTTAAACTTTTCTAAAAGCGCCTCTTTGCCAGCAACAGCATCAGCCTGAAGCTTGGCGATACGCTTTTGATTTGCAGCAGTTGCTGGTTCAGCCATACGCTTCGGAATAAGCTTGTTTAGAGCGTATCCGTCAGGCACAGTTGCAATTTCACCGCGCTGACCAATTTTTGCTACATTTTGCAATAGGATTACTTTCATAGTTTCTTTTCGTGTTTATGTTTGTTTGTGCTGTATGATACCAGAAATTCACTCAGCACTCAAAGGTTTATCAAACAAAATACACTTTACGTATTTCTCCCTAACACTTTTAAGCTAAACTAAGCTCAAAAATAAAATTAAACAGCACCTTTTGGTGCTGTTTAATTTTATTTCCTTCTCTGAACAAAACTACTCTGCTTCAACTTCAGACTCAGCTTCAGTATTTTTCACTTCGTCTTCAAATGTCTCGCTCACCACTTCTTCGCCAGACAAAAATCTAACAGCTGCGTCTTTCTGTGGATCTTCCCCAGCCAACCTTTGCGTTGGAGTGCGGCTAATGAAGATGTCGGGCGTCAAACCTTCTTTAGAAATCGATACTCCATTTGGAGTGTACCAACGCGCAACCGTCACTTTGAGCGAAGAACCATCATCAAGTTTTACCAATTCTTGCACTGAGCCTTTTCCAAATGTTTGAGCTCCCATAATTGTTGCAACACCATGATCTTTAAGAGCGCCAGCCAAAATCTCTGAAGCTGAAGCTGATCCTCCGTCTACCAGCACAACTAGATTTTCTGGTGTAAATATCTGCAGTTGGTTTCCTCTACTACGCAACACTTCATTTTCGAGACTGTCTCCAAACCGTTCTTCCATCACAACCTTTCCGGCCGGCAAGAAGTAACTCGCGATAGAAACAGCGCTGCCAAGATAACCACCTGGATTACCCCGAAGATCAATCACTAAAGTTTCAGCTTCGCTCTCAATATATTCTTTCAGAGCAGAGCGAACTTCTTCTTCAACAATGCCGTTGAAGCTGTAGATAGCAAGGATGAAAGTATCACCAATTTCTTCTGTCTTCACAGTTGGGATTTCGATTTTGTCGCGCGTGATAGGAATTGTCAAAAAATCCATCTCCCCTTCACGATACATCTCAAGATTCACAACACTTCCCTGTTCGCCACGAATTAGGCTAACAGCCTCATCGATCCACATATCTTCAGTAGAGCTACCATTTATGCTTACTATCACGTCTCCAGCCATAACTCCAGCTTTTTCTGCTGGTGTGTCTGGGAGCGGAGAAACAACTGTTACCAGATTATTTCGCATCCCTACTTCCATTCCCACTCCGCTGAAATTACCAGAAATGTTTTGATTAAAAGATTTCGCTTCTGCCGGAGGAAGATAAACCGTATAAGGGTCGTCATAAGAATCAACCAAACCATCTATCGCTCCTTCTAGACGTGTCCTTACATCAGTATCGTCTGTACCGGCAAACTTTTCCTCCATCAAATCCCAGATCTCCCAAAACTCATCCATTTCTGGTCTAGTGCTAGCAAAAGTCTCAGTTGGCTCTGACTTAAGCAAGCTAAAAATACTTGCTTCTTGACCAGTCACAGTTGAGCCTTTACCAAATTCTACACCTGAGAAAAATGCACCAAAAGCTAGCACCATCGCCAAGACTAACCCCAAACTAGACATCGAGCCACTACTTTCGGCAGGCTGGACTGCACCAGAATCAGTCTCGTTTGTATAAGGAACGGCGTTTTCTTCTAAAGCTTTACTTTCGTTGTTATTTTGGTCGACAGTACCCTCTTGTGCTGTCGTGTTTTCGTTAGATTGTTCACTCATGAGAGTATTATTACACAGTCAAGCGCAGACACAAAATATTTTCAGTCAACACTCAAAAGGAGTTAAGATTGATAGCTGAATTAGACATTTAAGCGTACTTTCAATTTGAACAAAAGCTATCACCCTGTATACTTAATTTATGCCACTCTCTCAATTATTTTCCGGAAAAGCACCAATAATCATTCGCGAAGTAAAACTTCATAATACTGAGTCTGGTAAGCTTGAAGTCTTTAAACCAATCAACGAAAAAAAGGTGAAAGTGTATAGCTGCGGGCCAACCGTGTATGACAATGTTCACATCGGTAACCTGAGACCATTCATTATGGCTGACATTTTGAAGCGTACACTAATGCGCAACGGCTACTTGATTGAGCACACGATTAACTTCACTGACTTTGGCCACCTCTCTGACGACGGTGATGCAGGCGAAGACAAAATGACCAAAGGACTCAAACGCGAAGGCTTGCCGATCACTCTCGATGCGATGCGGCAACTGTCTGACCGTTACATTAAAGAATTCACTGGTGACGTTGCTGAAATGCGTATTTTAGAACCTGATACTTGGGCCAGAGCGAGTGATTACGTCAAAAAGCAAATCGGCTTTGTCAAAACTCTTGAAGAAAAAGGTTACACCTACGAAACCAGCGACGGTGTTTATTTTGATATCTCTAAGTTTCCTAAGTACGGCCGACTAGGAAACCTTGATATAGAACAAATGAAAGCTGGTGCCCGAGTGGAGTTAAGCACTGAAAAAAAACATCCAGCTGATTTTGCTGTTTGGAAAAAAAGTAATCTTGGCTGGAAAAGCCGTTGGGGTACAGGTTTCCCTGGTTGGCACATAGAGTGTTCGACCATGGCCATCGCCACGCTTGGAAAAGAAATTGACATCCATACCGGTGGTGAAGACCTTGCCAACACTCATCACAACGCAGAAATCGCCCAGAGTGAAGCTGCGACAGGAAAACAGTTCGTGAAATATTGGCTGCATAATGCATTCATTACGATTGATAATACAAAAGTGTCAAAATCGCTCGGCAATGCGATCAACATGCACCACTTGCTCGACCGTGGCTTTACTGGCGACGACTACCGTTACTGGCTTCTAACTGCGCACTATCGCTCACCAGTAAACTTCTCGTGGGAGGCGCTAAAAGCTGCCAAGCAAGCATTGTTTCGACTCAAACGTCACGTCTACGAAGAATACAAACAACAAACAGCTATTCCTGATAAGGCGTACCTAGAACGTTTTGATGAACACTTGGCAGACGACCTCGATACTCCTGGTGCAATTGCTGTACTGTGGGAAATGGTGAAAGATAATTCACTCGACAATAAAACTAAATGCGGAACATTGATGGCTATGGACGAGGTACTGGAAATTGGTTTGTCAGACAACTTAACCGAAGGAGTGCGCTTACTTGGAGTAGTAGCCGCTGAAGATTTACCAGAAAAAGTACTGCAGCTTGTAAACCGCCGCGAAGCAGCTCGCACAGCACAAAACTGGCTGGAGGCTGACAACTTACGTGAAGAAATAAAACTAAACGGCTACACGGTAGAAGATGCAGCCAACGGACCAAAGGTGACCAAAGCAGATTAAGGGCGATATATAAGAAAGAGTTTAAACAAGAGCGGCGCCCGCAGGCGCCACTCTTGTTTTAAAGGTCTGATTATCAGACACATAAAGTTAATTAGCAGCAAGAAGTGAAACTTAATCAAGTACTTATACGGCTGGGGCGG
>JABAZV010000006.1:15359-21125 GCA_018608435.1 Patescibacteria group bacterium | reverse complement strand
CCGCCCCAGCCCACCCTTTCCTCAATTGTGCTAAAATGGCTGCACTATGTCAGCCGAAACTAACCGTTCACTGCGCACTCCGCCAAGCAATGTCCCTGCCGAAAAAGCATTGCTCGGAGCTATTATTTTGAAACCTGACGTAATGCACGACATTTCTGTTACCGTTTATCCTGAAAGCTTCTTTGCCGACAAACACCGCACTATTTTCAAAGCAATCAACGACATATTCTCAACTGGCGATCCGATCGACACTGTTTCTGTCGTCACCAAACTAAAAGAAATGAACCAGCTCGACCGTGTCGGTGGAGCAGCCTATATTACTGAACTGATCGAAACTGTCCCTGCAGCTGGAAACGCAATGTATTACGCGAATCAAGTTGGCAACAAAGCCACACTGCGCGGACTCATTCACGCCGCCGACGATATCGCTGAAATTGGATACTCCGACCCCGAAACAGTGGATGAAGCACTTGATCAAGCTGAAAAGAAAATTTTCCAAGCCACTCAAGCTCCCTTCTCACAAAAATTCCGCCCAATCGGGAGCGCACTGGGCGAAGCTTGGGAACGCTTCGAGCACCTCACCGAAAACCCTGAGGACAAGCGTGGTGTACCGTCAGGCTTCGCAGCCCTCGACAATGTTTTAGCTGGCTTTCAAAAGTCTGACTTGATCATTCTCGCCGCTCGACCATCAATGGGTAAAACTACCCTTGCTCTCGACCTCGCTCGCAACGCTGCTCTTTTGCACGGCGCTTCAGTCGGAATATTCTCGCTCGAGATGTCCGACCAGCAGCTCGTCGACCGTATGCTTGCAGCCGAAGCAGGTGTAGACTCGTGGAAACTACGTACCGGACGCCTCTCAAACGACAGCGAATTTGAAGCGCTGCAAGAAGCCATGAACAAGCTTTCCAAAGCACCAATTCACATCATCGACGAAGCAGCTATGAATATCGTTAGAATGCGCTCGGCTGCTCGTCGTCTTAAAAACGAGCATGGACTTGACATGCTAATCGTCGACTATCTCCAGCTCATGTCACCAACTCTTAGCAAAGGATCTGACAGCATGGTGCAGCAAGTAACGGAGATTTCGCGCTCGCTAAAGATTCTAGCCAAAGAAATGGACATTCCGGTAATCGCCCTGTCTCAGCTATCACGTGCAGTTGAGCAGCGAGGCGGCAAACCACGATTGTCTGACCTGCGTGACTCCGGCTCAATCGAGCAGGATGCCGACGTTGTTATGTTTATTCACCGTGAAGACAAAATGAACAAGGACCAGGAATCAGACAGGCCAAATATTGCGGAGATAATGGTTGAAAAACACCGTAACGGCGCGGTTGGAATGGCCGAACTCTATTTCGACGGAAAACACGTTCGTTTCCTCAATCTCGACACACAACACGCTGCCGCCGGTGGAGGTGGGGACGATTTCTAAATCAGTTCATTTCTCTCAAGCTAAACATAGAACTATCTTGCTTCTGCCAATCAATCTAATTTAAAGTCGCGCATTTTATTTGCTGAATACTGCTTATTATTTTATGAACAATCTCGACAAGTTAATCTCGCTGTTTGAATCCTTCCCTGGCATTGGCATGCGGCAAGCCAAGCGATTTGCTTTCCATGTGCTAACAATGAACGAAGTTGACACCAAAGAACTTTCTCGCTTGATCTCAGAACTCAAAGGAAGCGTGCTGGAATGCGAAAGCTGCCATTTGTTTTTTACAGCCACAAAAGGAAATCCGACTATGTGTAACATCTGTTCCTCAGCCAACCGCGATCACAATCGCTTGCTGGTAGTAGAGCGCGATTCAGACATACAATCAATCGAACGTGCTGGCGTGTACGATGGCTTATATTTTGTACTTGGAGGAACTGTGCCCCTAATGAACAAAGAACCAAGCAGTAAACTGCGTGGCGGAAAACTGAAGGCAACAGTCGAAGCAAGAATGAAAGACGGACTATCTGAAATTATTCTTGGATTTGCTGTAAATCCAGACGGTGAGAACACCGCTCGCTTTGTGGAATCAATCATCAAGCCAATTGAAAACTCAGAAAACCTCAAAATTTCACATCTCGGACGAGGTCTTTCAACTGGTAGCGAACTCGAATACGCCGATCCAGAAACGATTAAGAACGCCTTAAAGAATCGGCAGTAGAGTAAGAGTAGAAGCAAAGCCGACACTCTTCCTTAAAACAAAAGAACGACGAGCAAAGCTCGTCGTTCTTTTTGTTCCCTCTGCTAAAAGTAGGATTAACCAATCTTTTCAATCTTCACTTGAGCGTACTTTTGCCTATGTCCAATACGTCGGTCACGGTTGCTCTTTGCTTTGTAGCGGATAATTGTAAGCTTCTTCCCTTTTATCTCACCAAGGTAAGTTGCCGTAACTTTAGTTCCTGTTGTGGGAGAGCCTACTTTACTAGTCGATCCGTCATCAGTCATAAGAACAGAGTCAAACTCAATCTTATCGCCTTCTTTGTGATCACCCAAAAGCTCAATATCAAGTGTGTCGCCCTCGCGCACGACATATTGCTTGCCGCCAGTTGCGATCACTGCAAACGGGGTTGTGTTAGTTGTTTCTGTTGCCATAGTGCAAGCTATACTACAGAAGATTGTAGGATTTGGCAATAGCTAAAAATAGTTTCTTTAGTCTTAAATCAAAAAACTAGGAGTATACGAAAGAGTAGGTGCAACAAAGAAGAAAGAGTAAGAAAAAACAACTAAGGCGACCATTGATATAACACACATAGTTGTGGCTGTAATTTTAACTAATTTGATTTTTTTCTCAACAGTAAGCTTTTTGGACCTAATACGAAGAACAAAAACGGTTGAAATGAATAATAGCGTTAAAAGCATAGAGAAAAAACCATTGTATAAAAAATCAATAAATTTTTCTTGCTGACTTCTAGAATCAAGACAAGCAAATGCAACGCTAGTAAACACAATCAATAAACAAGCCAGAACAGGAAATAAAACATGCGAGTAGAAAAGAGCAGAAGAATATTTTTTAACAACAACTTCTTTTCCTTGAATGCTTGTTTCTGTATTAAGCTTATAAAGTGCAAACCCATGAAATGCAAAGATTGCAAACAGCGTAGACAGCACCAAAAAACTGCCAGGAAATTTTTCAGAAAAACCAAAACCTCCGCAAGCATAAACTAATTGAGGAAAAACAAATCCCGTTGCTAATATTGTGAGCGCAGTAAGGTTCTTGTTCATATAGATAAATATAACAATCGATAGCAGTAAAATTACACGCTGTTCACACAGTATAATTTGTTTCTACGAACTAAACAGGATATTTCTTTTCATTAAATAATACTCACTTCTTGAGTAACGTTTGTCTGACAAATATAAAAATGGCAACACCCGCAAGGATCTGATTTTTTGCCAGTCTCTAGCCCACCAAATCCTCTATCCGCCATCTTTCTTTCTCTACAACCCTCTTTATTTCCTACCCCTCCTCTCTCTGCGGCCTATCGATCGGCAAAATATCAATCCCAATCCTTTCACCCGTTATGCGAGTTACGTCTTTGTCGATTTTGTTTAGTTCTTTGTAGCCCTGATTGTAATGATTGACGGTTGTCGCGAGGGTGTTGCCGAGCTTGCTGTAAAAATCTTCATAGCGGGCAATATGACCCGAAAGTTTCTCAACATTCTTAATGATATCCTGCGCTTTTTCTTCAATCTCCATAGCTTTAAGACCCTGCATAACGGTTTGCAAGTAAGCCAAAAAGGAAGTCGGCGAAACAATAATAACCTTGTGCTTCCCCGCTGCTCGCTGGATTAAGTTCTCTTCGCCCACTCCGACTTTGTTGGAAAGCAGATCGTAATAAATCCCTTCGTGCGGAATAAACATGAAAGCGAAGTCGGTGGTTTTTTCGGTCGGACGGATGTATTTGGCGGTTTCAGTGATGCGATTTTTAAGGTCATTAACGAAAGACTTTTCATGCATTATCTTGCCTGTTCCGTCTGTTGCTTCTACAAAGCGATTGTAGTTTTCTAGCGAGAACTTAGAGTCGATCGGGATAACTTTGTCTTTTACAAACACAGCGGCGTCGACAATATCGCCATTTTCAAAAGCATACTGCATTTTATAGCTTTCAGGCGGCAGGACATTTTGCAGCACTGTTTCGAGGTAATATTCACCAAGCACACCACGCTGCTTTGGATTCTTCAGAATGTTCTGCAATTCTTTAAGTTGATCGGCCACTTGAAAAACCTGCTTCGAGCTTTCGCTTACCTCAGTGGTTTTTTGCACCACGTTGCGTAATTGTTCGTTCATTTCTTTATTAATCTCTTGCATCAGTTCGCGACTTTCCCTGAACTGAATCCTGCTTCCTTCCCGCATCGCTTTGTTGTTTTCGGTTAGTTTTGCATCCATTGTGCGCGACAGATTTTGCAACTGTTGCTGCATAAGCAACATAGCTTCACCTGACCCTTCTCGCTTTTCTTTTGGCAGCAACAATCTATACGCCACAAAAGCATTAATCAGCAACAAGATAACAAACAGTATAATCATTACTATTTCCATATAGGAATATCATAACATTAGTTAAAATGTGAAGGTGTTTAATCTACTGCTATTTTTTACTTCTGGCCGCAATCATCTAAAACCAATCTTATGCTACAATCTCAACATATGACTTTACATGAACAAATCAAAGGCGAGCTCAAAATTGCGCTCAAAGCCAAGGAACAAGTAAAACTCCGCACCGTGCGCAGCATGTTGACTGCGTTTATGAATGAGCTAGTCGCGACCAACCGCACACCACAAGACATTCTGACTGACGAGGAAGTTTTGTCTGTCATCAAGCGTTTGGCAAAGCAACGGAAAGAATCAATCACTCAATACGAGGAAAATAATCGTCCAGAATTAGCTGTGCCTGAGAAGGAAGAACTGGTCGTACTGGAAGAATACCTGCCCCAAATGATGTCGATCGAAGAAATAGAGCCGATTGCAGCAGCCAAGAAAGCTGAACTAGGCATTACCGACAAAAGCAAAATGGGCATGCTCGTTGGAGCTGTAATGAAGGAATTAGCTGGTAAAGCAGACGGTTCTGATGTTAAGATGGTGGTTGGCCGATTATTTGAGTAATATCATGGAATCAGCACCTAAATTTGAACCTTTATCTCCAGCGCAAATTGAATTTCGCAGGCAAATAAGCGAACTTGAATTAGCCAAGCAAGATGCTGGGAGACAGTCAGATACGCAGCGTGTCAAAGAAATCCAAGAGGAAATCGACTCCATCAACGACATGCTAAACGCGAGCCCAGCACAAGCTCGCCAACAGCTTTTAAAACTTGTAAGTGACAATGCAGGTGAAAATCAATAAGTTCTTGTACAATAAGAGACGATTCGGGCGGAAACCTTTGGTTTCCGCCCATTTTGTATTTCACCACAATGAAACCAATTTAATCAGCTTTTAATTCAAGTGCATCTTTAATATCAAACTCCCCCACTTTTGTACGCCTTAAATTTTGCAAACAAGCCGGATAATCCAGCCTGCGACCAAGCTCTTCTCCAAGTGAGCGTATATACGTTCCTGAACCAACTGCAAAGCGCACTGTTGCTACAGCTCTGTCAGACACAAATACCAATTGTTCTAATTCAGCTGCGCGCACTTTCATTTCACGCATTGGCACGTCTGTTACTGTTTCGCCTTGCTCAGCTGCTTTGCGGGCACGTTTGTACATTGGTACGCCGTCCTTTTTGATTGCGCTGTAGGCAGAGACAGGCAGAGTTATTTCGCCTTGGAGGGTGGTGAGGGCGG
>JABAZV010000006.1:6287-15349 GCA_018608435.1 Patescibacteria group bacterium | reverse complement strand
GCCTTGCTTCCAGTTTCCATCTCAACTCTTTTTTCATCTAATACCTCCCCTTCCAAATCTCCCGTAGTGCGTTTTTCCCCAATGCGAACTTCAGCCTCGTATTCTTTATCAAGCTTGATTAAATTTGCCAATTGCTTAGTACCCTTACCAACACCAATCAACATAAGACCTGAAGCCAAAGGGTCAAGTGTGCCAGCATGACCCATCTTAGGGGCCTTTCTGCCAGCATGAGCAGAGCTGTAGATATAGCGCAAACGCCTAATGACGTCAAAAGACGTAATTCCTATTGGCTTATCGATCAAAAGAATACCACCGTCAATTTCTAATCTTTCCAACTTAGTCGCAATATCCATTCGTTGAGCATACCGCAACTAGTAACCAAGGCGCAAGCGAATTGAAGCAATGAAAACAAAAGAGCAGCGCCAAAGGGCGCTGCTCTTTTGTTCTTTACCCCTAAATTATCTCTACACGAAATCCAGCAACTTCACCATAAAGAAAACGAAGAAAAGAAGCATCGCAACCCCTTCCCAGCGCTGCACCTGCCGCGCCAAACCGTTTACAAACAATATAAGAGAAGCGGCAATCAAAATCCACATACCAAGCTCCATCACAACCTCACCCACCACCAGTGGACTAATAATGGCTGGAACGCCTGCAACCAAGAGAATGTTAAAAGCATTAGAACCAAACACATTACCAATGGCGAGCTCTGTTTCTTTTTGCTTTATCGCCTGCAGAGAAACCAAAAGCTCCGGCAAAGATGTTCCGATCGCGATCGCAGCAATAGAAACCAAACCAATCGGTACGGCAAGCGCAGTAGCAATATTAATAGCCATATCAACAGTATAGTTTGCACCCACAAGCACAGCTGCTATACCAAACACTACCAATGCAATGTCTTTAGGCTCAATTTTAGGACGATTCTTTTTCTCTTTAGCTGTCACTTTTTTATCTTTGCCTCCTGAAAGTAAATACCAGACATAAACACACAACGTGCCCACCAAAAGAAATCCTTCTATCCGGTCAATCTGTCCATCATGAATAATAGACAAAAAGTGCACAGTTGCAATGAAGAAAATCGGCAATTCGCTTTTGATAAGGTTTTGACTTATCAAAACTGGCCCACCAATTGTGGCCAAAACACCGACAATCAAGAGTATGTTGGTTATGTTAGAACCAACCACGTTTGCCGTCACAATTTCTGTCGTGCCAGCCATAACAGCTGCCAAAGAAGAAGCCAGTTCTGGCAAAGACGTTCCCAGACCAACAATCAAAACACCAATTACGAATGAGCTCATTCCAAGCGCTGCACCAATACGTTTTGCACCACCTACAAACAAGTCTGCCCCTTTGACGAGGACATACAAAGATATGAGCAGGATTACACTCCACTGAACAAGTAACATCGGTTCCATACTCTAAGTAAGATTAGTAATAAGCTTAATTTAAGCAAAATTATAGCACGAGTAGAGACGGGTTTAGTATCAAGAGAGATCCAAGCATCAACATCAGAATCCCTCCGATAAGTAGAGACATACGAGCGTACTTTCCGCCGTGTGCTTGAAGTCTATCATAACCCCAAATAGCCAAACCGAACACGATAAAATCGTCAATCATATAACCGATTGTGTAAATCATGATGTACCACTGTCGCTCCATGAAAGTCAGCAAGTTTAGCTCGAGTATTTTTGTGTAAGCTTGTGGAATTCCAACCGAGCAGGCGAATTCAATAATATTTACTGAAAACGCAATAACCAAAATCGCTAGCACTGAAAGTAGAGTAATAGGTTTCTCGGCAATACTTTTAAACCTACTAATAGTCTTAGACTGTGTCTCGATATTCGTAATATCGCATATTAGTTGGGCTTCTTTGTTTTTACTCCAACGCCAGAGGAAAAATATCCCGCCGCCAACAGCAATAACTCCGACTAGCGGCGTAACGTAACGATCAAGCGAAACAAAGTCCCAGGTTTTGTACCAGACATTGAGAATCAGGTTATACATCACAGCTTCGGCAACAATAAATATGCTGGCGAGAAAAATCATTTTCTTCTTGCTGCCAGCTTGTGAAAGCAGCACCAAGAAAGTTATCAGTACCCACATGGCACAGGGGTTAAAACCATCGATTATACCGAGAGTTATTGACAGCGAGAAAAGAGAGAAGCTCTTTAAGTCCACAATCCCAAGGAAAGGAAGGTCAAACGTAAAGCCAGTATCTTTTCCAGTATCACAAGACAAACCTGAACAACCGCCGCCAGTAACCACTGATTGTTTTGGAGCTCGTTCAATATGATCGGGAATAGTTCTTATATCAGTCTCCTTGGCTGCTGCGACAGCTAGTTTGATAGACTCTCCAGTTGTCTCTGCGCCGTTATAACCGACCAAAACTCTTTCGCCAATAACTGTTATCGGCGTTACCTTGCTCACTTCATGCTTCTCGGCAACCTGGTCATACCACGTCTTTGCCTGGACGTCCGTTATTATATTTAGATATTCGTATTTTATTTCCGGCTCTTGATCAATCCATTCGAGTAAAGCTTTACAAAATCCACAATCATCACGACCAAATATATATACTATAGGGTCAGCAGTAACTATTTCTGACTCAACTACTTTCGCAGAATCAGCCCTTTCAGACCCATCAACTTGAGCATAGACAATAGGCGTAGCAAAGAAAGTCAGGATGAGCCATGTAAACAATCCAGTTAAAGACAATATTTTTTTCATCACTATATTTTATCACACCTAGCAAAACAGAAAAACGACTCCTTTTGAGGAGTCGTTTTTTGCATTATTTCCTTAAATTCTCGTCTTCAATATAGGGAAAAATATTTGGGAACCTGGATTACAATTAGACTCTCTCCCTCCTCCTCCCACGGGCAGAATAAGATGAGGAAACACATCAACTAGGTCTGGTGGATTCTCTCTGTATTTTAATTCAGGAGCAATATTGCCAAATATCTCTTTCGCAACTCTGGTTGTATCTTCATCAAAACAGTCATCGGGGAGCTTATCCTCTTTACCTCGCACAGAGATCTCCCGGTATCGCGAAAGCATGTCGTAGTCTCCGTCTGAAATAGTTAGTCCTGCTCCGTTTTTGAACATGAAATATTCCAACTCTTCCACCAAAATCTCATCGGTAATAAGCAAGCTCTTGGCTACACCCCCGAATATTTGCTCCAGAGAATCTGTAATTGAAAATGCCCCTTCATCAAACACAACACCAAGAAGCTGCCCATGTACAGAAAGGGATATTGTGTGGGAAAAAGTATCCTTAACAGGATCTTTTTTAAGCCTAAGATAAAGAACTTCATTTTGATCTGTATAAACAACAAGGGTAAAAATTCGATTATTAGTTACTACAATATCATCATTATCCATCTTTTCGCTAACGGATTCAGTACCAACAAATATTTCAATATCTTCTATGACAGAATAGACGCCAAATGACGCTACTGTTCTGGATGTAACTCCAAACTCTGTAATATAGTCTTTTACTTCCAAGATATTTGCAAACCTCTGAATTGAGATAAACGCACTATCTCGGACTTCTCCTGGGCGCCAACCAATTTCTTCAGAAATATCTCGAATTAAATTATCTGTAAGCTCAATAGTCAAAACATCAATTGACGCTTCAGGAACATCAGGCTCGTAGCTGTACTCAAATGTTAGTTCTGTCGTAGGCAAACCGGTAATATCACCTACGTATTCAGGATTTGGTGCAACAGTCACTGTTCCTCCAAAATCCTTAACATTTCCTTCTATATTTATAATAAGAGAGTTCGTCTCACTAGCCTCTGCACCAAGCAAAAAGGACGTATCAGGAACAGAAAGCACAGAAAAAGAGTCAACAACATTCACACCTTGACTCAATAAACTAATATCTAAATCGAACATATAAGCAGCAATTTCAACAGCCCTTTCAGCCAGCACAGCTTCACTTTCTCCAGTTAAGCTGCTGGAAAGATAGACATCTAATTCTTGAATACCATCTATTGTCACCAGTTGAATTTTAGCTGTTGGTGGATCCTGATTAACAATTACCTCTGCTGTAATAGGAGTATCACTCGTAAGAACTTGCAGTAGCAATATTTTACCCTCAACCATTGCCATTGCACGAATTAGAGCGTTGCGTTGATCTGCGGTGATTCCTTCGTAATCTTCGATCTTCATTGTTAAGGTTGCTGCTGTTGCGCGCATATCGCTTAGCTGCTGCTGAAGATCACTCTCTTGAGCAAAAACAGACGTTATGGGTGAAAGTATAAGCGCCGCCAGTAATAAAACACTCAGTAAGACATGTTTCCACGAATGATTTCTATAGTTAATCATAAAATCTTTTTATTGGTAAATATTTACCTTTAGTATAGCAAATATCAGTAAGAAATAAGTTCTGAAACAAGTCTACTTGGTGACAACAAAAAGCTTCCTTTCCCATTCATGGAGTTCCTTCTTTACGGTGTGTGGGTCAGGAGACTGCTCTGCAACCAGATACCAAAAATCAGGACCGTGGTTTAGTTCCTTCAAATGACAAAGCTCATGCACTATTATGTAGTCGCGTAAGTGTTCTGGCAGAAAAATAATCCTATAATTAAAGTTCAAGTTACCCTTAGAGCTGCAACTTCCCCAGCGACTGCGTTGATTACGAATAGCTACACGATTCCACGATAGCCCATAATGATTATTGAAATACTGCAAGCGTGCAAGTGCAATTTCACGAGCTGCTTCTTTGTGCGCAAGATAGTGAGGAGTAACACTTGTAGAACGTCGGCGACGCACCTTTCTAAACTTGGGTTTAAACCAATTCATCCAAGTATTGTATCAGAGTAACAAAAAGAAGAAAAAATCTCACCATACACCCCATCACTAAAAAAGAAAAAACCGCCAGAGCGGTTTTTTAATAATCTATGATCAACAGCCAGACTATTTGGCAAGGGTGTATGTTCCGTTAGACAATTTTTTGAACAGATTAACGTCTTGGAGGTTAACCATAATAGTATTGTCTTTTACATAACGTTCTGTACGCACGCGATCAATTATTTCTTCACGCGAGAGTGGACCTTCCTTTTCAAGAATCTCTTGTAGCACATCTTTTACTACACCGGCTGTGTAACCCCATTCAGTTAGTGCATAAAGTCCGCGGCCAACCAAAACAAAACGTGCGTCTTTGATCAATTCATTGTGTGTAGTTGCAATGTGTGCCTTGTGATCAAACAGTTCATTGATAGTTTCTGCCACTTCTCGGAAGTGCATAGGAGAACCATGTCTCTTAACTGCTAAATAAGCATAATCGCGGATTCCTTTAATGCGTACGTTTGGACTATCAGCAGGACCCCAGTCACCGAGTGGGTTACGACCAATTTGCTTAGATATAGACAGCCAACGCTTTAACACATCTTCGTTGTGGTCAGCAGCTGAATCAGCAAGTTCTACGCGGAAACGCTTAACAATTTCCTCTTCACTAACCAATTCATCACGATCAAGACCTTTATGCACCTTATGCAATGCATCCTCAACCGCTTCAGCAACAGAAGATTCTGTGTACCAACGATGAGCATAACGCGGGTTTTCGTTGTTTTTATAGAAAGAGTCTCCTACGATCAACAAGAAATATAGATGATTTCGAGTTAGTGGCTTATCAGCAATTTCGTCAAGTAGTACATGTTCGGCAATCAAACCACCTCCGAGCTGATCGATGAGCTTTTGCAGCTCAAGGAAAAGATCGTAGTGATCTTTATAAATATCAGATTTTTGAATTGATTGAATACCATAATTCTCAATCTGGCGCACTCGTTCACGAGTAATACCGTACGATTGTCCAATCGCTTCCAGCGTAAAAGTATCGCCTTTTTTCCCAAGGCCATATCTTTTTTCCAACACATCACGAGCTCGATCGGGCAAAGCTCCGAGTAATGTTTTGGTTACTTCTTGGGGTTTAAATGAAATCATACACAATTTATTTTGTAGCTAGAAATAACGCTGTTTTAATATTATTTCTATATATCGCCACGTCTTCACGTCTGTGTTACTAAATCTTATAACATTTATGTAAAGATTGGTCAACACCTACAGACTGCATGGGTCTTTGGTCTACTTTTCGTTTACCAAAAGATTTAAGATACGAGCTGGTACATAAATAACTTTCTTTACCTCAGCATCAGCAATCTTTGCTAGTAAGCCTTCATTTTTCTGCACCGCCGCCACAGCTTCAGCTTCGGTCGCATCAGGCGCAAGAGTAATCTGACCGCGCATTTTACCGTTTATTTGCACACCAATGGTAACTTCTTTGTCAGCAGCGAGGTCGAGGTCGTAAGCTGGCCAGCCTGCCTGATGAATACTGTCAGTCCTGCCCGCATCAGCCCATAAGTCTTCCACTAAGTGCGGAGCAAACGGAGCCAGAGCTCGCAAGAACAAATCATACGACTGAACGCTCAGCCCATTCTTCTCTGCTTCATTTATGTAAACCATAAGAGCACTGATAGCCGTGTTGAACTTAAATTGCAAAACATCTTCAGTCACCTTCTTTAGGGCCTTGTGGATTTGATGAGTCATCTCTTCTGTTTCATCTTCATTATCGACAACATGTTCTGACAAACCATTAACCCTCTCCAGAAAGCGCCTCAGACCGGCAATTCCGCCCATATCCCAAGGATAATTGGCAACTTCGCCATATGGGCCCATAAATGCCAAATACATCTTCACAGTGTCAGCTCCGACCAATTTTACTTGTTCGTCGGGATCAATCACGTTTCCTTTGCTTTTGCTCATTTTGTTTCCGTCTGGACCAAGAATCAAACTGCGGTTAATTCTTCTCTTGTATGGCTCATTATGCTCCGCCAAGCCCAGCCGGTGAAGAGCCTTCTGCCAAAAACGCGAGTACAAAAGGTGCATAGTTGTATGCTCTGCTCCGCCAAAATAAAGATCGACTGGCAACCATTTTTTTTGCGCTTCCATGCTAGAAAATTCTTCGTCATTTTGATTATCAATATAACGCAAGTAATACCATGATGAATCAACAAACGTGTCCATCGTTTCCACTTCTGGTGTCCAACCTTCCCCGAATATATCTTCAGTGCGCTTTTTAAGCTCGACTGACTTCGTAAGCGGCGGTTCTCCCGTTGGGGTAAAGTCCACATCTTCTGGCAATGTCCACGGCAAATGCTCTTGAGGAACAGGATGCGCCTTACCTTCAGGATCGTAAACAATCGGAATCGGCACACCCCAATAACGCTGTCGGCCAATCGACCAATCGCGCAAACGATATGTATTAGTAATTTTCCCTCCGACTTTTTCAGTGATGGCTGTTTTTGCTTCTTCGGAATCGAGGCCGCTGAATTCTCCTGAGTTTATGAGTGTCCCTGCATTACTAGATATGGTTTGAATACCATCAGAAACCAATCTTTCAATCACCTCTGACATGTCTTGAATCTTCAAATTTTCAAGATCTTTAAGTGAACCTAACTTAACAATCGACTCTCCTTCATGAAGCACTAAGGCAGAATCATCAACATCCGTGATTAAAAATACTGCGATTTTTTTCCCTGCATGAGTTTTTGGCATCACTGAATATAAAAGACGAGCTGTGGAGCCATTGGTCGCAATGTCCAATTCCAATTCTTCCCTTAACTCTCTCGCAAGGCCTTCAACAACCGATTCTCCTTCTTCGATATTACCGCCAAACGTAGTTATGAGCCCCGGATCTACTGGTGCGTCTTTTGTCCTTTTTTGCAACAAAACTTCACCTTCTTTATTAATCAACAGCGCACCAGCAGCATCTACTTTTTCTGAAACTTCAGTCACGACAAAGTTGATAGGTAGGTTGAATTTTTTTGCAAACTCAAAATCCCTTTCGTCATGCGCTGGCACGGCCATAATCGCGCCAGTTCCATAACCAGCCAAAACATAATCAGCGATGTAGACAGGAATTTCTTCGTTGTTGGCGGGATTAATAGCCGTGATGCCTTCGAGCTTTACACCGGTTTTTTCTTTTGTGTTGTCGAGGCGATCTTGTTCGGCGGTTTTAGCGGCGGTTTTAATATATTGTTCTACTTCATCCCAGTTCTTTATTTCAGACTTATTCTTGGTCACCATTTCATGCTCTGGAGCCAACACAATATAAGTGGCGCCAAAAAGCGTGTCTGGTCTGGTAGTAAAAACTTCAATTGAAGAGTCGGCATCAGACTTGAGCTTAAAAGAAATCAAAGCTCCTTCGCTACGACCAATCCAATTACGCTGCGCATCCTTGATGTGTGAAGGCCAGTCGAGCGAGTCGAGATCATCAATTAAATCATCAGCAAAATCAGTTATTTTTAACATCCACTGTGGCATCATTTTCTTTTCTATCTCGGTGTCACAACGTTCGCAAGTGTTGTCGCTTTGTACTTGTTCGTTGGCAATTACAGTATTACAACTCGAACACCAATTCACCACACCTTTGCCACGGTAGGCAATTTTTTCTTCAAAGAATTTGGTAAACATCCATTGCGTCCACTTAAAGTATTCTGGATCGGTGCTGCTGCAAGTTTTGTCCCATGAGAAGGCATTACCCATACTAGCGAGCTGGGTCTTCATATACTCAATATTCTGCTCTGTCCATTCACGGGGGTTTTTGTTGTGCTTGATAGCGGCGTTTTCCGCCGGCAAACCAAATGCATCAAAACCCATCGGATAAAGCACCTGCTTACCCTGCATACGCTGATAGCGCACATAAATGTCAGGCACAGCGAAAGCGTACCAGTGTCCGATGTGCAAGTTTCCTGACGGATACGGCCATTCTACGAGCACATACTCCTTTTCTTTATCGTTGTCACGCACACCAACATCATTCAGACCAGCCTGCTTCCATTCTTCCTGCCACTTCTTTTCAATTGCTTGATGGTCGAATTTTTTGTGCATATTAGTTGTGCTTTTGATGAAAATGGTTAATAATTTTTGGGTTGCGTGACGAGCTTAGCTCGCCACGCAACCCAAGCCTACTGCTTATTTTGCCACTAATTAAAAAATAGTCAAAGTTGGCGCAATTGTAGACATGTAACTTTCTTAGTATAGTCGGGACACTTAAGGGC
>JABAZV010000006.1:0-6277 GCA_018608435.1 Patescibacteria group bacterium | reverse complement strand
GCGCAAGCGCGTCGCCCTTAAAGGCCCCATACACGTCACTACGGCACCACCACCTCCCTATCAAAACCTATTTCAGGCTTTATACTATCACTAGATTCAATCACTCGTTCGAAGCAGTATCGTCCAGCGCTATATTGCCAATCGTTCGGGTTGATTATTCCCACACCACCTACTTCCATTAGGACTGGTCTATCAAAATAGTAATCGTCGTTCACAAGAGAATCGCTAGCAAAAGTAGCACAAAGCTTGAAACCATTATCTGTCAGATAATATTCATAAGCGTCTCTGTCTTCGGGAGCTGTTGGTAAGTTTCTATCATCCAGCGAAGTGAGCGAAGCTGACAATTTTCCATCAAGCACAAGCTTTCTTTCGATGCTGTTTTGTATTTGTCTTAAATCATTAACTTGATTTTGGTCGATTTTAATGGAACGTGCTTCACTCGGGGAATCAATCTTTAGTAGTCCACTTATCAGCACCACAAGCACTACACAAAGTGAAATCAAGCCATATGCTTTTGAAGCTTTTTCGTGCTCTACCCAGAAACCTTTGACATCACGTAAGTAATAATAGACTGCAGCTCCAACCACGACCAGAACAGACAGAGCTTTGAGTACAAAGCGATCAGTGATTTCGCCATTCAAGAAAGTCACAACGACAACAACCAAATCTATCAAAAGCGCAGCACTCCCAATCAAGAGAGAAAGGTAAATAAGCCATTTTGTCAGCCCGAGATAACTACCAGCTGTGATGCGTCGTTCTTGATTCACAAACCATGTGAATGCTAAGTAGGCTGGGAAGAAGACAATCGTCATTGCAAAACCAAGGCGAACCATTTCAGTAGCTCTTGTAAGCTCCCAAGCAGAGTCAGCCGCATCTGGAAAGATTATGTTGATAAGACTAAATAGTACAACCAGTAAAAAGCTGAGGGATAAATAAAGACTAGCTAATGAACCAAGCTGAAGAACAAAGTGTTTTGCGGGATGATTTTCCATACCTATATTGTAACGCAATATTATTAAAAAAAGTTATATAAACTTGCGTGCTAAAACTACTTCAAATATTAACGGTAATTTGAAATAAAAGAAAACCAGATGTCTCACGAAGAGTGTCACCTGGTTTTCCTATACAAAGTATCTTGCCTACGTTTCTTCAAAAGACGGTACAACATTTACGCTAACCGATGCTTCAAAAGTCGAACGTCCGATATTACAGGAAAAGACAAATACTGATTTGCTGGTAAGCGGACCAGTAACAATTAAATCAGAACCTGAGCTTGCATTAGGGTCAACGGGAATTGAGTCAAGAGTTGGTCCAGAAACTGCGCAGTCCAAGCTGGTTAGATAGAGCGCTGGTGTACTCCATTCAAGCTCAGCTGATTCTCCACTTCTGACTATCCTGTCTACAGGAACAATCGAAAGCAGTGGATCGGGCACAGGCACGATTATCGGACCAATCCTATTATTGGTTTCGTTAGTCTCAAGCACAGAACCTGAACTTGCACTGTCGGCTGTATTGTCTACCCAAACAATTACGTCATGTGCACCAACAAATATGTTATTTGCAATTGTCACCGTCTGCACAGGAGAAGAGGTGTTACCCTGTATGCTTCCGATAGAATCTGTGATGGATCTGTCTATTCCTCCATCAGCACCTAAGTCTAAGCCTAGAAAGTTAAGGAAGCTAGATTTAATATCACCGCCACCAGTATTCCTGGCTGCATACCTGACGTTTATATTATTGAATATTCCTGTTGTTTGATCAAAGCTAGCAAGTGTACTGTTGTCAATACTAATTGAAACAGGAGTTAAATCAATTGGTGCTGCATTGATTACTACAGGGCCTATCGTGACACAGTTATCGGAAGAGTCTTCAGTCACTGTGCCGTTTATGTTCACACAGTGTTTCAGCCAAAGATCACCCGACGTGCTTGGTGTAAAGGAGGAGCTATCAACACGACTGCTACCACTCGGGAGATTTGCGTGCGGGTAAGTGTTAATTTCAGTCCAAATAGAGCCATCGTAAGAGTAGCTCAAAGAATCTGTGAAAGATGTGTTGATGTCATTTACACTATTGTTATACACCTGCGAACTTAGATTGAAAGGAACATTTTCGTCTATAGTTGCCGGCAATACAAGGCTACGACTGACCAAGTTTACCTGAGAAGGATTGATAATCGGATTAGACACAACAAATGGACCTTTAGTACTGCAGTTATCGGAAGAGTCTTCAGTCACTGTGCCGTTTATGTTCACACAGTGTTTCAGCCAGACATTTCCTGCAGTATTGGGTGTAAAAGTCTCCGCATCTACTCTAGAAGCGCCGGCATTCAAACTGCCGTGCTTACTCACTCCGACCACAACCCAGTTACTGTTATCGTAAGAATATTGAATGTCATCATCAAAGGCAACAGAAATATCACTTTTGCTGTTGTTTTTTACTATGGAGTTTATGTCATAAGGAACACTCACATCCATTGAAGTAGGAGTGTTGAAATCGCGACTAATTAAATTAGCGCTAGTAGGAAGAGGAGCTTCATCTTGACATGAAGAAGAACAACCGTCTCCATTTGAAGTATTTCCGTCATCGCATTGCTCACCTGCTTCCACGAGAGAGTTTCCACAAGCAGACGAAAGGCTTGTCAAACGCATACAACCAGCACCGACACTGTCGCCAACGAAATCAACGTATATATTATCAGCACTCGAAGACAGTGTCAGAGAACTATTGACAGTTCCTATCCAATACGCATAATCAGAATAATCAGTCAGATCACCTGTTTTACTTGTTCTGGCCAAAGTATTATTTCCTCTCCTAAAACTTACACGAATGGATTCATCATCTTGATCAGACCCAGGGAAAGCGCGTGATTTGTCTAATGATTCATAAGAATCCCAAGTATAGAGTTCAACCGAATATACCCCCGCTGATACATTATCGTTGACGATATGGCTACTTAGCGCCGGAACCCTCGAAATACCTCTTATATTTCCCAAGCTGATCACTGTTTGATTACCACCAGCAGTGAAAGGACAATTTAGCAATTCAGCTTCAGAAGTGGGCGTAGGAGAGATGTATGTAGCAGCTGAAGCGCTACTTGCAAAAAGTAACAAGAACAATCCAGCAAACATTACTATCATAAACTTTAATAAAACCTTTCTTGGTGGATTTAGTGTGATTGTTTGCATAATTAATTTTACTAATTCTTTATTACCGTGACTAACTCGACAACATTCCCCTTCTTTATAACTTGAACAAAATCACCAACTTCGACATTTGTATTTTCAATATATTTCATCTCTAACTTGTCAAAAAAATCAATCTCAACCACCTCAGACAGATCTAATAGTATTTCTTTATCTGATATAACTGGCTCGTTGTTTGAATACTGCTCCAAATAAGTAACGGTGCTGTTATCGATCATAGTAATCACTCCGCCGGAATCCAGCGTACACTTTTTGAGCATACAGCTGCCAGCTTCCGACGCTTCGGCTGTGCGAACTTCATCTGAAGTATCAACTTCAACCGGAGAATTTACGACAGGCTCAGCACTGTTATCAACAGCTACTTTTTCAACACCAAAACTTACTAGCCAATAAAAAACAATACCAAGCACCAAAATAACGAAAACAGACACAAGAGGCAAAATGTGTTTTTTTTCATTATTTGACGAAAAGACAGTTTCTTGTTCAGGGTCCATATAATATTATTTAGCAACATCTTTTAATTTTTGACAAGAGTAAACAGAAATTAGCCCACAGCTTCTTATATTTTATACATCCTGCAACCCTCGGTCAATCAGTCTTGTACCCATAACTCGCAGCAATTAGCTATTTTTTGCATGCAGCATTTAATTATGAGTCTCAGAAAAACGCCCTAGTAAGGGGCGTTGTTTCTGAGAACCAAAAATATAAGCTCTGCGAGCATTATTTATTATCTTCGTTTACGCGAAGATTCGTGGTGAGTCTCAGAAAAACGCCCTAGTAAGGGGCGTTGTTTCTGAGAACCAAAAATATAAGCTCTGCGAGCATTATTTTTGGCTACATCATTCCTCCCATGCCTCCGCCCATTCCTCCCATACCGCTCATATCAGGCATGCCTGAATTTCCTTCTTCTGGAGAGTCTGCAATTGCAGCTTCAGAAGTTAGTAATATCGCAGCTGCAGATACAGCATGTTGCACACCACTACGCTCTACTTTAACAGGATCGATAATTCCAGCCTTGATCATGTCGTCCACCATTTCAGCCGCAGAAGCATCGTAACCAGCATTACCTCCAGCTGTTTTTACTTTCTCAACAATCACTGCGCCGTCATGCCGACCTGTATTATCAACAATTTGCTTCAAAGGCATTTCAAGCGCCTTGAGCACAATGTTGTAACCAATCATTTCTTCTCGACCGAGGCCCTTCTTTCCTAGAATGTCTTTTTCTACCATGCCAGCTGCTCGGGCTAGTGAAGTTCCACCCCCTGGAACAATACCCTCTTCAATAGCGGCTTTAGTAGCGTTTACAGCATCTTCAATCTTAAGCTTGAGATACTTCATTTCAGTTTCGGTTGCAGCGCCAACACGGATCACTGCTACTCCACCAGCCAGCTTTGCAATTCGTTCTTCGAACTTCTCTTTGTCAAACTTGCTAGAAACTTGATCAAGCTGAGCCTTTAGAGCATTAACGCGATCATCGATAGATTCTTTCTTACCACCTCCACCAACAATCGTAGTATTTTCCTTGGTCGAAATAACTCGATCAGCACTTCCCAGTTGAGCAATTTCAGTATTCTTTAACTCCATACCAATATCTTTAGACACAACTTGCGCGCCTGTAGTAACAGCTATGTCAGCCAAAATGTCTTTCTTGCGGTCACCATACCCTGGAGCTTTAATCGCCAAAACTGAGAAACCTCCCTTTAGCTTATTCACAACAAAAGTAGCCAAAGCTTCTCCTTCGACATCGTCAGCTATGATCACGAGTTCTTTCTTTCCAGTTTGAGCGATTTTTTCCAAAAGCGGAAGAATATCTTGCACACTCGAAACTTTTTCGTCAGTGATAAGAATCTGAGCATCTTTGAAATCTGCTTCCATTCGCTCTGGATTAGTTACCATATAAGGTGAAACGTAACCTTTATCAAACTGCATTCCTTCAGTAAGCTCAGTTTCGATTCCAAATGATTGTGATTCTTCTACAGTAACAACTCCGTCCTTCCCTACCTTATCTATCGTTTCAGCGATTTTTTCTCCCAGCTCTGCATCTTCAGCCGAAATAGTTGCAACTTGCTTAATTTCATCAATTGAATTGATTTCAGTCGACATTTTCTTAAGCGCTGCCACTACATCTTTTGAAGCGTGCTCCATACCACTGCGCACAGCCATTGAGTTAATCCCCATCGTGGTCTGCTTCAAACCTTCGTTCACGAGTGCTTGGGTAAGAACAATAGCTGTGGTTGTTCCGTCACCAGCCAATTCATTAGTCTTGTTTGCTACTTCCTTGATGATTTCTGCTCCCATGTTTTCAAACTTGTCTTCAAGAATGATTTCTTTTGCAATTGAAACTCCATCGTTTGTAATGGTCGGACCGCCATAACCCTTATCAAGTACGACATTTCGACCACGGGGACCGAGTGTTATTTTTACTGCATTTGCTACCGTATCAACTCCTTTCTGAAGCTTCTTCTTTACCTCTTCACCAAAAATTACATCTTTTGCCATATTCAAATAATCTTATTTTAAGTCGTTAAGTGCCGCTTTTGGTCGGGGAGGGATTTTTCTTTGAAAAATCCCTCCCCGACCTTCCATTCAACACCCTTCTATTCGTTGAAAATCCCCAAAATGCTGCTTTCTGAAACAATGAAGTATTCTTTTTCTTCAAACTTAACTTCGTCATAACCGTACTTTGAGAACACTACCCGATCACCATCTTTTACATCAAGCGGGATACGCTTTTCTCCGTCTTCGTCCCATTTTCCTGGTCCAGTCGCTAGCACAATTCCTTGTTCTGGTTTTTCCTTCTTCGCACTTTCAGGAATAATAATTCCCGAAGCTGATACCGTTCCTAATTCTTGGTCAGTCAGCGGTCGCACTACAACACGGTCTCCCAGTGGTTTGATTGGACTCTTTTCACTCATGATTCAATACTTAAATTAAGGACATAGTAATTAACAAAACCTTCCAGCAAAACAAAATAGCGACCATAAACACAATCGAGATTACCTACTTCGCTCAGCTATTATACTGCAGCTAAAAATGATTGCAATTTCTGCCGAGAATTTGTTTATTTAGGGCGG